>JBKPOS010000011.1:0-20691 GCA_046733215.1 Gemmatimonadota bacterium
GCGGTCTGGGACAAGCTCGGGCTTTGGTTCGCAGTCGCGATCGCCCTCGCTGCGATTGCCTATGTGGTACCGCTCTGGGATCTGCTGCACCTCACGCGTTACGGGAGCCTGGGCTTCAAGCCGTTCTGATACCGCAGGCGGCGTAGGTCAGTGGCCGCCGCTCGAGATACAGCAGCTGTGATTGGTGCAGCTGCTCTGGCTGTACCGCAAAAGCACCTTCGGCTTGCCGGCGTCCTTGGATCCCTGTCCTCTCGCCGGACTTGCGGCGAATAAGGCGGTGGGACTCGGGTCGAAGCCGTCCGCCAAACGATGGCGCTTGTCGACTACCCAGGTTTTCCGGGGCGCATACAGCCGCTCACCTTTTTTCTGTACAGATCGCTCCGGCCGTCCACGGTCATGGTGCCCCGGGCCTGCTCGGGACTCATGTATGCCGGGGTACCGACCACCAGTCCCAGCTCACTGAACGCCGTGGGGTCGTTCATCCCGATCGCCGTCGCAATGCCGAAGTCGGCCACGACGGCGTGCTCGCCACGAGCAGAATGTTGGCCGGTTCGATATCGCGGTGCACCACGGTGGAGCGGATCGCGCACCGCGGATCACTCGATGTCCGGAATGGAGCCCTACAATATGCCCAGTTATCTAGACGGACCAGACTGACCGATTGCGCGTGGCTGTCCTGGCCAAAGGACCCGAAAGAAAACCGGGAGCCTCCCGGCGGCGTTAGGTTGGAAACCAAACTCTCGGGGATGTTACCGATGCTTCCGTTCGTCATTGCTCTCGCCTTCACCGCCTCGCCCAGCCTGGCGGCCACCCCGTCTCTGGCTACCGGCTGGACCCCGGCGCCACCGACCCAGACGGCGGTGTTTGCCGGAGGCTGCTTCTGGGGGGTCGAGGGGGTGTTCGAGCACCTGAAAGGGGTCCAGTCCGCTACGTCGGGTTATGCGGGCGGGACTGTTGCCTCACCCACGTACGAGCAGGTGAGCTCCGGAGCGACTGGTCACGCAGAGTCGGTGAAAGTGATTTTCGATCCGGCCCAGATCAGCTACAAGCAGCTACTCACCGTCTTTTTCAAGGTGGCCCACGATCCCACCGAGCTCAATCGACAGGGCCCGGATGTCGGTACTCAGTACCGGTCGATCGTGTTCTACTCCAACGACGAGCAGAAGCAGGCCGCACAGGAGTACATGGCGGAGCTGCAGGCCAAGAAGGTTTTCCCAAAGCCGATCGTCACCGAGCTGGTGCCGCTCAAGGCGTTCTACCTCGCGGAGGAGTACCACCAGGGGTACATGCAGCGCCATCCCTACTCGCCGTACATCATGTACAACGACGCGCCCAAGGTGGCACGGCTGGAGCGCGAGTTTCCGAATCTCTATAGGGAGCCGATAGCGATCAGGAACTAGCTCTCAGCTATCAGCTATCAGACAGTAGCTGCCGTCGGCGCTTCGGCTTTGAGCCTTGGCTTCTTGTGTTTGGCTCCGGGAACCCCTATAGCTATTAGCTGATAGCTGATAGCTGATAGCTGATAGCTGGCAACCGATAGCTACGCCGGAGACCAATCGTGGAGCTGGAACGTGCCGTCGGACTCAAACCGGACGGGACGCCGTGGCTGCCTGAGCGGCGCACGGCCATCAGCTCCATTCTGCTCAAGCTCGCCGCGATGGGGATCCAGATTCCCACCGATACAGGGGACGAGCAGGTGCTCCATCTGGCCGGTGACCTCTTCGCCCGTTACCGCGAGCAGGCCCGGCTCCTCTCCGAGCACCTCTGCCCGGCTGATCGCCGGATTCAGGACTACATCGACGGACTCCTTACAGCGGCGGGGTTCACGGAGCCGGTACGGCTTCCGGGCGAGACGCTGATCCTCGATCACTACGGGCTGGCACGGGAGCTGTCGCTTCCCATCGACGCCGACGGCTGGCACAACGAGCTGGTCTCGAGCTATCGGCTGGACAACGGGGTCCTGCACAACCCGGTCAATGACCGTCGCACCACCCAGGGCGTCTTTCATGTCGCCGAGGGCGGGCTTCCGATCCCGGGCGACAAGCTGCGGGTGCCGCTGATCGCATTTCTCCGGCTGCTGCAGGAGGCGCTCCGGCCGCCAGCCCACCTCACCCGGCTCCCGTTCACCGCGAACTGGCCCGAGCCGGTGGAGACCATGGTCTCGCTGCTGCTCCGACCGCTCGTCTGCCCGGCGGTCCCCAACGTCTCATCCGAGAAGCGGAATGAGGTACGGTTCTTCGCGCCGGGCGGGCTGGTCTCTAATCTCGATTTCGTGGAAAGCATCTTCGGCAACGCCGGCGATCCCTATCTGCCCAACAACGATGCCGCGCTCGACGTGGACCGGTGGACCGGAACCAGCGGCTGCGTGATCCTCGCGCCTCACCTGACGCGTCTTCGCAAGAAGGACGTGGGACTGCCCCACGTCAGCCGCGCGACTGAAGCGCAGCGCGCCGCCGGGATGTGCTGGGCCGCCGACAGCGAGCTCTATAACAACGGAAAGCCGTTCAAGATCACCTCGCGCGGCATCGAAGGCGTGATGGTGACGATTCTGGCGGACAACTACTTCGGCTATTGCAAGAAGGAGGTCAAAACCCAGATCGGCTACAGCGCCAACCTGTACGGGATGGCCGAGGAAGAGCATGCCGGTGGGGCACTGGCCTTCGCCACTTTCAATCTGGGCGACCGCTTCGTCCCGGACCTGGTCCGAATGGTGAGCGCCAATCAGCGCTTTTCCGAGGTGCTCGCGCTGCTCGGCGATCGCGCCAAACTGCACGAGTCGGGTTACGCGACTGACGCGATCTATCCTGAGATCCACTACATGCCGGAGGACATGGAGATCGATGTCCACCGGCAGGACATCAAGTGGACCAGCCGGGGTAAGGAGCAGCACCTCAAGATGCTGCCCGGGCGGATCTACCTCCACCCGAGCGGCTACAAGATCCGGATGGCAAAACACCGTGCTGCCCCGAGCTGGCGGTTGATCGGTGCCGTGCCGGAGGGAGCCTTCTGCCACAAGCCGTGCACGGTATCCGGCGGCGGGAAGTCGGAAATCAGCAAGAGCCTGGCAGACGCGGTGCTGCCGGGCGCGTTCTACGTGCGGAGCTTCGGCGAGGACATGGACCTGGTTCAGGCCATCTTTGACCGCAGCTACGACGACGCGCTCAAGCCTGAGCTGCGGGCTGGAAACGGGCGCGGGTCGGCCCGCCGGATCCTCGCGCCCGACCGCTCGCTGGGCTCCGTGATCAAGCTGCTCACGCCCAATCCCGCCGAGTTCACGCCGGAGTACAATGCCTGGCTGGAGACGATCCCGAACTACGTGCGTGCGCTGGTGTTCGTGATCAAGCGCTTCTACCGGCCCGAATGGGGGGGCGAGTGGCGCCATCGTTTCAGCGTTGACATCATCAACGGCGCGCCGGGGCACGAGCTTAAATACGAAGGCCGCCGGCTGGTGGCCAACTATCTTCGCATCGGCCGGGAAGAGAGCGGTGCGTGGCGCACCTACAAACTGCGGCAGGATTTCGTCGCGGCCGACAAGGTGCAGATGGAGGACGACATTACCGCGTCGGTCGTGGTCCCGGCAAGCCAGCTCACGGGGCTGCCGCGGGAATACGATGGCCATCCGAGCCTGAAGCTGGCGGAGAACTGCGAGTTCCGGCTCTTTCAGCGCCCTGACGACGCGATCCATCCCGGGTTCGACCGGCAAACCGAAGACGACATGGCCGGCCCGGGGCTCTTCTGCTCCAACTTCCAGCCCCTCACTCGGGACGACGCGCAGCAGATCGTGGAGAACGTGTCGGTGCACGACGCGTTCACCCTTCCCATGCGCCAGCACGTCGCCCGGAACGCAGCCCGCACGGGCGGTGGTTTCTCGATCTGTTCGGCGGAGCCAAGAGTCGTGAGCGGGCAGCGTACCAAGAACCCGCGCTATCTCCAGGTACGGCCCGACGTCGCGCATCCACGCGACCGCTACGTGGCGGAGATGGGTGCCCGGTTATATCGCCGGCTTCCGCTCGACGAGCCGCTGCTGTTCCCCGTGATCAGCGTGCTCTCGGGTCGGCGCAATCATCCGCCATCCGAAGGCGTGCGGCCGCTCTGCGTATACGGCCCGATCCATTACCAGGAGCTGCCCGAGCTGTTCATGGACTACGTGTGCTCGGTGACGGGAACGTCGCCCAGCACGACCGGAGCAGGCTCCGAAGGCGCGCTCACTAAAGGCCCGTTCAACGCGCTGGCCGCCACAGCGGATCTGAACAACGCCCTGGTCTCAATGCTGCTAACCGGGTACGCCGGCTTCAGCTCGGCCGCGGGCTTTATCGGTCCGCACTACCGGGTGGACCACGACGTCAGCCTGCTGGTGCCCGAGATCTGGTGCCGGCTATTCCCCCAGGAGCGCGATCCGGGGCGGCTGATCGAAGCGGGGCATCTCCAGAAGCTGGAAGACTACGATTACGAGGGGAGAAAGGTGCTGGCGAGCCGGCTGGGCTACCGCATCACTGCCAGGTTCGTACACAACTTCTTCGGGCGGGTGTTCGACAATCCGACGGCGGTCTTCACCGAGGAGATTCTCAAGCCCGAGATCCAGGATCCTGCGGTGTTCGCGGATGGGGTCGACAACATCGTGGAGGCGCAGCAGCGCGTGGCGGAGCAGTACTTCGCCGACGGGACCATCGAGGACGCCTGCCCGCCGCTCAAGGCGCTGCTCCACATCATGGCGCACGGTCATTATGAAGGAAAGGACGCCAATCACCCCGAGATTCGCGCCCTCTTCACTCGGGAGGCACTGCTCGCCAGCGAGTGGTACCAGGAGCGGCTCGCCACCAAGCAGCAGCGCGACATCGCTCTTTGGGAACGCCACGTCGGCAGCCTGACCAAGTTCCTTGCCCGCGCCGGCCACCGGGAGGAAGCCGAGCGACTCGGTATCGCGGAAAGGCTGGAGCACGCCCGCGAGGAGCTGAGGCGGGTGAGCAGCCCCGAGTATCTGTCGTTACTGGTGGGGACGATCGGCGCCGATTCGATTCATAGCGCGCCAAAGGAGCCCGGCGTGCCGGCTCAGGATAATCGCGCGAAAGGACTGAGCGTGCTCGAGCCTGCAGCGGCTGATGCTGCTCAGCGTTTCCAGTCGACCGCGAAGTCAGCCAGGTAGGCGTCGATCGCCGCGCCAATCGTAGGATAGAAGATGTCGCCCCCCAGCCGCTCGAGCAGCTCGAGCCGCTTCAACTGGTCCTTGACCGGGTCCTTCATCTCGGCGAAGCGCAGCTCGATCTGGGCGGCGCGCAAAGCCTGCTCGAGCTCGGCAAGCATGTCCGCAGACGTCACGTCCACCCCGGTCACGGGCTCGGCGGCCACAAGGACTCGACGCACCGGCGTCGGCGAGGCCGCGACAGCATCCAGCACCCGCGCTTGAAATTGTTCCGCATTCGCGAAAAACAGCGGCGCATCCCAGCGGAAGAGCACCAGGCCGGGCACGAGCCGGGCTTCCGGGTAGCGCTTCAAATCGTGATACCCTCGCAGGCCGTCTACCCGCCCCAGCACCGCGAAGTGCGGACGCCACCCATCCCAGAGAAATTCGACCACGGCGACGACGATCGCCAGCCCAATACCGGGAATCGCGCCCAGCACGGCCACGCCGACAAAGCAGAGCATGGAAAGCCAGAACTCCCACCGCTGGACGCGGTAAATGCGGCGCAGGTCCTTGAATTCGAACAAGCCGATGGCAGCGGTGATGACCACTGCCGCCAGCGCGCTGGTGGGAAGGTCCTTCATCAGGTTGGGAGCGAGCATTAGCAGCAGGGCAACGGCCACGGCGCCCACGACGCCGGTGAGCTGGGTCCTCGCCCCGGAGGCCTCCGCCACTGGCGTTCGCGACGAGCTGCTGCTGATCGGAAAGCCCTGGAAGAAGCCGGCCGCGACGTTGGCGGCGCCCAGGCCGATGATCTCCTGGTTGGGATCCACAAACGTTTGAGTCTTGGCCGCGTACGTGCGCGACAGAACGCTGGTGTCGGCGAACGAGACCAGTGCAATCGCGCAGCCACCGATGAACACTGCACTGAGGTCTGCGAGAGGTACATGCGGCAGGGCGAACGATGGAAGCCCCTGCGGTAGAGGCCCGAGGACCTTCACCCCCGCGGTAGCGCCGAGGTCGAGCAGTCCGACTACTGCTGTTGCTGCCGCCACGGCAATCAGGAGACCGGGGATCCGCCGAAAGGGTTTGAGGACCAGGATTAGCACCAAGGTCCCCGCGCCAATCGCGAATGCGGTCCAGTTGGGTTCGCCGCCGAGCACGGCCCGAGCGATTCGCCAGATGTCGCGTAACGGCCCCACACTCTCGATCGAAATTCCGAACAGCTTGGGCAGCTGGCTGATCAGCACCGTGAGCGCGATGCCGTTCATGTATCCGTAGCGGATCGGCTTGGAGAGCAACTCGGTGATGAACCCGAGCCGTAACAGACCGGCAACAATGGAAACGCCGCCCGCCACAAGCGCCATCGTGCCCGCCAAAGCCACAGCTCGGCTCGGGTCACCGTTGGAATGGGGAAGCACCACCGCGAGAATCAGCGCTGCGAGGGAGGAGTCCGGTCCCAGGACCATGATTCGGCTGGGGCCGAACATCGCATAGGCCAGCAGCGGTACTATGGTCGCGTATAGTCCATAAATCCCCGGAACACCGGACGCTTCCGCGTACGCAATGCCGACCGGGACCAGCATCGTCGTCAACACCAGGCCAGCCGCCAGGTCGTGGGGAGCCCAGGCAGGCTGGTACTCGAGAAGGGTCCGAAGGCCCGGCAGCCAGCGTCGCCAGCCGGAGGGAGCAGCAGTCTCCGGTCGCGCCAGGCGCCCCGGCTCAGGGTGCGAAGGCCTGCCCCCCGTCTCGGGCTTCGAAGCGTCTCCTTCGGTTTCGACTGCTCCCAGGCGTTGAGACATTGTGGCAACGGCCGAGGTTTCAGCGGTGAGCCTCAAGTCTGCGGTCGGCCTGCGGGCCGGTCAAGCAAGCATGAGCGACTCCGCTCAATCGAAGAGCGGTATCGTCATAGACGACAGCCAGATAATCAACGATGTAATCGCCGAAGGCACCCTTCCGTCTCAGGAAGGGTGCCCAGGCCTCTTGCACCTCGCTCCGCTCTCAGGGATACCAGTTCATTCCGAACAGGAGCCGCGCCGTCGTGCTGTTGTTGAGCTCGGGCGTTTGCTCCTTCTGACCGTCGACCTTCAAGGTGCCCAGCTTGCCGAACCCCACGCTGACACCGGCATCGAGCGCCAGCTTGGGTGACATGAAGTACTGAACCCCACCACCGACCCCGAGCGAAAAGCCGGAGAAGCTCACCTTGGTATCGGCGCCGGTGATATCGTCTTCGACGTTGGCACCGAGGCTCCGGTGCTCGACGGAGGCCATGCCGTAAGGCAGGAGACGCGAAGAGTGCACCGGGATGTTGACTCGCGTTCCGAGATCGACGTGAGTGAGGCCGAGATTACCCGGCAGGTCCTGGCGCGTGCTGTTCTGCTTGGCAATGTCCGCGCTCGCGAACACCATCACCGTCCGGTTGAACGCGTAACCGACCTGCATGCCGCCGCCCGGCCCGAGGCCGGTCGTGATTGGATGGTCGTTCAGCTGGGTCGCGTCACCAGCTGAGGTACCGAAAGCCGCAACCGTGTGAGCGTTGAGCATGAAGCCGGTCGGCTGCGGGCTGGCCGGAGGATGGATAGCGGCGCCGGCGCCAGGGCGATGGGCTTGGGCAGCAGCATTGCCGACGAGCACCGCTTGCAGCATGACCGCAGTAAGCAAGAGTCGCATGATAGAGTCTCCTAGTGTGATGGCGTGCGTTACTGGCGCACGAAGCCGTAGAGAGTGTCGATGGCGCCGTCGCCATCCATGTCGTACCTGATCTCGACCTTGCTATTCTTGGCCAGGCCCTCGAACTCGTCACCCCACGAGTCGGACTTGAAGCTCAGGTGGATGTTGCCGTCCTGGTCTTGATTCCCGCCCTTCCATTGGCCCTTGTCCTCGAGCGTGTACGAGCCCTGTTCGTCTGAGTACGTGAGCGTGAGGGTATAGCCGCCAAGCGGATCGAGGATGAGCGTGCTGGCCGCGACAAAGCGATACAGACCGATGACGCTTCCATCCGGGTTCGACAGCAGCACGATCTGACCGGGGTTCGCCTCATTGATGAGCCCGAGCGTGTAGCCTCCGGCGACCGGGGGCGCGGGGTTGGGGTTGTCCGGGATCTGCGGAGTGCCGGGATCGGGAGTGCCGGGATCGGGAGTGCCGGGATTGCCTGGCTCCTGCGGCGTTCCGGGATCCGGATGATGGCCATCCGGGCCGAGGGCATCTCCGCCGCCCCCGCAGGCGAGCAGCGCGAGACACAGGGCGGCAGATACGAGAATTGAAACGCGGCGCACCATTGAGCTCCTCCGAGTAAGTGATGGTCTGTCGTTCGGAGGTAGGTACGCAGGCGGGCGCGACGCAGTCTCACGCCGGTGCGATCTGAGCGAGCGCACCGGAGCAGGGTCATCAGGCTGAAATGCAGGGGTCTTTAGTTAAGACGCAGGGAAGACGATGCCAGGCTCACAGGATGGAAATCAGCTCGCCGGTGGCCGCAGTGATACGGTCACGAACGGATCGCCGAACACGGTGAAGGCTGCCCAGAGAGACGCGGGCGCCTTCTGCTCGATCGCGGCGAGCTTCGCGGCACGCAACGCCTCAGCCACCGGGCGCCCCCGCGCCAACTCGGCGTAAAAGCGCTCGATCAGAGAGACAATGCGCTCGTCGCCAACCCGCCAGCCGGTGGCCACGATGCTGCGCGCGCCGGCGGCGAGCAGCGGCGCCGTGAGCCCCTGCACGCCTTCGCCGTCCACCACCACGCCACCGGCCGTGCGGCAGGCGGACAGCACTACGAGATCGGCATCGAGCCGAAGCCGGGCCAGCTCGGCCGGAGTGACGAAGCCGTCTTCGCCGCCGCCGGGAGCGAGTGCCAACGCCGTGCGGAACGAGACTCGGTCGTCCACCAGTGCGTGGGTCGCGAAGTGAATGATCCGGAACTGGGTGAGGGAAGACTTTAGCAGGTAGCTCTCGCTCGCCGCCTCTCGCACCTTCAACTCGGCGCCGGGCGAGTAGCGGATGATCGAGCGCACTTCGCGGCCTGATCCCTGGAGCCGGGACAGGCCTCCGGTCGCCGCGAATGCCGAGTGAAAGCCTTCCAGCGCGGCATCGCGCGCCACCGACGCACTGCCGCCTCCCTCTCCGGGAAAGATCGGATCGCCGAAGGCGAGCAGGCGCGCGGGCACGGCAGTCGGCGCGCGTGTGCGATGACGTAGTCGTGCCAGCACGCCGGCCGATGGTGCAATGCCCACCGCGTATCGCTGCACCAAATATCGGCCATCACGCAGCCGCAGCGCGTCCCAGGGTACCCGATGCAGCGAGCCGTCCGGCACGATGACCAGACGGGTGACCGACGGATCGAGCAGCGCGACCACGGGATCGAGCAGAGCGGCGCCGAGCGCTTGCGCGTCGCGCGGGGTGTCGGCGCGCTGGACCAGCAGCGCCGTGAACCGGCCGATGTCGCCGGTGAGCGAGTCGGCCGGTCTGAGGATCCGTGCCTGTGCCACTTGAGGTCCTCGTCGGCCACGAGTGATCACGAAGACCGTGGTCGGCGCTCCTCGCGCACCGGTCACGTACTCGAGAAAGGCAGTGCGGTCGTCCGGCAGCAGCGCAGCGACGTCGGCAGGAGTGACCGGCGCAATGCCCCGACTGATTCGGCCCGCCGCGTCGTTATGGCTCGTCTCCAGCGCCGCGTTCTGCACGAGGCGGTCCATCAGCTCGCGGGCCCGCCGTCGTTCCGCCAGCGTGAAGGCCGCATCGGCGCGCCCGCCCTGTGCCAAGGCCGCGAGTACCCGGGCCACGGCGGCATTCCGATCATTCTGGGCCGAGGCGCCGGCCTGAAACGCCGATACTCGGAGATCCTGTGCGCTCAGAGTCGCGCGCCAGCGGTCCAGCTCGTCCGAGGCCTCGCCCAGCTGTCGCTCGGCGACATCGAGCCGGCCGAGCCGTGCATAGGCGTCGGCCAGATAGGTCCGTGCCTCGAATCGCTTGAGGTGGGCGCTCGAATCGAGGCTCGCCAGGTATCCGGCGAAGAGTTTCTGAGCCGAGACCGAGTCGCCCCGATACAGAGCGAGACGGCCCCGCTCGAACAGCTGCCCCGTTCGGGCCACCGACGTGCCCAGCTTGCGGAGAAATACTTCTGCCTTGTCCAGCGCCTCCTCGGCGGCCGGCCAATCGCGCTCGCGTATGGCGATCTCGGCCAGTGCCCGCTGGATCTCGGATTGATTCTCGAGATCGCCCTCGCGGGTGAAGTAGTCGGCCGTCCCGAGTGTCTCGCGCCGCGCCCGGGGGAGATCACCCGCGGCCAGGCTGGCCAGGCCGCGCCACGAGCGGCTCACCATGAGCACTTCCGAGTCAGCCAACGCCTCCGCCGCGGCGACCGCCTGGTCTATGTAGGGGGCCGCCGTGTTGGGATCGTTGAGCGAGAGGTAGAGCTGGCCCATGAACAGCGTCGTGATCGCCTTCCCATACGTATCGTGCGAGATTTCGGCGTCCGCCTGGGCTTGGTAGAGCGCTTCCCGCGCGCCGCCGAAGTCGGCCAGGTCGCTGCGCAGCACCTCGGCCCGCCACGCGAGAGTGACACCGCGCCCGCTAGGGTCGTGCGCGCGACCTAATGCGTCAGCGTACGCGGCGTACACGGCCGCAGCCGAGTCCGGCTTGCCCCTGTAACCCAGGTCGATGGCCCGGGCCTTTGCGCACGGCCCTCCGGCACGAGGCTCTTCGGCGCGCCGGGCGTAAGCGGTGGCTGCCTTGAGCTCCGCTGCCGCCTGAGGCTTGCCCGTGAGCAGGAGCAGGTGGGCGCGGCGGCAGCGGGTGATGGCCCGGACCGCGACGGCGTTGGCCGGCAGCACCTGCAGCGCGCTGTCGAAGAGGGCCATTCCCACATCGTACCCCTGTGATCGCGCGCGCACGTACCCCAGCCAGCTCAGCGCTTCCCCCTCGGCGGCCCGGTCGCGCACGAAGCGCGCGCCGATCAGCGCGCCGGACAAGAGGCCATCCACCTGCGGCATGTTGCCGTACTCGTCGAACTGGAGTGCGAGCCCGATCCGTGCGTGCACTGCATAGCCATCACTGAGCGCCGTGCTGAAGAGCCTGCGGTACAGACGTTCGGACAGGGGATAGTCATAGGTGAGCCGTGCAAGTGTGGCGACGGCGAGCGTGGCGGCGCGGTCGGATGAGTCGCGGGCGAGGCGAGCGTCCCAGCGGGCTCGTACCGGCGCAACGCTGTCTCCCCGCACTGCGCTGGTGGCTTGCTGTACGATCTTGCGGGGATCGTCGGATGGCGCCGGTTGACGTGACGCGCCCGCCTGCTGGACGCCGATCGCCAGGGCGAACGTGAGGGCAAGCCCGAGCATCAGCCCGAGTGTTGGAGCATGCCGTACTGCGAAGGTGTGGTGGACATCCCGAGCATCTCCCGGGCCTGGGCCGGCGTCGCAACGTCGCGATTCAGCTCGTGCGCGACTCGCACGGCCCGCTCCACCAGCTGAGCGTTGCTCTTCGCTTTCTCTCCGCGGCGATAATAGATGTTGTCTTCCAGGCCTACCCGCACGTGGCCGCCGATCAGGGTGGCCAGCGTCGTCATGGGCAGCTGAAACTGCCCGATGCCGGAGCACAGCCAGACCGCGCCATCGGGAAGCTCACGGAGCAGGTCGATCACGTTCTGCACAGTGGGAAAGCTCGAGGTTTGATACCCCATCACCGTCTGGATCCAATACGGCCGGTCGATGAGGCCTTGCTCGATCAGGTCGCGGATCACCCAGACGCACCCGGGATGGTAGGTCTCGAGCTCCGGCTTGATCCCCCGCTTCTTCATCTCGGCGGCGTACCAACTGATCTGCTTGTAGCTGAACGGAACACAGTCGTCATAGTCGACCGCCTGCCTGGGGTGCGGCAGCGGCGCCTTGCGCTCCTTGAGCTTGAACCTGCTCATGTCCGGGACCAGGTTGAGCGAGGCCATCTCCGGGTTGGCATCGAGGCATGCCAACCGCTCCTCCATGGTCATGTCGAAGCTGCCGCCGGTCGTATTGTTGATGACTATGTCGGGGCACCGCTCGCGAATCTTGCGGTTGACCGTCTGCCATACCGGGACTGTTCGTGCCGGTGCGGGGAGGTTGCCGGGGTCTCTCGCGTGTACATGCACCATCGTCGCACCAGCCGCGTACGCATCGGCGACAGAGTCCGCGATTTCGTCGGCTGTCTCGGGTATGCTCTCACTGTATTCCTTACCCTGGATGCCGCCGTTACAGGCTACACAGATGATGAGTGGCGGCATGCCCTCCCGAACCCGTTCCATGAACGCGTAGGAGTCGGCGTAGCGCCAGGTCGCATCGCGCAGTGAAGCCATCAGTCCTCCCACAGGCCATCAGATGATCTGGAAACTCTTATAGCGCCGGCTGTTCCTGCTTGAGCCGGCGGATCCCGCGGACCAGTCGGTCCCGCCAGGCCCGCAGGCGGTCACGCGGAGTCGCACCCACCATCGCATCGGTAGCTCGGCCCCACCGCTCGATCTGCTCCGGGTTGAAAGCGGGGGTGGGGCTCAGGTCGTTCATCAGCTCGACATATGCCTGCCCGTAGCGTGTGAAATATTCGCGGGCGCCTCCATCGGCGTTAGTGTTCGCCACTCCGAATGGTCCCATCAACGCCCAGCGCAAGCCGAGCCCGTCCCGGATCACCGCATCCACCGCGGCCACGTCGGCCACCCCACGCTCCACCAGTTGAAGCGCTTCCCGGAGCAGCGCCGCCTGCATCCGGTTCAGCAGGAACCCGGGCACGTAGAAGTTCATCGGCACAGGTGTTTGTCCAACCGCATGCAGGAACTCCATTGTGCGCGATACCACGGCGGGATCGGTTTGCTTACCCGGGAGCACCTCGACCACGGGTACCACGTGGGGTGGATTGACCGGGTGGGCAACGATGCAGCGGGCCGCTCCTCGCAGCCCTGATGCAATCTCGGTCATGTCCATGGCTGACGTGCTGCTTGCGAGGATCGTTGAGGGGTCCGCCAGATGATCCAGCTCCGCATGGATCGCTCGTTTAAGGCGCAAGTCCTCGGGCCCGCTCTCCTGCACGTAGCCGGCACCCGACAGAGCGGCCGCCAGGTCTGCGTGCGGAGACAGGCGCTCCATGCATGCAAGGGCCGAAGCGGGTGTTTCGAAGCCTTCCGCGACGTCGTAGTCGACGCTTCGAGCGATCGCGTCCAGTGCGCGTTGCATTTGGGTGCCGTCGGGATCGTAAAGGCGGGTGTTGCAGCCGGCGCGAGCGAAGACCTGCGCCCAGCTCCGCCCGATGACCCCCGTCCCGACGACGGCCACAGTGGAAATGCGGGGCGCCGTGGCGGGTTTCGCGCTGCTCACGGCATTCCGGCCGCGTCGCCCAGAATGAGGCGACGACGCTCCTGCGTGCTCACGGCATCGCGCCCGTGATGGGCAAAGCGCCAGAACATACTTCCCATCGCGATCCACAGGCCGAGAAAGATCCATTCGAGTGGCACGGTCCCGCTGGTGTCCGCATACGGCTGATACAGGGAAAGTGCCAGGATTCCCAGGCAGAAGACCACCGCGATGCGCGCCGTCCAACTGCCACCCGGCACCGCATAGGGCCTTGGCTGGTCGGGCTTCAGTCGCCGCATCCTGATCACTCCGAGGCAGGTGAGAAGAAAGGCACCGGCAAGGCAGGTGGCGCCCACGTTCACGATCGGGATGATCGCGCTGCGCCCAATGAATACCGCGCAGGCGCCGAGGGCGCCCACGAAGAGCACTGCATTGACAGGCGAGCCATACAACGGGTGAATTCTGCCAAAGGACGGATGAATGATCCGGGCCCGCCCCAGCGCGAAGAGCACTCGGGCTGCCGCGAAGAAGACCGCGTTCCAGGTGGCGATGAGGCCAAGCAGCGCCGCCAGCAGCACCACCTTGGCGAGCAGTGCGGAGCCAAGCCCGACTTCGAAAGCGCGCGCCGCTGGGAGATCCATGGTCAGGAGGCTCTGCCACGGAGTCGTCATCGACGACGCAAGAATGATCAGGCAGTAGAAGGCCGTGGCCAGCCCCAGGGACAGGATGATCACCCGGCCCACAGTCCGGAGCGATGTACCCGGAGCTCTTTCCTCCATGGCCTGCGGGATCACGTTGAACCCGCCGAACCATACCGGTGTCGTGAGGAACACCGCCAGGATACCACGCCATCCGGTCCGCTCGGCAAAGAGCGGCTGAAGGTTGGTAACGGATCCACCCGCGATGCCCGCTGTGATAAAGAGCGCCGAGACTCCGATCTTGGTGTAGGTGAGAATCGTCTGAGTACGGGCGGCGGATCTGGCGCCGCGATAGTTGAGACCGGTGAACAATCCCATTCCGCCGAGTCCTAGCAGCAAGCCGCCCAATCCGACCGGCGCCCCGCGACTCACATACAGCGTCGGCCCCTGGATGCCGGGAAGGAGAGTGCCGAGCACCCACGCGAGGGAAACCGCTTCGAATGCGGTGAAGGCGATATAGACAAGAGCGAGCGCCCACCCCGTGGCAAAGCAGGCTTTGACGCCATAAGCCTCGTAGGCGTAGGCCAGCTCGCCGCCGGAGACGGGCAGGAAGGTGGCGAGCTCCGCGTAGCACAGACCGACGACCGTCATCACCAGGCCACCCGCCACGAAGGCGACGACCGCTCCCAATGGACCGGCCTGTCGGAGCCAGTCGCCCAGCACGATGATCCACCCCACGCCGATGATCGTGCCGAAGCCGAGGGCGAAGAATCCGCTACCGCTGATCGCTTGGCTGAGCCGCCGCCGCTCCGCAGCTAGCTCATGCGACATTCGGGGATTCGAGCCAGAATACAGCGTCGTCCACCGTACGAAAGACATCTGTCGCGTGGAAGTAATTGACTGCGTATACCTCGAACATCCGTGCGGTTCCGAACCAGGCGTCGTTCGAAGTGACTATGGCGCATCGACCGAACTGGACTCGAGGGCGGATTCGGGCGATCTCGGAAGACACCGCTCGAAGCTGGTGACTCGTGGGCAACGAGGTCGTTTCGGTCAGGTCGAGCAAGACGTCGAGGTGATCCGGGCATCCTGGGTCTTGGATGAGCTCCGTAAAGTGCCCCAGGACCTCCTCGAGCGTGACAGGTCCGACGCAGCGAGTATGGATCAAGCGCCTCGCGCTGTTGATTTGATAGGTGACTGGCATCGAGTCCTGGCTTTCGAGCCGCGAATTGGCAACCAGCAAAGCTACGACGGCCTGTCGCGGGCGCCAGAGCGCCCTTCTCCCCCTTTCCCCCATTCCCCGCTTTTAAAGCCATCCCAGCATCCTGGAATGGATGAAACCCCAAGCCACCATGACCATCAGGAACGCGCCGACCGCGAGAAAACCGTAGGCCGAGTCACTGGGCGGCAGGAGATGGATGAAGTTCATGCCGTAGATGCTCGCCACGAAGTTGGGGACCATAATGATGACGGTGATGGCGGTCAGGCGCTGCATGATGCGGCCCAGCCGGTTGAACGCGGAGAACACGTGCACGTCGAGAGCGGCGCCGAGCAGATCGCGATAGGTATCCATCTCCGCGAGCACATGGTTAGCATGGTCCTGAATATCAGCAAAGTAGGGTTGTAAGCCTTCCGGAACGTGTCGTTCCCGGCGCAGGACCTCGGCGAGGACGTGGCTGGTCGGCGCGAGCAGCCGCGGAACCCGCAGCAGTTCCTTGCGCAGACGAAAGAGGTCGGCCGCTGCGCCCTCGGCCCCGGTGAGGATGGCCTCTTCGATGCCTTCGATTCGCTCCCGTACCCGATCCTGGACCACGAAGTATCCATCCACCAGGCTCTCGAACAAGGCATAGACCAGGCAGGCGATTCCGTAGGACTGGCGTCCCTCGTGCTGCTCCCAGCGACGGCGCGCTTCCGCCAGCACGGCAAGCACCGCGGCAGGCCTCCGATGGATGGTGATGAGATAATTCTCGCCCCAGAACAGGTTCAGCTCTCGAGGCTGAATCAGGCCACCCGACTGCTCCGCGGCGTATACCACGATGAAGTAGCTGTCGGAGTAGGCGTCGCAGCGTGGGCGTTCGTGCGGCTTGGTCACATCCTCGAGTGCCAGCTCGTGACACCCGATTGTCCGACGGAGCAGCGCGACCTCCTCGGGACCGGGGTCGCTGATGTCGAGCCACAACCGATTCTGACGGTCGGCGAGCAGCTCGCCGAGGCGTTCGACGCCGACCTCCACTGGGAGGCGGTGATCGCGTCCATCGAGGACGAGTCGCGTGGTTCCCATGGGGGCCTCCTGGACGTTGAGCGTTAAGGCGCCTCACCCAGCGCATTGATGTCTGTCGTTTCCAGTATCGGCTTGCTATAGCCCTCGGCAACGGCCCGGATCATGGCTCTGCCGACAGCCGTGGTGGTGGTTACGAGTCCCGGAGCCAGGCGACGAAGCACCGGATACAGCGGACCGGTCACCGTATAGAAAGCCTGATACAATCGCGTCTTCGATCGGATTCCATCGAGCGGTTGAATGAAGCCGGGGCGAAACATGAACGCCGCCTTGAACGGCATCCGAAGCAGAGCGTTCTCGGTTGCCCCCTTTATCCGCGCCCACATCGAGGAGCTCCGCTCGGTGCTGTCGGTTCCCTTACCGGAGACATAGCAGAAGGTGAGGCGCGGATTGACCTCGACCACCGCCCGCGCGGCGGCAATCGTCAGATCGAAGGTCAGCCGCCGGTACTTGGCTTCGCCCATTCCCGCCGACGACACGCCCAGGCAAAAGAAGAAGGCGTCGCGACAGGTAAGTCGGGGCTGAATAGCCGTGTAGTTAAAGAAGTCGGTGTGCCGGATCTCCTCCAGTTTGGGATGCGTCACGCCGGAGCTGTTGCGACCCACCGCCAGGACTGATTCGACGCGATCATCCGCGAGACATTGTCGAAGCACGCCGGCGCCCACCATGCCGGTCGCCCCGAAGAGAATGACCTTCATGCCGGCTTGAGCCGCACGCGCTCCGTGAGGTATCTGGTGACGTCCCGAGCTTCCATCCTGCCGCCGCACAGACCGATGTACCCGTCGGGTCGGATCAGATAGAACGCGAGATGAGGGATCCCAACCCGGGCAAGCTCTTTGTCGTTGGCGGGATCGTGCGGGATCACGTGAGTGCGCAGGAGATCCCCCGGAGCGACAGCATCGCGCGGCGCCGGCTGGCCGGTGAGGACGAGCGTGAAGCGGGTGTCGTCCAATTTGTGAAAGAAGTCCTCGGAGGGGCCGTTGGGAGTCAGCTTGAGGTTGAGCCAGGGGAAGCGATCCCCCGCGCGCGGCGCGCCTTTGGGCAGGCCCGCCAGCGTTTGTGACAGCGGACTCCTGCGGTAGCGGATCCCGATCTGCGAAATGGTGCGAAAGGCCGTCTTGCGAGCCTTGTCGATCCGCATCGCGAGGGAAAGCAGTCCCGGAAAGAGCCGGGTACGGAAGAAGACGGCAAGAGCGCCGTGGGAGACGATGCCGGAGAACGCCCGATCGGTGCTGCTCAGCAATCGGCGCGCGACCGGAATTCGCTCGACTTCATAGGAATCGAGCAGCGCCGCGTCGGCCCGACCGGCGGCTACGAGCGCGAGTTTCCAGCCCAGATTGTAGGCGTCCTGGAGTCCCGTATTCATTCCCTGCGCGCCCACCGGGCTGTGAATGTGCGCTGCATCTCCCATCAGGAAGCAGCGCCGGTCGCGAAAGCGCTCGGCCCGCCGGTGATGGATCCGATAGGTCGAGAACCAGGTGCATTTCTGAAAGACGAGGCCGGTACCTGCCTCCGCGCGGATCGAAGGCGCCACGTCGTCTAGCTTCACATCGTCGCGGTTGCGCAGCTCGGGCGGCAGAATCCCGACCACCCGCCAGTGGTCTGCGCCCCGCATGGGAAAGAAGAGATGGAATCCGCCGCGCCAGAGATAGACGTTGAGCTCGTCCTGCGCCATCGGTCCGGTGACGATGGTGTCGGCGACGAAGAAGACGTGCTCGTAGGGCGCGCCCTGGAAAGCAATGCCGCTGTTCTCCCTGACCGTGCTGCGGGCGCCGTCGCAGCCGCCGACCCAGGATGCGGTCAGCTCCCGTGTCGTTCCGTCCGAGTTTCTCACCGAGGCGACCACGCGATCCGACTGCTGCGCCAGTCCCATCAACTCGGTGTTCCACTGTACCGAGAGGCGCTTCTGATTGAGTGACTCGCCCAACAGGCGCTCGTTGTCGTCCTGTCCCAGGATCAGCAGGAAGGGATACGGGCTCAAACCCTTTCCGATGTCTCCTACCGGCACGCGCGCGGCGCGCTTGCCGTGGGCCCACATGCTCGCGGCGATGGTACGCTTGCCCAGCTCGAGCGCCCGCGCGACGATGCCGAGATGCTCATAGATCTCGAGAGTCCGAGCCTGAACGCCAAGGGCCCGGGTCTCGCGCGCGGGGCCGGCATGCCGGTCGATGATCAGGGTACGTATGCCACGCCGCATCAACTGATTGGCCAGCATCAACCCGGTGGGTCCGGCTCCAACGACGAGGACGTCAGTGTCTACCGAGGCGTTGGATCGCATGGGTGAGATATTCCCGGCCGGGAGGTGATAGAGTTGGCGACTGCTTCAGAATAGCCTTGTAACGCTCGAGTGCTTCAGCAGAGTCGCCCGACAGCTCGGTGAGCCGAGCCGATACGGCGCTGTACAATGGATCGGGTTGGTCGAAGCCGCGGGTCAGCCAAGGGAAAGCTGCCCTCTGCTGCGCCAGCGTCACGCTGTCGGTGAGATGATCGAGGCCGCGCCAGCGCGGAAGCGTATAGACCAGCCACAGAATTCGTGAGCGGCTTTTCGGGCTCAACGTGTCGTTCTCGGCGGCCATTGCGGCGGAGACCCGGATCAGCTCGGGCGCGAAGGTCTCGTCGCGATTGAGGAGTGCCGCCATCTGCCAGGAGCGAACGAACTGCCGCTCGTCGTTCGTCTTTGCGGCCGCCAGCGCGGCTTCGAAGTGCCCTCGCGCGTCCGCGAGGGTGCCGTTGCCGCCGGCGGGATAGAGCAGCCAGTGGCCCAGCATCACGTGCGCATAGAGGTTGTCCTCGTCGACGGCGAGAGCCTGTTGGTAGGGCTGGGCGACGGAGAGGTTGTGCGCGCCGTCTCGCCACTTGAGAAACGTGAGCCAACCGAGATGGGCCAGCACGTCGGCCTTTGCTTTTCCCTCACTGCGGCTGGCCGCCCGAAGCAGAACCGGAGTGACCTTGTCGGAGACCGCCGAAAAGCTGGCGTCGGCCGTGCCGCTGGTGACCGATATATCGCGCAGCCAGGCCATTGCGACCTCGAGCTGTTTGGCTCTCGCCGGCTCGAATGAGGGGTAGGAGTCCACCGCCTGCGACGCCAGCGACCAAGCCTGCGCGTAGTCACCAGTGCCGAGCTTGAGGTCCGCGGCTGCGACCAGCTCCTTCGCCGCTGCCTGGCCCGAGCGCCACTTGCCGACCACGTTCTTCACCTGCACCGCGCCAAGAAAGAGCGAGATCATCGCGCTCACGGTGCCGACAATCTTGAGAAAAACGGCCAGCGGAGTCCCTGACCTGAGCCAGTCGACGAATCGTTTCATGGGGATGGCGGGAATTTGTCGCGGGCCGTCGGACTCGGCTAGCAGGCTTGGTCATGACCAAATCGGCGGGCTTCCCGTCCCAGTCCCTTGCTGGTGAATGCAGGGCACACGGTCACGGCAACGACCCGCGATCCGGCCAAGGCCGAGCGGATCCGGGCGGCAGGCGCGTCGCCCATTGTCGTGGACGCGCTTCGGTCCGGTGACCTCCAAGCGGCGGTGGAGCGGGCCGAACCCGAGGTGATCATCCATGAGTTGACGGCGATCCCGGGCCGGATCGACCTCCGGCACTGGGATCGGGCGTTCGGACCCACCAACCGGCTCCGCATCGAGGCAACCGATACGCTGCTCACCGCCGCGCGCGCGGTGGGCGGCTGCCGGGTGATCGCGCAGAGCTACGCAGCGTGGCCCTACACACGCACCGGATCATGGATCAAGACAGAGACAGACCCCCTAATCTCCTCGCCCGAGCCCGAATTCCGGGGAACGCTCAGCGCCATTCGGCACCTCGAGTCGGCCGTGCTCGGAACCAACGGGGTCGAGGGGATTGTGCTGCGGTATGGAGCATTCTACGGACCGGGAACATCGCTCGGCCCGGGAGGCTCGTTCACCGACGAGATCCGGCGAAGGCGGGTACCTATCGTGGGACGGGGGACCGGGTACTGGTCGTTCATCCACATCGACGACGCTGCGTCGGCAACGTTGGCTGCGGTGGAAGGCCCCGAGCCCGGCGTCTACAATGTCACTGACGACGAGCCCGCGCCCGTGTCCGAGTGGCTGCCGTTCCTCGCGCAAACGCTCGGCGCCCCGGCGCCCCGTCGTATTCCGGCCTGGCTGGCCAGGTTCGCGATGGGCCCGCACGGCGTGGCGATGATGACCGAGATCCGCGGCGCGTCGAACGTGAAGGCGAAAACAGTGCTGGGATGGAAACTCAGATGGCCCAGTTGGCGGCAGGGGTTCCAGCGCGGAATGGACGCGCCGATTCCGTCCGTGCGGTTCAAGGAGGAAAGCCGCAGATGAAGTTCGTGGGCCTGGCCCTGCTGTGGCAGAT
>JBKPOS010000012.1:0-7247 GCA_046733215.1 Gemmatimonadota bacterium
TCCAGGGCACGCTGGGAGTCTCTCCTGCTCTTTGGTCCGGTGGTGTTGCTGGCCGGTGCCAGCGCCTTCAGCCGTTATCCGGCAAGCACGAGGCTCGTGCTCTTTCTCGTGCCCGTGTTCTATCTGTGCGAGGCGGTCGGAGCATCCGGGATGATCGGCGCTCTGCCACGGCAATACCGGATGTGGGTAGTTCGAGCGGTGGTCGGTCTCGCGCTGGGCGCCCAGCTAGTCATGCTGGGTCGGTACCTGCGGTGGTCGCCTCGAATCGAGAACACCCGCGACATGATTGCGTTGCTCGGGCCGGAGGCGCGTGCTCCGCAGGTCGTCTACGTGCAGGCAGGGGCGCTCCCGGCCTGGGCGTTTTACAGCGCCGATTGGAGTCACCCGGATTCCGCCAGGCTCGCACGCTACGCCGCGCTGGGCGCAAGCGATGGAGCGGCATTCGAGAATGCGCCCAGCCGGGGGCGGGTTGCTCCAGGGGAGGGGTGGAATCTCAAGTTCGTGCAGGGAAATCGAGTCGAGCTGCTGGGCGTCCCAGCCGGGACCTGGCTCAGGCCGAAGCAACAGAAGCCTGCACAAGTGGACTTGGGTTGGGCGAACAACGAGGTTGGGCGGATCCGGCGGGCGGCGGGCTGCGATCGGTCGGTGTGGGTTCTCACCTCGCACTCAAACGGGGCGGATGCCCAGTTGCTTGACCGACTCGAGGAGGGTGGGGGTCGCGTGGCCTTTGCCATGGTGGGACTGGGCGACAATCTCACCCGGTTCGACCGGCCGGCGGGAGTCTGCAAGCCGTAGTAGCTGGGACAGCTACGTTGACGGTAGCGTTGCTCGTACATTAATCACAAGGGCATAGGCTTTGCGCTCGCGGCTCCCGCCGATTCGGATGGAGGGTCAAGGTCATGCGAGGCAATATGGCGCCCGTTGAGCGGCTCTCGGTCATCATTCCTGTCTACAACGAGGCTCGGACTGTAGCGTTGCTTATTCGCCGGGTACGGGCAGTTCCCCTCGATCTGGAGATCTTGGCGGTGAACGATGCCTCTACCGACGGGTCAGGCGATCTGCTGGAGCAACTGCATCATGAAGGCGTGGTGGACATCGTAATCCATCACACCAAGAACCGGGGGAAGGGTGCCGCAATTCGCACCGGAATCCAGCATGCCGGCGGAGATGTGATCGTAGTTCAGGATGCCGATCTCGAATACGATCCGGCCGAGCTGCCTCGGCTGCTCGAGCCGATCCGGAACGGCAAGGCGGACGCGGTCTTCGGTTCCCGGTTCCTGGGCGGAGACCACCGGGTGCTCTACTTCTGGCATTCTGTGGGTAACAAAGTGCTGACCCTGCTCTCGAACATGCTCACCGATCTCAACCTGACCGACATGGAGACCTGCTACAAAATGGTGCGGGCGCCGTTGATGAAGTCACTGGTGCTTACCTCGGACCGGTTTGGATTCGAGCCGGAGCTCACAGCGCGGCTGGCCCAGGCGCGGTCCCGGATCTGGGAGGTGGGGATCTCGTATTCCGGGCGGACCTACGAAGAAGGGAAAAAGATCGGCTGGAAGGATGGCGTCGCGGCGCTGTGGCACATCGTACGGTTCAGCCTCATGGTGCCGGAGGGCCAGCCCAGAGATGCGGCGAAGGTGCTGCAGGCCACCGATTCGAAGCCGAGCGTGCGAACCGCAGCAGCTCAGGTCCAACGTCGGTGAGCGAACCTGGCGCCGCCGGCTCTGGTGTTGTACCGCTCTCTCCCCGCGCCCGTTTCGTCCGGGTTTTCATTGCTGCGGTCATCGCATCTCTTCTAGCGCCGCTGCCGGCGCACGCCTACATCGATCCTCTCTCAGGCAGCATCGTGTTCCAGGTGCTGATCGCCGGGCTCTTGGGAGCGCTTCTCACTGTACGTCGGTGGTGGGGGAATGCCGTTCGTCTCGTTCGGACGCTGGTCGGTCGCGTAACCGGGCGATGAACGCCGGACGCCATCCCAGCTCGTACCGGGATCCGTCTGGCTTCTTGTTTCTCCACGACGGCACGCTCTATCGATACGTGGCCCAGGCGTACGCGCCACATTATGACACGTTCATGCAGGGTGGCTTGTACCGTGATCTCACGGGGGCGGCCCTTCTCATTCCTCATCGGGAGGTTCCACCGCCGACATCCACTCCACCGGGTGCTCATA
Source organism: Gemmatimonadota bacterium (assembly GCA_046733215.1). Classification (GTDB taxonomy): domain Bacteria; phylum Gemmatimonadota; class Gemmatimonadetes; order Gemmatimonadales; family GWC2-71-9; genus DASQPE01. The sequence goes on from JBKPOS010000012.1 coordinate 2,171, forward strand.
GGATCCTCAAGCCGGATCCTGTGGCCTTCGTCTCATATCCCTACGAATGGTGCTTTGGGCAGCTCCGCGACGCCGCACTTTGCCTGCTGGAGGTTCAGCGGCGGGCATTGATGCACGGGATGGTCTTGAAAGACGCGAGCGCTTATAACGTCCAGTTTCACCGCGGACGCCCCATCTGGATCGACACCCTCTCGTTCGAGCGGTACCGGCCGGGCGAACCGTGGATCGCGTATCGCCAGTTCTGCGAGCACTTCCTGGCGCCCCTGCTCTTGATGGCGCGGCTTCACGTGGATGCGGGGCGGCTGCTTCGCGAGCATCTCGACGGGCTTCCGCTCGACCTGGCGGCCCGGATGCTGGGTTGGCGGGCGGCTTTCTCTTCGGCGGCTCTCGTTCACGTGCGTTTACATGCGCGCAGCATCCGAAAGTTTTCCGGCCCGGAGGCGCCGTCGCCAGGCGGTCAAGGAAGAGTTGGACTCAGGGGTCTTGAGGCATTGGTAGACAATCTGACGCGTGCAGTGCGGAACCTGGATTGGAGACCGTCCGGGACCGAGTGGGCGGACTACAGCTTCACTCACGGCTACGCGCCTGAGTCTCTGGAGGCAAAGCGCCGAATCGTACAGGATCTCCTTGCGCAGGCGCAGCCTGAAACGGTGTGGGACCTCGGTGCGAACACCGGCGAGTTCAGCCGCTTGGCGGCGGCCACCGGCGCGGCCACCATTGCACTCGATGCCGATGCGGCTGCGGTGGAGCGAAACTATCGACGGATAGTTTCGGATCGCGAGACCGGAATCCTGCCTTTGATCCAGGACCTTTCGAATCCGAGTCCAAGCCTGGGATGGGGCCTTGCCGAGCGATTGTCCCTGGTCGAGCGGGGGCCGGCGGACGTAGTGTTGGCGCTTGCGCTAGTGCATCATCTCGCAATCACACACAACCTGCCTTTCGACCTGATCGCCGGTTTTCTGGCCAAGCTCGGACGGCAGCTGATCATCGAGTTCGTTCCCAAGGATGACCCGCAGCTCGGTCTGCTCCTTCGCTCGCGCGAGGACATTTTCACGCAATACAGCCGAGAGTCGTTCGAGCGTGCGTTTGAGCAGTGGTTCTCGATAGGATCTGGCAAACCCCTGCCAGGGTCAGGTCGTATTCTCTACTCGATGACGACGAACGCGTCATGAGGGTCGGCCGCTGGCCTATCTATCCATTTCTCGCCGCCGTTTATCCCATCTTTGCTCTTGCCGCGAGTAACAGCCAGGAGCGGATTCGTCCTGGTGATCTAACGAAGCCAATCGGCATTGCTCTTCTTGCGGCGGTAGTGGCCTGGCTGCTTGCTCGCCTGGTGAGTCCGGACCGTGATCGTCGCGCCTTTTTGGCTTTTCTTGGAGTTGGCATTTTCTCCGGCTTGGGGTACGGAGTGGATGTGTGGGGATGGCGGGTGGGTGGAGCGGGAGTCGCATCGATCCTGATTCTGGTCCCGATTGCTGTGACCGCGATCCTGCTCCGAGCGACACAAGTGTCATTGCAGCCAGTCACGAAATTCTTCACTCTGGTTTTCATCATTCTCGTGGGTTGGACCGGTGTCAGCTTCTTGGTTCATTTCTTCAAACCCAGGCCTCGTATCACCCTAGGCGACCTGCCGGCAGCGGCAGCCACTGTGCGGGACACCAGCGACGTTCGGCCGAACTTATTTCTCATCGTGCTCGACAAGTATGCCGGGCACCACAGCCTGTCCAGCACGTTCGGTTTCGACAACACCCCGTTCGAGGAAACCCTGAGGCGCCAGGGGTTCTTTGTTCCCAAGGCGCCTCGGGCGAACTACGTGCAGACCTTTCTCGCCTTGGCGGCTTTGCTGAACTGGCAGTACCTGGACGACGTGACGCGTCAGGTCGGTGCCGACAGTGCGGACTGGAGTATCGTTTATCCGCTCATTGAAGACGATCGCACCTGGAGGCTTCTTAAGTCGCTTGGCTATCGGTTCGTGTTCCTGCCGAGTGGACTAGCGGCCACTGACCACAACGATTCTGCCGACGTCCAGATTCCGGATCCGAGTCAGATGTCCCATGAGCTCGAGGCAATCTGGCTTCGGGGCACCGTTCTGGGCCCTTTGCTGGATGCCGTATGTCCAAAGCTCGGCTGCTCGAGCCCCAATTTTCCGTACGTTCCCGAACCCGCGACGTTTCTGGAGTCGAAGTTTGACACCATTCCCGCGTTCGCTGAGGGGTCCCAACCGGTGTTCGTGCTTGCGCACCTGATCGTGCCGCACGAACCGTACATTTTTGACAAGAATTGTGGGCACCGAAACCCGTACTGGCCCGCGGTGGATACCGGGAGGGAAGAGGCAGCGGTCAAGGCGGCCTACGTCGCGCAAGTCCAGTGCGTAAACAAACGGGTGGAGTCGCTCGTAGAAGCGATCATCAAGAGGTCGAGCCGCCGGGTCGTAATCATGCTTCAGGCTGACCACGGGCATGGGTTGTTTGGACGCAGCGTTCCGCCCTTGACGCAGGTCGACAAGAAAGGGGTCTTCGATAGGACCGATATCTTCGCCGCGTACTACCTCCCAGATGCACCCTCAGGGCTCATGAGCGATTCCGTCGGCCCTGTCAACGCAATGCGTGCTGTCCTGCGACACTACTACGGCCTGGATTTGGCCCCATTGCCCGAGCAAACGTACTGGTCCTCCTCAGACCGGCCTTACAACTTCACTCGGGTCAGCCCGTGAACGAGGCGGAAGCATCGGCGAAGCTTCCTTCTAGGGTCCGTAAAATCCCGGGCTATCAGCTGATCCTGATCGCCACGTTCACCGCCGGTGCACTCTTCCGGCTGGTCCCCTACTTCCTGCGCCCGTCTCTCTGGCTCGACGAGGCAAGACTCGCCCTCAACATCGGGGCAAAATCCGTCCCAGGTCTGCTCGGTCCGCTCGCGTACGATCAGTCAGCACCGCTCTTGTTTCTCTGGATCGAGAAGCTGGCCATGATAGTGGGAGGGCCCAACGAGTACGCTTTGCGTGCTCTGCCGTTGCTAGCGGGTTTGATCACGCCGGTGCTGACGTACTTCCTGGCGGCGAGGGTCGCCGGAAAGACCGAGGCGGCTCTCGCCGCCGGACTCACTGCCCTCTCTCCCTCGCTGATTCAGTACTCCATTCAGCTCAAGCCTTACGAGACGGATGCCCTGGTCTCGGTCGGCTTGTTGCTCGCCTTTGTCGTCGAGTCGTCCCGACGAGCGGACCACGGACCGGGACCACTGACACTGTTGCTCGGAGTGGTGGCCGTCTGGCTTTCAGTCACCGCGCCCTTTGTTCTCGCTGCGATTGCGGTTGCTTCCTATCCCGCGTTTCGGCGAAAGCCGCGGGTCTTTGGCGCCGTTGTCGTTTGTTGGGGCCTGTCATTCGCCTTGGCGTACTGGCTGGTCTATCGGTGGGCGTCCGTGAATCCCTATCTGCGTTGGTTCTGGAGCGAACGGCTGTTGACGGTTTGGGTTCCGGGACTTCTGGGGCGGGCGTACGGGACGGCCCGTGAGGTCCTGTTCACCAGCGTCGTGTCGGACGTCTCCGAGGTGGCGGACACGCTTCTTGGCAACGGTTGCCTCCTGTTAACGGCAGGCGTAGTAGGCTTTCTCGTGCTGCTCGGTGTGCGACGCTTGATGAAGACGAATCCGTCCATCGCAATACTCATTACTGGTTCGATTTCAGCCTCGCTGGTTGCGTCTGGTTTGGGACTCTACCCGGTCGCTGCGAGAATGATGCTATTTGCAGTCCCTATTCTGCTCACCTTGCTCGCGCTCGGGGCGATCGATCTTTACAGAACGCGGCCGCAACTGCGGATGGTGATCGTAGGGGTCCTCGGCTTGATCGTGGCGGCTGGACAGCTCCGCAACGTCGTTCGCGCAGACGAGCCATATAGGTCGGGCCATTTACGCCCGGCGGTCGCCTTCCTCCAAGCCTCCCTCCTTCCGGGCGAGCCGATCTACGTCGAAGCTACTGCACTCCCCGCCTGGACATTCTATACCACGGACTGGTCTCATCCTGACATCTCCCGCCTCGAGCGGATGGCTCGTGCAGCAAGCTTCGGAGGTGAGGCCTTCGAAAATCAGCCGTCAAGGGGGCGGAGAGTCTCGGGTGACGGCGCCGAGCTGGTTTTTCCATTTCACGATGGCGTCGAATTGCTCGGCGTCGGCGATGGCGGGGCCTTTCGGGTCGGTGCGAGGCACAAGCCACCCTCGGATCCTGGCTGGGCTGAATCGGAGGCGCAACGAATCAGGATGGCAGCGCGGCCGACGGCGTGGCTCGTCACGATCAAGCTCCCTTGGGCTGATATCAAGCTCGATGCAGCGATCCGCTCAGTTGGTGGCGTGCGCCGCGATTCCCTGGTGGCGCATTATGCGGTAGTCGCCCGCTACCGGTTTGCAAACGAGTCGGCCTCCACCCGGTGAATCTACGAGGTGGCGCCGGCTGAGTCTGGTGTATTGGGCAAGCGAAGGACCAGCACGAGCGCGGGGAGATAGACCAGCAGCAGCATGAAAGGCCACTGGCGGGACAGGTCTTGCTGTAACGTCTCGATGGCGTGACTCCACGGGGCGAGCCAGGCACCCAGGAATGCCGCCGCGTAACCCAGCACCACCAGCCCGTATCCCTCCCACCGGGTTCGTGGAATCAGGAACAGCGGCAAAGTTTCGTATGCGGTGGGGCTGTGCGGGACGCAGGCGAGAACGGCGAGCAGTCGACCCTCGGGACGTCGCCAGCGGAGAAGGGCAAGGAGCAAAATGATGCCGCCGGGCCGCAGAATCGGAGCGATATAAATCTGCGACTGGACGGCGTCGATCCACCCCCGGGGCCAGGTCGGTCGTAGCGCCAGGCTGATCAGGAGTAGCCCAAGGGCCCATGCGATGGCGCGCCGTGAGGGAGCGGCTGCCGCGACTGCGAGCCCGATCGACGGCTTGGCGACCCAAGCCACGGCCAGAGCCGGAAGCACTAGGCTTGCGGTCAACAGAGGAGACCACTGCCCCTGCACTATGGCGGCCGCGAACCCCGCGCTCAGCAGCGCGGGCGGAAGGCCGCGCCCGTACCGGCGCGCTGCGTCAGTCAGCA
>JBKPOS010000013.1:0-80724 GCA_046733215.1 Gemmatimonadota bacterium
GGCCTCGATCCGCTGCTGGGCCTTGCTCCTGGTGTTGGTGACGCCCTCGGCGCGGCCGCATCCGCCTGGATATTGATCGAGGCGGTGCGTTTCGGAGTCTCTCGCGCTGTTCTCCTCCGGATGCTCTACAACATCGTGATCGACACCGTGCTGGGAGCCATCCCGGGTGCGGGCGATCTGTTCGACTTTGTGTGGAAGTCCGACAGTAAGAACATGAGCTTGCTGCGTCGGCACCTCGAGGAGCCGGGTGAGACCCATCGGGCGAGCCGATGGCTATTGCTCGGTGTGCTGCTGGCGCTGGCCCTGGTGACCCTGGGCTCAGTTGTCGCGGTCGTCTTGCTCGTCAAGTACCTGGTTACGCTCTCACCCGTGTTCTGACCGTATGCGCTTCGAGACCTTGGCGGTACATGCCGGGCATCAGCCCGATCCGGCAACCGGCGCCGTAACTCCGCCCATCCACTTGTCAACCACGTTCGAGCGAGCCAAAGATGGCAGCTTCCCGACCGGCTTCGTTTACGGCCGGGATGCCAATCCCAACCGAGGAGCGGTCGAGCAATGTCTCGCTGCCCTCGAGGGAGGGACGGCCGCCGCCGCATTCGCTTCTGGCATGGCTGCGACATCGGCGGTTTTTCAGGCTCTCGCCCCGGGCGATCACGTCCTGGTGCCGGACGATTCCTACTACATCACGCGGAAGCTGCTCCAGGAGGTATTTACTCGGTGGGGCCTGGAGCATAACGCGGTCGACATGACCGACCTGAGGGCTGTGGAGAGATCGCTCCGCTCCTCGACCCGGCTCATCTGGGTGGAAACGCCCTCCAATCCCCTGATCCGCATCACTGATATCGCCGCCATCGTTGTGCTGGCGAACCGCGTCGGTGCAAAAGTTGCCTGCGACAATACGTGGTCAACCCCGATGCTCACCCGACCGCTGGAGCTCGGCGCGGATCTGGTCATGCACTCGACGACCAAGTACCTGGGCGGTCACAGCGATGTCCTGAACGGAGCGCTCATCGGCCGGGAGGGCGATGAGCTCTTCCAGCGCATCCGAGGGATTCAGGTCGCCGGCGGCGCCGTAGCCGGTCCGTTCGATTGCTGGTTGTTGTTGCGGGGTATTCGCTCGCTGCCTTATCGCATGCGGGCTCACTGCGGGCATGCAGCCGTCGTAGCCGAGTTTTTGGCGTCCCATCGCAACGTCGCACGAGTGCATTATCCCGGGCTGCGCTCCCACCCGGGTCATGCGATAGCAGCTCGCCAGATGACGGACTTCGGCGGCATGCTGTCCTTCGAGGTGCAGGGGGCCAGAGCGGAAGCGTTGCGAGTGGCAGGACACCTGGAGTTGATCACCCGGGCGACCAGCCTGGGAGGACCGGAAACCCTGATCGAGCATCGGGCGTCGGTGGAGGGAGCGCACACACGAGCGCCGGAAGGACTCCTCCGGATGTCCGTGGGGCTCGAGCATCCGGACGACATCATTACCGATTTGACCCAGGCCCTGGAGGCGGTGTGATCCGCGCGATGTACAGCGTGGCGGTCTTCGTGGAGGACATCGAGCGCGCGATCGGCTTCTATCGCGACGATCTCGGCCTGGTCCTCACTAAGCAGGGATCGTTCGGCGCCGAGTTTCTCGACCAGGAGCCGCATCTCGGCGTCCATCCTGCCGTCCACCCCGACGCGAAGGCGCTGGTGGGCCGGCACACCGGCATCACCTTTCACGTCCCCGATCTGCTCGACTACTGCGATGGACTTCGCCGCCGGGGCGTGCGCTTCCTGAATGACCCGACTCAGCAGCCATGGGGCATCATGGCGATGATTGCGGACCCGGATGGGAATGTGTTTGCACTGTGGGAGGACCAGCTGCCGACCGCATGATCAGCTGCCGCGCTCGACTCGATCCGCGAAACCAGTCTTCCACGATTTGACCCTGTTGCTCCATCCCGTATTGCTCGAACGCCTTATCGGGTTGACTGGCGTAGTCGTACGGGCTCGAACCCCGACCTCTCCTATAGCGCAGCTCGCGCACTCGGTCGGCGACGGCTCTGAGGTAGTAGCGGCAAGCTCCCCACGCCTGGTATTGCCCGCAGTGAGTCAGCTCGTGAGCCAGCACCGGCAGCGACTCGCAACAATCGTCCGGGAGGAATACCTGGTTGCCCAACGCAATGCCCCGGCCGCCGGTGAAGCGGAGCACCAGCGACCTCAGCTTGCGGGTAGCCCAATCACCCCGTCCTCGGTGAAGCCGCACCCGCGCCAAATCGACGGGTAACGGCAGGGCGGCCAGCGCACGGGCTTCGTCCTCAGTGAGTCGTAGCTCGTTCATTCGGTTGTCGCCTGTGACGAACCCGGTGTATTCTCGCTTTCGGTTCTACGTCACTACGTCCGCCGAACTGCCGTCAGTTCATCACCGCGACGGGCGGCCAGCGCGCGGGCCAGTCGCTCACCGCCGTTGAACCAGTTTGCCCGCATGGCCCGCTCGATCGCGTCTGCCGTTCCCCGGCGGACTGCCTCAATGATGGCGTCATGCTCGCGGTACGTCACCCTCAGGTCGGGCCCCACCAGCGGCGCGTAATACCACTCGAATCGGTCCAGGCGCGGGCGGATGGCCGCGAGCGCAGCCGTGAGCTCGGGGCCTGCACAGGCATCGATGATGATGCGGTGCACCGCAGCATGGCGCTGGAAGAGCCGATCGTAGTCGAGCGGCCTCGCTGCGGCCGCACGGCGGAAGGACCGTTCTGCGGCAACGAGCTGTCTGGCCAGGCTGCGCCGCGCCGCAGTGGGAAGCGTCGTCGCCGTCCTGCTCGCGAGGCCCTCGAGCGCACCCGCCAGCCGATAAAGCTCGACCAGGGCATCCGCCTCCATGGGAGAGACCACCAACCGGGTTCGGCCTCCGTGGTCACCGTTCACGGGGACTAGCAGACCGTCATGAACCAGTCGGTGCATGGCCTCTCGAACGGGTGTCCGGCTGACGCCCAGATCGGCGGCGACCTGAAACTCGGTCACCCTTGCGCCGGGGCCGAGCCGGCCGCGCACGATCAGGTCCAAGAGCCGTTGGTAGACGGGGCCGGCGGCGCGGCGCGGAGTCGGCTGGCTGCGACGGTTTGACATGACGAAACATATTGTATGCAAAATCGTATACAATTCCAGTCTTACGCCACGAAACCCAGGAGGCAACAGTGTCCCCCGTCCCTACCGCCCGAACGCTCGCCTGCGCCGCCCTGCTCGTGGCCGCCCGCGCGGCCGCCCAGACGGAATCGGCAGCGGGCCGGCTCGATGCGGCCGCCCGCCAAGCCGTGGTCGATACCGTCGCGGCGCAATTGGAGCGCTTCTACGTGGATGCCGATACCGGACGGCTCATCGCTGCCCGGCTGCGTGATCGCCGGGCCGGGGGTGCATACGATCGGATGGCCACGACCTCCGCATTCGCCGAAGCTCTTACCAGCGACCTCCGCAGCATCAACGGCGACCTCCACCTCGGTGTGCGGTATGCGCCGGACGTCCCCACCGAGCATCCGGGAAGCCGCGGCTTGACGACGCCCGGCCCCCGCCCGCCCGGGGCACCACCTGACCCCGCCGAGCCCCAGCCAACACCGGCCCTCCTGGCCGAGTGGCGACGGGACAACTTCGGCATGGTGCGGGCTGAGCGACTGGAAGGAAATGTTGGCTACATCGAAGTCCGCGGGTTTTACGACGGGCCTGAAGCTTTCGCGACAACCGGCGCCGCTCTCGCGTTCCTGGGACGGACCGATGCCATGATCTTCGACCTGCGCGACATGCCCGGCGGAAGTGGTGATATGAGCAACTGGCTCCTGAGTCACTTTACCGGCACAGACAGTGTTGCCAGCCTTGCGATCACGAACCGTTCGGCGGGCGATTCGGTGGTGCGCTACACGTTGGCAAAGGTTCCCGGTACCAAGCGGCCGGAGGTTCCCCTCTTCATCCTGACAAGCCGCGGCACCGCATCGGCCGGCGAGGACTTTACCTTCGTGCTGCACAATCTCCATCGAGCCACGGTCGTGGGAGAGCGGACCGCCGGCGCCGGTCACAACAACGCTTTTCTCGCCTCAGGCCACGGATTCGTTCTGTCCCTCTCCTACACCCGGGTAATGGATCCGGCGACCGGAAAGGAGTGGGAGCGAACCGGCATCGAGCCCGACGTGTCGGTGTCGCCCGGGCGCGCCCTCGAGGCTGCCCACTCAATTGCGCTCCGCCGCATCGCCGATCGCACGGCCGATCCTGACCGCAAGCACGAGCTTGCGCTTACTGCTGAAGCGTTGGACGCCCAGGCTCGCCCGCACCAGGTCTCGCCGAAGCTCCTCGCGCGGTACGCCGGAACCTACGGTGAGCGTACTCTGACTGTGCACGGCGATACGCTTCTGTTTCGGCGCTTGCAGTATCCGCCTCACGCGCTCACTCCGCTCAATGACTCCACCTTCGCACTCGCGATGGTAGAGCGCCTCACGATCGAGGGAGCGAGCGGCAAGAAGCCCAGGCTTCGCCTGGTGCGGCAGAACGGTGACACGGTGCGCGCCGACCGCACCGGGCCTCCACCACGCGAGACGCGTTAGGCCGAGATTCAAAACAGGCCCGGCAGGCGTGCCTAGCCCTTGAGCAGCATGCCCACCGGCTTGAGCGCATCCACTCGGTCGCACACGATGCGGAACGTTGCGAGCAGCGGAACGGCGAGAAACGTTCCCGGCACCCCCCAAATCCAGGACCAGAAGACCAGTCCCACGAAAACAGCGAGCGGGCTGAGCGCCAAATTGCGTCCGAGCACGTGTGGGGTCACGAAGTTGGCCACAAAGCCTACGATCGCCAGGAATACTCCGGGCACGAGAGCGATCCGGCTCGGCGAGTCGAACGTCGTGAACCCCACCAGCGTGAGCACGCCCGCCAGCACGGTAGCTCCGACGTAGGGCACATACTCGGCCAGCGCGGTGCACGCTCCCCAGATCAGTGGATTGGGGACGCCGAGCAGCGCCATGGCTCCCGTGACCAAAGCACCCTCGCCCAGATTGATGGCGGTCTGCGTGAGCAGATAGCGGGAAATAGACGCCTCCGCCTCTCGTGCTATCGCCACTGCGTCTGCCTGGCTTTTTCGGTGCAGTAGCCGCGCAATCTTCTGAAGCAGCCGGTCGCCTGAAGACAGGAGAAAGTAGAGCAGGACCACCACCTCGATCACGCCTGCGACGATCGCCTCGGTGGTGCCGAAGAGCCGCTCTGCGAGGCCCGGCCCTCTGACCTTGACCTCCGGCGTGCTGCTCGGCGCTACCTTAGTCGCGCGCTCCACTTGCTCGGCAGTCCTGCTTACCTGTTGCATTGGCCGCTGGAAGAACCGGATCTTGGACTCAACCTGTCGAACGCTGGAGGGTACGCTCGCGAGCCAGGCGCGCGCAGGCTCAGCCAGGTAGTAGATGCTGGTTGCCAGCGAGGCCAGTACCGCGATGAGGATCAGTGCCGCGCCTATCGCTTCGGGAATGCCCACCCTCTTCATCTGCCGGACCGCCGGGCCCAGCAGAAAATCCAGCAGGATAGCCAGCGCTATCGGCAGGAAGAAGACGCGGCCGGCGTGAATGGTGTAGAAGAGAGCGAGGACGAACATGCCCACCAGCGCGAAGGAAGCTCGCGCGAGGCGGTCGGTAATAAATGCGGGGAGCGGATTGGACACGTTGCCCCTTGTCTAGGTCTCACCGCTCCGGCTAAGGTACGGCCCCTTGACCTCGTCGGAACTCGGCTCGAATGAAGCAGTTGTGGCAGGCGCTGGCATCGATCTGGGCCTGGTTCGTCCTGGGCACCTGCCTCGTGCTCTGGATGCCGCTGATGGCCGCAGTCCGACTCTTAACGCTCTCTGATCCCGGCCGCTATGCCGTGGGTTACCTGTTCCGCCGGATCGGGCCTGTCATGGCGACCCTGCACCCTCTGTGGCGATTCCGGACCTCGGGCATGCCTCCTGCCGATCCTCGCCGGCCGTATGTGGTCGTCTCCAATCATGAGTCGTTCGCCGACATCCTCCTCATCAGCCATCTCCCCTGGGAAATGAAGTGGCTGTCGAAGGCCGAGCTCTTCAAGGTGCCGGTTCTGGGATGGCTGATGCGCCTCGCGGGAGACATTCCCGTTCGCCGGGGTGAAGGACGGAGCGCAGTCGAAGCCTTGCAGCGCTGCCGGACAGTCCTCAAGCAGCGCGTTTCCGTCATGATTTTTCCCGAAGGCACCCGCTCTCCCACTCTGGACATGCTGCCGTTCAAGGACGGCGCGTTCCGACTCGCAATCGTTGCAGGCGTTCCGGTTCTGCCCATCGCGGTGAGCGGCACTGGCACCGCACTGCCGAAACACGGATGGCTGTTTGGCCGTGCCAAGGCGGAAGTGCGCGTGCTCGAGCCGATCGAGACGACCGGGCTCACCGTCAAGGACGTTCACGCTCTGCGAGAACGGGTTCGCAAGATGATTCTCGAGGCCCGCGATGCACTCAGGGCCGCGCAGGCTTGACCATCTCATTCCTCCACGGCCAATGCCGCGGGCGCTCGGACCGTTCCCACCACACCGGCGAGCGCCAGTAATGTGAGCAGATACGGTAGCATCAGAAAGAATTGGTACGGAACGGCGAGTCGCAGCGATTGAAACAGGAATTGAAGCGCGGTCGCGGCGCCGAACAACAGCGCTGCCAGCGCCACACCTCCTGGATGCCACCGGCCCAGCACCACGATCGCAATCGCGATGTAGCCTCGACCGGCTGTCATTTTCTCGGTAAAGGTCCCCACCTGGGCCAATACCAGTGTGGCTCCGGCGAGCCCTCCCAGTGCGCCGCCGAAGACAGTTGCCCAGAACCGTAACAGTCGAACGCGAACCCCAGCCGCGCGTGCCAGTGACCCGGCTTCGCCGCTGGCACGAAGGCCGAGTCCCCAACGCGTACGGAACAGTCCCCACCAGACCACCGGTATCAAGGCGATTGCGATGTACGTGAGCGCTGGTTGCGCGAACGCCGGCCCAACCACCGGAAGTCGAGACAATCCCGGGAGCGCGAGCTGACCCAGTGTCGGCAGGGACAGGCCGACCCCCCCGGCCCCGTACGTCTGTCGGTAGATGGTTCCGGTGAGACCGATACAGGCAAGCGTCACCGCGGCGCCTGCTACAATCTGGTTGATCATCGCGAATACGACGCAGGCAGCGAAGACAGCAGCGACCAGGGCTCCGGCCACCATTGCCGCTACGACACCCGCCCAGGGCCCCGCTGCGCTCGCTCCGATCGCGGATGCCAGAGCACCGGCCAGCATTGCGCCCTCCAGTCCGAGGTTGATGACGCCGGACCGCTCCGTCACTGTTTCCCCGATGCCGGCGAGCAGGAGCGGAGTCGCAACCCGGACCGACGCCGCAAGGAAGCCCGCCAGCTGGGCTAATTCGCTTGCTTCGATCACGCCGAACCCGCCTCGGCATCCGGCGCCACCACTGCCGAGCGCATTCTTCTCGTCGCTGCCTCGGCGAGAAGCAGCACGAGAATGACCACGCCTTCCACTACATAGACGGCCACCGACGGAACACCGGCATCGCGCTGCATAGCCGCACCCCCCGCCTCGAGAGCACCGAAGACCAGACCGGTGAGCAGGACTGCGACCGGCTCAAGGCGGGCTAACAGCGCAACTGCAATTCCGCTGAAGCCGTATCCGGGCGACAAGTTCTGAAATAAGGCGTACGAAACTCCCGCCACCTCGATGCCGCCCGCCAATCCGGCAAAGAGGCCTGACCAGAGCAGCGCGAACGCAGCTACGCGGGTTACCTTGACGGCACCGCTTACTTCAGCGGCCTTCGGACCGGATCCGGTCGCGAGCAGTTCGAACCCCCAGATGGTCCGGCGGAAGACGTATTGAACGACGAGCGCCAAGCCGAGTGCCAGAATAAATCCGAGATGGAGTCGAGTCCCCGGCACCAAAGGCAGCCGGGCGGCCTCTGCGATTGGATCGCTTTGGGGATACACGCGTCTCGTCTCTTGAAGGGGTCCCTGCACCGCCCAGCTCACCAACGACTCGGCAACGAAATTGAGCAGCAGCGTGCTGATGACCTCGAGCACGCCGAATCTTCGCTTGAGCCAGACCGGCAATACGATCCACAGCACGCCCGCCGCGCCCGCGACGAGCCAGACCGTCGGTATCGCGAGCAGCGGGTTCCAGCCACCCAGGTGCAGTCCGACCCATGTAGCTGCAATGGCACCCACATAGAACTGCCCCTCTGCGCCGATGTTGAGAGCATTGGCGCGGAACGCGATTGCGATGCCCAGGCCAATCACGATGAGGGGAACTGCCCGGACCAGAGTCGCAGACGAGATGACGTACCAGGACCCGAAGGACCCTTGCACAAGCGCAGCGAGGGCGAGCGAGGCGTCGTACCCCGATAGCTGCAGACCGAGCGCTAAGACACCCAGACCTGCGAGTAGCGCCGCTGTCCCGACCAGCACCGGCGATCGCGTCATGAAACACTCTCCGCGACCTCACCCAGCATCATCGCCCCGACTTGAGCACGCGAGTTGTCGGCTGGGAGGGACACGACACGACCCTTTGCGACCACGAGCAGGCGTGTCGCCGATGTGAGGATCTCATCCAGATTCGTGGAGTAGACAACCAACGCGACGTCGTTGGCTGCCGCCTCGCGAAGTCGCTCCCACACGAAGCGGCTCGCCTGAACGTCCAGTCCACGCGTCGGGTTCTCCGCGACGATTACACGGGGTAAGCGCTCGAGGGCCCGCGCCACAACGAGCTTTTGCTGATTTCCTCCACTCAATGCCCCCGCTGTCACACCGGCACTCGGCGCCCGGATCCCGAACTCACGGATCAAGGCTTCGGTTCGTTGCCGAGCGACGTCCCAATCGAGGCGCCACCCGTGAACCCACGGCGCAGTCCGACCCACCCCGAGCACAAGGTTCCGGGTTAGATCCAGCTCGGAGATCAAAGCCTCGGTGGTCCGATCTTCCGGGATGAACGAAACCGGCCGGTCGCACTCCACCCTTCCTCTCAGCGGCCGCACAATCCCGGCAAGCGCCCGGAGCAGCTCGCGTTGGCCGTTGCCTTCGACGGCTGCGACGCCGAGAATCTCACCCCCGGCGACCGAAAAGTTCGCGTCGCGAACTGCCAGTCCGTGGCCGCCTTCCCGCAGCAGATCCAATGCAACGCAACGCACCCGAACCGGTCGATCGCCGACTTCGGCTCGACGCGCCACGGTGGCTGATCCGAGTGTCGTTCCCAGCATTGCCGCAGTGAGAGAGCCGGGAGTCTGATCGTTGGCAGCCCCGGTCAGCGTCACGCGACCGGAACGGAGCACGGTCACCCGGTCTGCCGACTCCAGCGCCTCCTCCAGTCGGTGGGTGATCAGCACTACTGATCGTCCCGCGGCTGCCAGACCCTTGATGAACCCGAGAAGCTCCCCAGCCTCCGCCGGAGCCAACACTGCCGTCGGTTCGTCCAGCAGGAGAACCGTCGCATCCCCCGCGAGCGCTTTCAGAATCTCGAGCCGTTGCTTGAGGGCAGCAGATAAGTCCCCGGTTCGCGCAGCAGGGTCGAGGGAAAGGCCCACCCGCTCCATGAGCCGCTCCACCCGAGCGCGGAGGCGCGCCGGCCGCACTTCCCAACCAGCCGACAGCGCGATGTTCTCAGCGACCGTGAGCGCTGCGATGCCGGTGAAATGCTGATGCACCATTCCAATGCCGAGCTCGCGGGCCCGCCGGGGGGAGCGAGGGAACACCGAGCGCCCGCGCACCAACATCCGACCGCCGTCCGGCCGCGTGAGGCCAAAAGCGACCTTCATCAGTGTTGACTTGCCTGCTCCGTTTTCGCCAAGCAAAGCGTGGACCTCGCCGCGGCGCAACATGAAATCAGCCCCGCGCAGCGCGTGCACGGGGCCGTAAGACTTCGTGATCCCAACTAACTCTAGGACGGGCTCGCTCACAACCCGGTAGGGTGTCGGTGGAACTCCCATGGCAGATTGAATTCGGTCCCCAGACGTCGGGCGAGCGCCTGGACGCCTAATTGCTCAGTGGCGTAATGACCAGCATAAATCACGTTCAGGCCCAACTCCGTTGCATCGAAGTACGTGTGATGGGCGCCCTCGCCGCTAATGAAGGTATCGAGCCCGGCAGCTCTCGCGGCAGCGATCATGGAGCCCGCCCCGCCTGTCACGATGCCCACTTTTTGAACCTGCGCTGGTCCGCCCGGGATCAGATACGCCCGCGTCTGCAGCCCGGCGTCCAACGCGGCGACCAAGGCACTGCGCTCGGCGAGCGCCGGCGGAGCCGTCCCCCAGACCCCGATCGGAACACCGCGATATGCACCGAACCAGCCTTCGACCGGAAGACCAATGAGGCGCGCGAGCTCGACGTTATTGCCCACCTCCGGATGTAGGTCGAGCGGAATATGTGCGGCATAGAGCGCGGTATCCCGGGCGAGCAGCGCTTTGAGCCGACGCCAACGCCGGCCGGTGAGCGGGATGTTCCCGTCCCAGAAGAGTCCATGGTGGACCAGGAGCAGGGTGGGGTTGCCGGGCTGTATGGCCTCGATGGTTTCCAGGCTGGCGTCGACGGCGGCAACTAGTCGTTCGACGTGTCCTTCATTCTCCACCTGGAGCCCATTCAGGGCATTTACTTCGTCGGGGACGTCGGTAACCCGAAGAAACGTGTCCAAGAACCGGGATACATCGGTAAGAGCGGCGCTCATTGACCGGCGCGGTCTCCGGTACGGGAGCTGTCCCATGCCGACGAGCGTTGCAGGTGAAGGGTACCAGCCGCAATCGAGTCCGCTGCCGCCTTGACCCGAGCCTTGAGCGCCGGTGGGACGAGGCTGTCGAGCCGCGGGTTCGGCACATACCGAATGACCTCGCTCTTGAGTCCGAAGGACTCCACTCGCGAGCGGAAGGCCCCCTGTTGTACCTCCCGCCCAATCAGAAGAAAAGCTCGTGGCAAATCGATAACCGCAGATCCAAGGACGCGGTCCGGAGCGAGGCCGGATTGATCCGCATTCGCACCGAAGGCATAAACGCCGGGAGTCTCCTTCACGGCCTGAAACAGTCCCAACGCTGCGGCATCGGCGTTGTGGTGAAACATGTCTGCACCCACCCGGATCAACGCGAGAGTGGCTTCTCGCCCGGCTGCCGCGTCGTCGAAGTTGTTCAGGTAGATCTGACGAGCGTCTACCCGAGGATCTACCGCCCGGGCTCCGCGAACCCATCCCGCATAGGCGGCTTTGATTGGTGGCAGCTCGATCCCTCCCACGAATCCGATGACATGGGACTTGGTCATGCCCCCGGCAACCATGCCGGCAAGGTAACTGGCTTCTTCGAGTCTGAAGACGAGAGGTGCGACGTTACCGGTGGCCCGCTCTCCCGACGTCACGATGAAAACCGGCTTCGGATATTGGTGAGAGACCCGCTCCGCCGCACCCTGGAATTCGAAGCCGTGCGCGAAAATGAGATCGTAACCCTGGGCGGCATAGCTGCGGAGCGCTTCTTCCTGCTCCGTCGGAGTGTGGGCCTCTATCTGGGAAATCCTGGCTCCCAGGGAGTCCCGGAGTTCGACGAGACCATGGTAGGCCCCAGAGTTCCACGCGGCGTCCGCAATTGACCCTGGAGTGATGAGGCCGACGCGCAGACCGGAACTCTGACCGTTCCGGTGGGAGCCGCATCCGCACAGCAATGCGGCAGCAGAAATGGAGACAGCAAGCCGACAAAAACGGAGCAGCAAATGGACAAAGCCTGAGGAAGGAAGAACTTAGAGTGCGCCCCCGACGAGCGCCTCAGGCTCCGACGGGGACGGCCTGATCCTGGATTTTGACCTCTCCAGTCACCCTCCCGCCCTCCAGCACGGCGATTCGAGGCGTCGTAATGTTTCCGGTTACCGAGGCGGATGGCTGTAGCTCGACCCGCTCGGTGGCGTGAATCGAGCCGATGACCTCGCCCCCGACTACCGCTTCCCGGGTATGCAGATCGCCTTCAACCTGGGCGCCCTGCCCGACCAGTACCTGGCTCGCCGCCCGCACCGTACCCCGCACTCGGCCCTCGATTCTCACCACGCCTTCAGTCTCCAAGTCGCCGACAATGGTCATGTCCTTCCCCACGATCGAGAAGGGCATCTGATCGGTCCGGCGGCGGCGCAGCTCGTTGCCATGCTCGTCCCGCGCGGGACTCGAGAACAGACTCATTGGCGACCTTCCTTCACCATGGTAAGGGGATCGAGCGACGCTCCCTGGCGCCGAATCTCGAGATGAAGATGCGGAGCAGTCGACCGACCAGTGCTGCCGCTCAAGCCGATCACCTGTCCGGCCATCACCGAATCGCCAGTCACCACCAGCCGGCGCGAGAGATGGCCGTACATGGTCTGATAGCCATCGGCATGTTGCAGCAGGACGAACCATCCGTACTCAGCGTCCTGACCTGCTTCCGCTACCTGGCCACCGGCTGCCGCTCGGACGACGCTCCCCGTTGGGACTGCAATGTCGATACCCGGATGCGCTTCGGTTCCCGTGCCCCCGACTTGCCCGCGGGTAAGAAACCCGGTGTCATCAAGCGGCCAGTATTGCGGTACCTTAGCGCCAGTAGAGAATCTGGGAGTATTGGAGACGGGCCACGCCCGTATCGCCGGCGCCACCGGGAGGGTAGCGGCATGCCGAAGCGGATCGGGGACGATATCGGCCCCAATCATCTTTCGGACTTGCGCGTAACGCTGCTCCAGGCTGTCGACTGCGGCGCTCAGCTCGACAATCTTGGCATTTTCGGACCGGAGGCGGCTCACGTCGCGCTCCAAGGCGGGCACCCGCGCGGCCGCCCGCACCGTTGGTCCGTAAAGAACGGCTCCCGCAATGAGCAGAAGCCCGATCCCGATCGCCGCGATTACAGCTGTTCGGAAGGCCCAAACGGGGACCCGCATGGTGCGCGACTCGAGCGAGCCGTCGCGCGTGACCATGATGGTATAGGCTCGCCGCCCGGAACTCATCCAGAGAAGGGTTCGCCCAGGATCGTCTCCAACAGCCGGGCGAGATCGTCGTTCGAATAGTAGTTGATGGCGAGCACGCCACGACCCTTCCGGCCCGGATGGATGCGGACATCCGTTCCCAGCCTACGCCGAAGCGCTTCTTCGACGCGGCGCCCTTCGGGCGTGAGCGGGCGTGCTTCTCGCCGCCGCGAGGGTCGACCATCCACTCTGACGCGGGATTCCACTTCGCGAACCGACCAACCATCCGAAGCCGCGCGTCGCGCGAGCCGGATAATCGCGTCGGGATGCTCCAGAGCAAGCAGTGCGCGGGCGTGCCCTTCCGACAGCTTTCCATCGTGCACAAAGCCCTGCACTTCGGGCGGAAGCTTGAGCAAGCGCAGCAGGTTGGCGACGGTCGCTCGGTTTCGGCCTACCAGCCGCGCTACCTCCGCTTGAGGAACCTCGAATTCCTCCATCAGCCGCCGGTAGCCCTGCGCCTCATCGATGGGGGAAAGATCATTCCGCTGCAGATTTTCTATGAGGGCCAGCGTCAGAAGGGTTTGATCGTCGGCATCTCGAACCACGGCAGGAATCGTGGGCCACCCCAAACGCTGAACTGCGCGCCAACGTCGTTCGCCGGCAATGAGCTCATAGCCGCTCCCGCGAGGTCGCACCACGATCGGCTGGAGTAATCCCGAGACTTCAATGGACGCACTGAGCTCGGCCAGCGCGGTCTCGTCGATTCCGCTTCTGGGCTGAAACGGGTTGGGGCGGACCGAACTGATCGGCAAGTCCTTAAGTGCGCCGGCCGCCTCGGCTTGCTCCCGAGTGATCGGACCCAGCAGCGCCTCGAGCCCACGCCCCAGTCGCTTCGTCTCGGTCATCGCGTCACCTCGGGAAGTGGAGGTTCAGGTTCGGCCGTGGCTTCGAGCTCTGCCTGCTCGACGAGGGGGACGTTTTCGATTCGGTGCAACAACTCTTGCGCGACCGAGAGATAACTTTTCGCTCCCACCGACTGAACGTCATACAACAGGATGGGCTTTCCGAAGCTCGGCGCCTCGGCTAGGCGGACGTTACGCGGGACCGCGGTCCGAAACACCTTGCCCCCGAAATACTCCTTTGCGTCTTCCGCGACTTGGCGGCAGAGGTTGAGGCGTGAGTCGTACATGGTCAGCAGCACGCCATCGATCGCCAACGCTGGATTGAAATTTTGCTGCACCAGCCGGACGGTATTGAGCAGCTGGGAGATTCCTTCGAGCGCGTAGTACTCGCACTGGATGGGAATCAGCACGCCGTTCGAGGCAGTGAGCACGTTGAGCGTGATGAGGCCGAGTGATGGAGGACAATCCACCAGCAGGAAGTCGTACCCGCCTTCAATTGTCTCGAGAACATCACGCAGCGCCCGCTCTCGGCCCTCTCGCTCCACCAACTCCAGCTCGGCGGCAACTAAATCCTGAGTGGCCGGGAGGACATCGAGGTGGGGAAGGCTCTCGTGATGAACGATGGCATCGGCGGCAGCACGACCATCGACCAGGGCGTCGTAGAGCGACAGGCCGACGGTCTGCTTCGGAATGCCGATTCCGCTTGTCGCATTTCCCTGCGGATCGGCGTCGACAAGAAGTGTTCGGCGCTCGGCGATGGCAAGCGAGGCCGCGAGATTGACCGCGGTGGTGGTTTTCCCTACGCCCCCCTTTTGGTTGGCAATCGATATGATGCGAGCCATCGGCTACTCTGTATGTCGTTGTTATATAGCGACTTATCTACTCGGACCCCGATGTTGGCGGGGGCTCGCGGGGCTGGCGATTCAGCTAGGGAAGCAAATATAAGAATTGCACGCTGATAGGCAATGCAGCAATCGCAAGTCAATCGAAGATTCCTTAAAACTGAATCGAGATTCCCTAAGAGAACGCCGCCTGAGCCACAAGGCGACTTTGGCGATTACCAGACGGCGCGCGATCGAGAGAGCCTGGGCAGGGCGCGCCCAGGGAGAGTGGCTGAAGCGTTTCACGTGAAACGGTGATCCTGGCCGGAGCGGGCGCCTTGATCAACGCCTTTGGCTGTCAATTGACGCTGGGCTCATTTCGCCCCGACTCAGATCAGTGGCAGGACAGGATCCCTGGACGACGCGGGTTCGTCGGCGCTGCCGTACTTGGTGAGCCGTCGTTCTCGGCAGAGCTGGCAACTGAGCGCGCGGTTCGAAACGGGGCACCAGGAATCAATAGGACTCAGGACGTGGCGACGAGCAGATGGGTCGCCGGAGTTCTTTCACTTACTCAGTGTCTTTGCCTCCTCGGGATGGTGCTGTTTCACGTGGAACGCCGAGCGCCGAAGCTCGCCGGCGGACTACCGCGAGGACCAATCCCTGAAGGTCGCTGGGGGACACGCCCGGAATTCGACCGGCCTGTCCGAGGGTCTCTGGACGCACTCTCGCCAGTTTCTCCCGAGCCTCGAACGAAAGAGCCGACAGATCCCGGTACGGAAGATTCGCTGGCAACGCGAACGTCTCCAACTCTGCCAGGCGGAGCGCTGCCTCGCGCTCACGTGACAAGTAGCCGGCATATTTGAGCTCGACCTCAGGAGACTGATAAAGGATCGCATCCGCCGATTCGACGCCCGCGGCGCGGAGCAGGTTTACCAGCCCCACTCCCGGTCGCTTCACCAACGTGGCTACGCGCTCAGGCTCGTGAATTGCCGTCGAGCCGGCTGCCGCGAGAACAGGATTCGCCGCTAAAGGTTGAACGGAAGTCTCCCGAGCTAGGTCGAGAATTCGATCCTCGGCACCAAGCCGGCTGTGCGCCAGCGCCAGCTCGTCCCTCGCGAGAAGGTCGAGTTCCTCTGCCAGAGGCACGAGCCGGCGGAGCGCATTGTCCTGCCGCAGCATCAGCCGATACTCCGCCCGCGAGGTGAAAAGCCGGTACGGCTCGTCCACGCCCCGAGTGACCAGGTCATCCACCAGCAGTCCGATAAAAGCCTGATCGCGTCGAAAGACGACAGCAGGACGGTCGAGTGCCCGAGCCGCGGCATTGATCCCGGCAACGACGCCCTGGCCAGCTGCTTCCTCGTAGCCCGTCGTTCCATTTACCTGGCCAGCCAGGAACAAGCCCTCGACCTCCCGCACCTCCAGCGTCGGCCGGAGCTGCGTAGGTGGGAAATAGTCGTACTCGATCGCATACCCCGGCCGGGTCATTTCCGCCTGCTCGAGCCCGGGGATCGTCCGAAGCATGCTGAGCTGGACGTCGGGAGGCAGCGAGGTCGAGAGGCCGTTGACGTAGATCTCCGAAGTGTCCAGCCCCTCCGGCTCGAGAAAAATCTGATGCCGCGGCGCATCCGGGAACTTCACGATCTTGTCCTCGATGGACGGACAATAGCGTGGTCCGCGACCGCTGATCTCGCCCCCATACAGGGCAGACTCTTTGAGGCGGGCAGTCACGATCTCGCGAAGGCGCTCGTCGGTCCAGGTGAGGTAGCAAGGCAATTGCGGCGGATGCTCGGCCCGCTCGAAGCTCGAGAACCAGTAAGGCTCGGCATCGCCATCCTGTCTGGTCAAGCCGTCGAATAGCACCGTGCGACCATCGACGCGCGGTGGCGTTCCTGTCTTGAAGCGATGAATGCTAAGTCCAAGCTCTGCAACAGCTTGCGCTATTTCAACCGATGGCGCATCCCCTGCTCGCCCTGCCGCGATCCGGGTCGACCGCCCCATATGGATCTGTCCCCGCAGAAATGTCCCGGCCGTCAAGACGATTGCTGGGGCGCCGAATCGCCGCCCGTCCGCTGTTGTCAAACTGCTAACCCGATTGCCTGCGAGGCCGAGGCCTACCACGGTGCCCTGCACCGCCAGAAGCTGTGGTTGTCGCTCCAGGATCGAGCGCACTGCCCGCCGATATAGCCCGCGATCGCATTGCGCGCGCGGCGACCACACCGCTGGTCCCTTGGATCGGTTGAGCATCCGGAACTGGATTCGCGCTCGGTCAGTTGCTCGGCCCATCACCCCGCCCAACGCGTCCACCTCGCGCACCACGGTTCCCTTGGCAATTCCTCCGATTGCCGGGTTGCACGACATCTGCCCGATGGTTTCGAGGTTTTGGGTCAGCAGCAGCGTGCGCGCACCCATCCGGGCCGCAGCCATCGCAGCTTCGGTGCCGGCGTGGCCGCCGCCGATTACAATGACATCGAAATGCTGCATAGAAGGAAAGGTACGCAGGGCGCCGCGAATGGCCACGGAGAGACAACCGATTTCTACGCGCTCACCTCACTCAACGGCCCCATGCGCGCGATCTCGGCCCGGGGTATTACCACGCGTTTTTGGTCCACGCGCACGCCGAACTTCAAGGTACGACGAATGAAGTCTTCCTTGGGAAGGCCGGTCCCGTGCGAATCGTGCACCGCGACATCCAGGAGGTGGGCGCCGGCCTCGTCCTCAGAATCGAACCGTCCGATGTAGACGAGGCCTACGGTCGTCTCGAGCAGCACGGTCACGCCATGCAGCGCTTGGTGACCGGGATGAAATACGTGACCGGTCATGTCAGACCGTCGCGCCGCAGAACCGGTCGAATGCTCCAGTCAGGTTCGCAGCCACGGTCTGGGGCGATTGCCCTTCGATCTGATGCCGATGCACGAAGTGAACGACCTCGCCGTCCCGGAAAAGAGCAATCGAGGGAGAGCTTGGTTGGTATTCACTGAAGTATTGGCGGGCTCGCCCAGTCGCCTCGACGTCCTGCCCGGCAAACACGGTGACGACTTGCTGCGGCCGCGCGGCGTGCTTGAGGGCCAACGCAAGCGCCGGACGTGCATTGCCCGCGGCGCAACCGCACACCGAGTTGACGAATACCAGCGTGGTGCCTCGCTGGTCACCTAACACCTCGTCAACCTCGGCAACCGTCTTTAACTCCCTGGCGCCCATCCGCAGCATCTCATCCCGCATCGGGGCCACCAGCCGGGGATCGTAGGGCATTGTTATCAAGCTCCTTATGCAAATTCTGCAGAGAAATACTCGTACTACACGGTTCCTACTCTGTCGATACTCTCCTGCTTTGCCGCTCCAGCGCCGCCCTGAGTGCGTGCCACGAGAGCGTTGCACATTTGACTCGGACCGGGAAGCTGGCAATCCCTGAAAACACCGCGAGCTTACCTAGTTCTCGCCTGCTCTCATCCTGCGGGGCAGAGTTCCCCGTTACCACATCGTGAAACTGGCGGAACAGGCGATCGATCTCGGCTCGGGACTTTCCCTTTACTGCCGCGGTCATCAGCGACGCCGATGCTTTTGATATCGCGCACCCCGATCCCTCGAAGCTCACGTCGCTGACTCGATCTCCACTGAGCTTGAGCCAAACAGTGAGCTGGTCACCGCACAGGGGATTGCGTCCCTCCGCGTGGGAATCGGCGTCATCCATGCGCCGAAAGTTTCGCGGTGACCGGTTATGCTCGAGGATGACATCCTGATAGAGTCCGCTCAGCTCGGTCATGCTCCAAACACCTGCTTTACTCGATGGATCCCTCGAATGAGGGCATCCACTTCCTCATGGGTGTTATATGCCGCGAACGAGGCCCGGGCCGTGGCGGCGACGCCGAAACGGGCCATCACCGGCTGCGCACAGTGGTGGCCGGCCCGAATCGCGATTCCATCGGCGTCGAGTACCTGACCGACGTCATGCGGGTGAACGCCATTCACGGCAAAGCTCAGAATGCTAGCCCGCTCCCGGGCAGCGCCTACTATGCGCACACCCGGGATCTTTGATACTTCTGCGGTGGCGTAGTTCAGCAGCTCATGTTCGTACGCGGTGACCGCTTCGAGGCCTACGCTGGTGATCCAGTTGATGGCTGCGCCCAGCCCAACGACGCCAGCGATATGTGGCGTGCCTGCTTCGAATTTTGCCGGAAGCTCTGCCCAGGTAGACCCTTCAAAGGTCACGGAGGCAATCATGTCTCCGCCGCCCTGCCACGGAGGCATGCGTTCGAGGAGGTCTGAGCGACCATACAGGACGCCGATTCCGGTGGGGCCGAATAGTTTGTGCCCCGAGAAGGCGTAAAAGTCGCAACCCAATTCCTGGACGTCCACTTTGAGGTGGGCGGCGGACTGCGCGCCATCTACCAGGACCGGGATCCCGCGGGTGTGAGCTGCCTCGCTGATTCGGCGGATGGGATTGATGGTGCCCAGCGCATTAGAGAGATGCACCACTGCTACCAGGCGAGTGCGATCGTTCAGCGAATGCTCGAAACCCTGCCAGTCGAGATTGCCCGCGTCATCTATCGGGGCGACTCGCAGCACGATTCCACTTGTCGCCGCCAAGAGCTGCCAGGGAACGATGTTCGAGTGATGCTCCATCCCGGTGATTAGCACCTCATCGCCCGGCCGAAGCAACGCCCGCCCGTAACTCTGGGCGACCAGATTGATCGCTTCAGTTGTCCCCCGCACGAAGATGATTTCCCGCGGCGACGGCGCGTTGACGAACTCGGCGACTCGCCGACGCACCCTCTCGTACTCTTCCGTTGCCAGCTGACTCAGGTGATGGACGCCACGATGGATGTTGGCGTTTTCGGAGGCATAGTACTGGGAGACCGCGTCGATGACGGCCCGGGGTTTCTGCGTGGTCGCGGCGTTATCGAGGTAGACGAGCGGCTTTCCGTTGACCAGCGAGGCCAGGATAGGAAACTCGCTTCGAATGCGATCGACGGCGAAGGCGCCGTCCGACGGAGCAGCGCTGCGGCGCGCGAGTGACGAAACGAAGCTCAAGCCCGAAACCTAGACCGGATAGCCGAGGCGCTCGAGCACCAGGCGATCCAGCTCGCGCCGGACGGGCTCGAGGGCCACCTCGTTCACGACCTCGGCCGCGAAGGCATAGGTCAACACCTTTTGCGCGACCGACGGTGGAATGCCCCGGCTCCGTAGATAGAAGAGCGCGAGCGGGTCGAGAAACCCTACCGTCGCGCCGTGAGTGCACTTGACGTCATCGGCGAAGATCTCCAACTGCGGCTTGGTATCGACCTTGGCGCCGCTGGACAGAAGCAGATTTCGATTCGTCTGCTTGGCATCCGTCTTTTGTGCTTCAGGCCGGACAAAGACCTTGCCGTTGAACACGGCCCGGGAGCGGTCGTCCAGGACGCCCTTGTAGACCTCCCAGCTATTGCACTCCGGATGGTCGTGGTAGATGGCTGTGTGGTTGTCCACCAACTGATCACCGCGCGTCAGATACAGCCCGTACATCAGCGTTTCAATGCCCGGAGCATTGAGTTGTACGTGGAGGTTGTGCCGCGCGATCGCTCCGCCCATCGCAAGCGTGAATGACCGGTAATGGCTTCCCCGCGCCTGGTCGACGTGTGTGAGCCCAACGTGGTAGGCACGCTCGCTCTCACGCTGAATGCGGGTGTGCTCGGTCCACGCATTCTCGCCCGAAAAAACCTCGGTGACGGCATTGGTGAAATACGTCGCACCCTGGGCCAGGCTGACGTAGCTCTCGACAACGGATGCTTTCGCACCACGCTCTACCACGATCAAGTTCCGAGGATGCGCGACGGTCCCGCCGGCATTCGGGCTGGTGACAAAGAGCAGGTGGATCGGGCGATCGACCGCCGTCTCTGCAGGCACATAAACGAAAGCGCCGTCGCGAATGAACGCCGTATTGAGCGCCGCAAATGGCGTCGCCTCGGGACCGGCGTGACGAGTGAGGTGACGCTCGAGTAAGCCGGAATCGATCGGCAACGCGGTAGCGAGATTGCCCAGCCGCACGCCTTCGGGGAGCGAGGGAAGCACCGAGAGATCGGCGGCGAACTTGCCGTTCACGAAGACGAGCTGAGGCCATTCCGGGTGGCCGAAGAGAAACGGCTGAAGGGTGTCCCGGGTGAGCGTGGCGGCCAGGGCGGGGCGGAAATCGGTCTGCGCAATCGACCCGACCGGCGTAAACCGCCACTCCTCGTCCCGTGAGCTCGGGAAGCCGACTGTCGCGAAGCGTTCGATGGCAGCCCGGCGAACTCGAGGTAGCCAGGAGGGCGCCTCGTTCCCTCCGTTACCGGAAAAAGTCTCGAATTGCTGAACGTACGGCTCGGTCACGCTACCCCCGCCGCCTCTTCGACCCAATCGTATCCGCGCGCCTCCAGCTCGAGCGCAAGGTCCTTTCCGCCCGACTTCGCGATCCTACCGCTCACCAGCACATGCACCACATCGGGCACGATGTAGTTCAGCAGGCGCTGGTAGTGGGTGACCACCAGGAAGGACCGGTCAGGGCTGCGAAGCGTATTGACGCCGGCCGCGACGATACGCAGAGCATCGATGTCCAGACCCGAGTCGGTCTCATCGAGAATGGCCAGTTTGGGCTCGAGGACCGCCAGCTGAAGGATCTCGTTCCGCTTTTTCTCACCACCGGAGAAACCGGCATTCACGGCCCGGCTCATGATGTCGGATCCCCACTCGACGGTCTTGAGCTTCTCTTCCAGCACGTCGAGGAAGTCCAGTGGATCCACTTCTTCCAATCCCCGCGCCTTACGGAGCTCGTTGTAGGCGGCTCTGAGGAAGTAGGCGTTGGTCACGCCAGGAATCTCCACGGGGTACTGAAACGCAAGGAATAATCCGGCCTGCGCCCGTTCCTCAGGTTGCAAGTCCAGGAGGTCCTGACCCTCGAACCGCACACTCCCGGCAGTGACTTCGTAGGCCGGGTGGCCAGCCAAAACCTGAGCGAGCGTGCTCTTGCCGGAGCCGTTGGGGCCCATTATGGCGTGCACCTGCCCCTTTCCAATCGTCAGCGAAACCCCTTGAAGGATTTCCTTCTCACCGGCAGACGCATGCAGGTCTTTGATTTCCAGCACTCACTATCCTCCAATGAAGAACCGCGTGAACGGTTGTTTGCTCACCCAACGCTCCCCTCGAGACTGACCCCGAGCAGTTTCTGAGCTTCCACCGCGAATTCCATGGGGAGCTCCTGAAAGACCTCTTTGCAGAATCCGTTCACGATCATGGAAATAGCATTCTCGGTATTAAGGCCGCGCTGCTTGCAGTAAAAGATCTGGTCTTCGCCGATCTTCGAGGTGGAAGCCTCATGCTCCACGGAAGCGCTGGGATTTTGCACGTCGATGTATGGAAACGTGTTCGCTCCGCACCCTGCGCCGATCAGCATCGAGTCGCACTGGGTATAATTGCGTGCCCCGTCGGCTCTGGGCAGGACTTTGACCAGGCCCCGGTAGCTGTTGTTCCCCCGTCCCGCTGAAATACCCTTGGAGACGATCGTGCTACGGGTATTCTTGCCCATGTGAATCATCTTGGTGCCGGTGTCGGCTTGCTGCCGGCCGTTTACGACGGCAACTGAGTAGAACTCGCCGACCGAGTCGTCTCCCTGAAGAATGACGCTGGGATATTTCCAGGTGATCGCGGATCCGGTCTCAACCTGGGTCCACGAAATCTTGGCCTTCCGCAAGGCCTTCCCCCGCTTGGTGACGAAGTTGAAAATCCCGCCGCGGCCCTCGGCGTCACCAGCGTACCAGTTCTGAACCGTGGAGTACTTGATGCTCGCGCTGTCCAGCGCTATCAGCTCGACCACCGCCGCATGGAGCTGATTGGTATCCCGCTTGGGCGCCGTACACCCCTCGAGGTAGCTGACGGACGCGCCTTCGTCCGCGATGATGAGTGTCCGCTCGAACTGGCCGGTGTCGGCGGCGTTGATCCGGAAGTACGTGGACAGCTCGACCGGGCACTTCACGCCCTTCGGCACGTACACGAAAGAGCCGTCGCTGAAAACCGCCGAGTTGAGCGCGGCAAAGAAGTTGTCGCTGGGCGGAACGACCGAGCCGAGGTACTTCTCCACCAGCGCGGGATGCTCCTGAAGAGCCTCGCCGAACGAGCAGAAGATGATGCCGACCTCGGCAAGCTTCTTCTTGTACGTGGTTCCCACGGAGATGCTGTCGAAAATGGCATCCACCGCGACCCCAGCAAGAATCTTCTGCTCCGAGAGGGGAATGCCGAGCTTCTCGTATGTCTCGAGGAGCTTGGGATCCACCTCGTCGAGACTACCCAGCGGCTTCGTGGTCTTGGGAGCCGCATAGTAGCTGATGGCCTGGTAGTCGATCGGAGGGTAGACCACGTTCGGCCAGTGCGGTTCCGCCATCTTGAGCCAGCCACGGTACGCCTTGAGCCGCCACTCGAGCATGAAGGCCGGCTCCTTCTTCTTGGCTGAAATCAGGCGGATGACATCCTCGTTCAACCCTTTGGGGGCGACATCGGATTCGATATCCGTGACGAACCCGTACCGGTATTCGCGATTGACCAGTGTTTCTACGGGCGAACTCATGTGGTCTCCTCGGCTGCCCGCTGCCGTGCATT
This sequence comes from Gemmatimonadota bacterium, assembly GCA_046733215.1. Taxonomy (GTDB): domain Bacteria; phylum Gemmatimonadota; class Gemmatimonadetes; order Gemmatimonadales; family GWC2-71-9; genus DASQPE01. The sequence continues at coordinate 23,238 of JBKPOS010000013.1, forward strand.
GAAGCGGACGCGGTATTCGCAGCATCCGCAGCCGGCCAGGATATGGCCGCGACGCTCGATCGGTGTACCCAACACGGCTTCCAGAAACCTCTCTTCGGCGACGCATACTTCCGGAAAGCGCTCGGCGACTGCCTGAATGGCGCAATTATGCTCCATCAATGTTCCAAAGCTGTCGCCGCTTAATGCCGACTCAGCCATGTAGCCTTCGTCGGCCATGGCCCTCGCGACAGCAGCCAGACGCTCCGCCGGCACGAGGCCGGCAGTCTCAAACTTGAGCTTCTGGGCCAGCCCGTCGAATTGCTCCTCCAACGCGGTGACAGCGGCGGCTCGGCCTTCTCGTTCGACCAATCGATCGAGCAAGGCGAGGAGGGTGGCTTCATAGCGCCGCGGGAAGAGGGACTCACCAGCCGAGCTAAGCCGGTATGTAAAGACGGGTGCACCAACGCCCTTATGCTGGCGCTGATGCTCGATCAGCCCGTCATCTTCAAGCTCACGCAGGTAGCGTCTGACAGCGTTGAGCGATGCGCCCGCCGCAGCAGCCAGCTGCCTGACGGTCACGCCGGGTGACCGCTTCAGCTCCGCGAGAATTTGTCCCCGCAAGCCTCCCGGACCGGGAATTCGAGTCCCGATGGGTGCATGCGTTTCTGCCAGCGACACAGTGCCCATGTGGCGCAATGGTAAGTGAATTAGTAGGAATTGTCAATTCATCCCACAAAAATGGTGCGAATCCAGCAAGATATTAAATTATTGATAGTTTAGCGTATAGTAGTTGTCTATACAACTTATGCCATTTAACCGAGAGATGTCTGGCCAACCGAGGCCCGTCCCGTATATTGGGCTGACCTCTTTCGCGGCCGGATGAGACCCGGCCAGAACGGACGCCTCATGACGATCCACCGCATCCGACTCCTCGGCGATCCCATACTTCGCACCTGCTGTCAACCGATCGCACGACCGGGGTCCACCGCCGTGCGGGTCGTCCTCGATGATCTGCGCGAGACGCTGCGTGACTGGCAGTCGCGTTTCGGAAGTGGTCGGGCAATTGCGGCCCCACAAATCGGTGCTCCGGTCCGAGTGATTTACGTCGAGATGGAGAAGCCTTGGGCCCTCATCAATCCCGAGATCGTCGACATCGGAACTGAGGATTTCTGGGTCTGGGATGACTGTTTTTCGTTCCCCAACCTCCTGGTGAGGGTGGAGCGGGCCTATCGAATTCGCGTCCGATACCAGGATGTCAAAGGCGTTTGGCACGAAGAAGAGCTCGAGGGCGATCGCGCCGAGTTGCTCCAGCACGAAATCGATCATCTCGATGGCGTGCTCGCAGTCGATCGTCCGTATGGATTGGATCCGTTCTGCTTGCGAGAGGAGTGGAATCGGATTCACTCCCACGTGGGGCGCTACGGTCCGGCGGAGCCGCGCACCGAGAGCTTAGCCATGCCCGTCCCCGGACTCGCCTGAGGTCGATTCACCGCGATGGCGACCGCGCTTCGCGCATCGCCCCCGGCGCTCCCGCCCTGCGAACACGAGCCGCGCCGCTATGACGGTCCCTCTCGGGCCGAGGTGCTCGCTCTCCGGCAACGATACGTACACCCTTCCCTCTTCACGTTCTATCGGGAACCCCTGCTTATCGTCGAGGGGCATCGTCAGTACCTCTTCGACGAAACCGGCCGGCGTTATCTCGACCTCTTCGCGGGGATAGCGACGGTTGCCTGCGGCCACGCTCATCCGGAGGTTTCCCGGCGGGTGGCGCGCCAGGTCGCGACGCTGCAGCACGCATCGTCCGTCTACCTGCACCCGAATTTGCCGCTGCTGGCGGAGCGACTCGCAGGCAAGCTCCCGACTGGGCTCGATGTCACCTACTTCGTAAACAGCGGCAGCGAAGCAAACGACCTCGCCGTCATGATGGCCCGGGTCTACACCGGAAGCCCGGACATCATTGCCGTTCGCAACGGCTACCATGGCGGCTCGCCCACGACGATGGGCCTCACCGGTCTTGCAACCTGGAAGCTCCCTGCCCAGCAGAGCGCAAACGTTCACCACAGCGCGTGCCCTGATCCGTACCGCAGCGGATTCACCGGAACCCGAGAGGCCATAGCCAGTCTCGCTGCTGCGGACATTCGTGACATCATCCGGCGAGCCACGCCGGGCCGCATTGCTGGTTTCATCGCCGAGCCGATTCAAGGCGTAGGGGGTGTGACCTACGGGGCTGCCAACTATCTCCCGGAGGCCTACGCCATTGTCCGGGAGCACGGCGGGGTGTGCATCGCCGATGAGGTCCAGACCGGCTTCGGTCGCACCGGCGAAAATTTCTGGGGCTTTCAGCAGTTCAATGTTGTTCCTGACATCGTCACGATGGCCAAGGGAATCGGAAACGGCATGCCACTCGCCGCGGTCACAACCCGGCGCGAAATCGCCAAAGCACTGACTCAACGCCTTCACTTCAACACATTCGGGGGCAATCCAGTCTCGGCCGCAGCCGGACTGGCAGTGCTCGACGTCATCGAGAACGAGGGCCTTCAGGAGAACGCGCGTGCGGTTGGGGCGCGGCTCAAAACTGGGCTCCAGGAATTGATGGGCCGGTGCCGCCTGATCGGAGACGTCCGCGGCCTGGGTCTATTGCTCGGCGTCGAACTGGTTCGAGATCGCGCCAGCAAGGAACCGGCGACGGCGGAAACGCTCGAGGTGATGGAGGAGTTGCGTGACGTGGGACTGCTGGTGGGCAAGGGGGGACTCGACGGGAACGTAATCCGAATCAAGCCGCCCCTCTGCATAACGATGGAAGACGCGGACTTCGCGCTCGAGGCTCTGGAGTACGTTCTCGGCCGCGTCGAGGCGCGTTGAACCGGGAGCTGCCTCGCTATCGCGAGCTGCGTCCTGGACCCAGGCTTGCTCCTTACGTGCAGTGCTATTGGACCATTACCGCCAGCGCCACACCTTCGTTCTTCAATCGGGTCTGCCCCGACGGGTGCGCCGACATCATCGTCGATCTTGCCGCCAAACCGGCCACTGGCGGCTATGGCGATGGGCGCTCTTCGTATACGGTCGGCACCATGCAGTCCGCCAGCAGTGTCGAAATGCGTGGCAAGGTGCACCTTCTAGGTGTGCGATTTCGCCCCGGCGGTGCAAAGCGGTTCTTCCAGTTGCCAATGTACGAGCTTACCGACCGGACAGTGCTGCTGCGCGAGGTATGGGGCGGAGCTGATCAGCTCGAGCGGGTAGTTCGCGACGCTCGCTCGGATGCAGACCGGATCCACAGGCTCGAGGCAATGTTGCTTTACCGGCTTGGCCGATCCGAGGAGCCTGCTCCCGCGTTGCGGCACGCAGTCGGTTACATCGGCCAGACGGGCGGCACAAGGTCGATTAGCCAGGTCGAGCAAGCTGTCGGCGTGGGAGCACGTCGACTGGAGCGGTATTTTCGCGAGGGCCTGGGCGTGACACCTAAGCTCTTCTCCCGCGTAGTTCGCTTCCGGCGCACTCTCGCCTTAATGCGTCGGGATCAGCACCCCTCATGGTCCCGGCTGGCGATCGAGGCCGGGTACTACGATCAGGCTCATCTGATCCGGGAAGTCCGGGTACTCTCGGGCGCCACACCAGCCGAGCTTGCAGCCGAAACCCGCGCCGTCGGATTTGTCCAATACGAATCCGACGTGCCGCTGTAGCTTGCCGCTTCCACTCAACAGGAGGCGATCGTCGTGGCAACCCAGCAGCTCCAGAGTACCGAGCATGATCAGCGGGTCGACTACATCGAGCTTTCCGTGACCAGCGTTCCAGTAGCGAAGCAATTCTACGGAGCGGCGTTCGGCTGGCGGTTCGAAGACTACGGGCCGGATTACGCCAGCTTTGCCGATGGCCGTCTGAACGGAGGATTCGCAAAGGCAGACAGCGTGCGCCCGGGCGGGCCGCTGATCGTCATCTTCGCGGTTGATCTCGAGGCGACCGAGAAGCGAGTGGTCGCAGCCGGGGGGAAAATCGTGCGACCGACGTTTCCGTTTCCCGGTGGCCGCCGCTTTCACTTTACCGACCCAAGCGGGAACGAGCTTGCGGTCTGGTCTGATCGAACCGGATAGGTCGAGCCTCAGCATGGTCGTCAGGACTGAGGAATTCTTGCATGCAGGGTGAGATGATCCCGTTCCGGGCCAATGGTCGCACGGCGCCAGGCTATTTGAATGCCGCTGCCGGCTCCGGACCCGGGCTCGTGATCATTCAGGAATGGTGGGGTCTGGTGGACCACATCAAGCACCTCGCCGACCGCTTCGCGGCAGAAGGATTCATCGTGCTCGCGCCCGACCTCTATGATGGAAAGGCAACCAGGAGTCCGGATGAGGCAGGCAAGATGATGATGGCGCTTCGCATCGAGGAGGCTGCGAAGGACATCAAGGGCGCCTGCGAACACCTGTTGAGCCTCTCAAGTCTCAGCCCGCGAAAGGTGGCCACGCTGGGATTCTGTATGGGCGGTCAGCTGGCATTGTTCGCCGCGCAGCGATTTCCTGACGTCATCTCAGCGGCGGTGGATTTTTACGGGTATGCCATTCATCCCGCGGCTTCGATCGAGCCTGACGAGCTGATGGTGCCGGCGCAAGCGCACTTCGGTCGGCGCGATCGGACCGTGAAAGAAGGCGATGCCCGCGCACTAGTCGAGCGCTATCAGGCAGCAGGAAAGCCTTTCGAGGCGCATTTCTACGACGCAGGCCACGCGTTTTTCAACGATGCCAGACCCGAGGTTTTCGATGAGCCCTCGGCCGACCTTGCCTGGCAGAGGACCCTCGGCTTTCTCCGCTCGCACCTTCACTAGCACGCGTGTGGAACGGATCGAGAACCTAATCATCGGTGCCGGTCCCGCCGGGCTTCGGGCTGCACAAGTCCTGGCAGGCGCAGGTCGTGAAGTTCTGGTGCTGGAGAAAAACCCCGTGGTAGGGCCGAAAACCTGCGCCGGTGGCCTGACGCGCAAGGCTGTTCGCGAGCTGACCCTGCTCGGACTACCCCACGATCTCGGACTCGATTCAATCGGCCATGTCGCTTTCACCGGCGGTATTGCCCGCACACTTCATGCAGTGGTATCGCCGGTTCGGACAATACCCCGGCGTGATCTTGGCCAACTTCAGCTCGCCTGGGCTCGCCGGGCCGGTGCGGAGGTGAGGGTCGGCGTTCCGGCAACGCAGCTCGATCTTCCCGCAAGGACGGTCAGCACCGGCGAGGGCGCCATTCGCTTCGACCGCCTGATCGGTGCCGACGGGTCCGATTCCGGCGTTAGGCGGGCACTCGGATTGGCACATCCACGGGCCTACTTCGCCGCCGAGTTCAATGTGCCGGGTCTCCGGCTCGCACCGCTCAGAGTAGAATGTGATCCCGACAACCTCGTGAACGGCTACTTCTGGGTCTTCCCGCACCAGTGCTATACATCGATCGGCGCGGTGGCGCCCAAGAAGGTGGTGGCGCCCTCCTCGGTACGCCGCTACCTGAGCGCCCGGGCTCAGTCACTTGGCGCCGATCTGACGGTGGTGCCGTTCGAAGGCGCGACACTCGAGGTCCAGACCGCCGGTTTCGATTTCCCCAACGGCGTGCACCTGGTTGGCGATGCAGCGGGAATGCCCTCCTCCCTTACCGCCGAGGGCATTTACGCCGCTCTTGTGACCGGTGAGGAAACCGCGCTGCGAATCCTCGAACCGAAATTTCCGTCGCCGAAGACCCGGAGCTGGTTGAGCGTCAAGCGTGCCCACGATCGGTTTGCCGGCATGCTCCGGCATCGAGTAGTCCGGAACGCTGCCCTGCGTGCTATGGCCCGCCTCGCCACTTGGCGGCCGGCATCGCGCCGCATGGCGGAGTGGTTCCTCGAGGGCTGACCTCCCCTTGCGCGCACTACGACCCCATCGTACTCTCCCTTTCCTATCGGCGACGGCTCGAGGAGCAGGTGCATGACGTATGTGATTGTGGAAGCTTGCATTGGAGTCAAGGATCGGGGCTGCGTGGACGTGTGTCCGGTGGATTGCATCTACGAGGGGGAGGATCAGCTCTATATTCACCCCGACGAGTGCATCGATTGCGGAGCCTGCGAGCCTGAGTGCCCGGTCACGGCCATCTTCCCTGAAGAGGATGTTCCGGCCGACATGCAGGCGTACATTGCGAAGAACAAGGACGTTTTCAACGGCGAGGCGCCGCCCGGCAGGCCGAAGAGGTAGGCCTTAGGCGTTAGCCATTAGCCATAAGCGGTTTTCAAGCATCGACTCTCCGTGTACACCACGGAGGGTCGCGGCTTTCGGAAGCAATTAACGGCCGACGGGTCACGACCTACACGAGAGGGCGGCCCGCGAGGTCGCCATTGTCACGACCCCGGGGCCGTTCATTGGAAGGATTGCTCACTACTGCGGAGGTCCAGTGAGCACCGGACCGGGCCGCTATACCTATGAACGCACGACCCACCCAAACAGTTTCACCACGCCTCGAGACCCTCCAAGAAGGCGCGAACCGCGTCCGTCACGACCGTTGGCTGCTCGAGTGTCGGAAGATGCGCTGCACCGGCCACCACGATCATCCGGGCATCGGGTAGGGCCGACGCCATTGCGCTCGCACGTGCCGGGGGCGTGAGCCGGTCCTCTGCGCCGACCAAAATGAGAGTAGGTAGGCCAGTGAGCGATGCCAACATTCCCGCGCTATCCGGGCGCTCTCGCATCGCGCCGAGCGCACCGACTATGCCAGCCACAGGGGCGGCAGCCATGATCGCCCGGACGCGCTGAACCAGCTCGGCGCTGGCCGAGCCCGCGAGCATGTTGGGCAACATCGTTTCGGCGATCGCCGCTGCGCCACCTTCACGAGCCAGGGCGGCCGCCTCATCACGCAGTCGTTTCCCTTCGGCGCTGTCCGCTTCCGCCCGGGTATCCACCAGGATCAGCCCCGCAACACGCTCCCGCCAGCGGCGGAGAAACTCGAACGCGATGTAGCCGCCCATCGAGAGTCCGCACAAGACCGCCCGATCGGCGCCGAATGCATCCAGCAAAGCGGCGAGATCGGCAGCGTAGGTTGCCATACTGTAGCCCAGGTCTGGCGCATCGGATAAACCCATGCCCCTCAAGTCGGGTGAAATCCGCCGCCAACGATCCAGACCCTGGACCTGTGGCTCCCAGATGGTCCGATCGAGCGGATATCCATGAATAAACAGCACGGTCGAGCCTTCGCCCTCGACATTGACGGCGAGATTGACCCCGTTCACGGTAATTCTTCGAGCACCTTCACGAGGCGCGGGCCTTGCATTCATGAACTCCCCGAAATCCGCCGGAACGGGAGTCGGTTTGCCTTCCCGATCGACGCAGACGAATACAAACTCTGCGGTGGCAATCAGAGCGTCATCCCGAACTCGGCGAGCGGTCTGGCGGACGGTGAAGCTGGTTCGGCCATGATGAGTCAGCGCCTGATGGAACCGGAGCACGTCTCCCGGATACGCAGCGGCACTGTAGTCTACGGTCGCCTTGCGGACGGCGGGCCAGGCACCATTTCGCGAGAAGATGTCCATGCCAGGTCCCCGGGCCAGCATCTCCCAACGGGCGCGCTCGAAAAGCGCGAGAAACGATGCCTGATTCAGATGACCAAAGGCATCGCACTCGTCCGGATAGACGGTGAGATCGATTTCCTGGGTCGCCATCGACAGGAAGATACGCCGCGGACGGAGCGAGGCGAGGTGGCGCCCCGGTGTCGCCGATCTATTCTTCACCCACAGCGAGGACGTACGTCAGATGAACCGTCTTTCCCAACCGCCCGGCCTATGAAACCAGCCACCGACTATATCCGCCACGCTGCCCGGCTCGCACGCAAGCTCCAGATGGACGCCGCGATGGGCACCCCGACGCCGCCAGACGCGGAGTTCTACAAGACCTTATCGAAGGCGCTGGAGGAAATCGCGGCCGGCCTGGAGATGGTGGCAGAGCGTGAGTGAGGAAGGCCTCAGCCTGGTCGCCTCGGCGGCTGAGCTGGAGCGAGCGCTGACCGAGCTGAGCTGTGAGCCGCTGCTGGCCGTAGATACCGAGGCCGCCAGTTTTCATCGCTACTACGACCGCGTTTACCTGGTCCAGCTGTCCTCCCGTTCTCGCACGGTCATCATCGATCCCCTCGGCGTGGGAGCGCTTGGCCGCCTCGGAGCCATCCTTGCCGATGGCAATGTCGAGGTTGTCTTTCACGATGCCGACTATGACCTGCGTCTGCTGGATCAGCAGTACGGCTTCCGCGCCAGCCGGATATTTGATACTCGGGTTGCCGCGCAACTGCTCAACGAGCCCGGCATCGGCCTCGCCGCGCTGCTCGAGAAGTATCTGGCCGTTTCGTTGGACAAGCGCTTCCAGCGAGCGGATTGGTCCATCCGACCTCTGTCGCGGGACATGTTGCGCTACGCCGCGGACGACACGCGCCACCTTCCCGCGCTTCGGGATATTCTGAGAGACCGATTGACTTTACTGGGAAGGCTCTCGTGGGCGGAGGAGGAGTTTTCCCTGCTCGAACAGGTTCGGTGGGGATCGAGCGACGGAGAGGAGCCGGGATATCTCCGAGTCAAAGGAGCCAGGCTTCTGCGCGGCCGGTCACTGGCTGCGCTGCGGGAACTCTATCAATGGCGAGATGAGACGGCGGCCCGCGCGGATCGCGCCGCCTTTCGGATCATCAATACGGAACCCCTGCTCGAGATTGCGAAAACGCTGCCAACCGATGTCGCAGCACTCCGAGCTATTCGGGGTGTCGGACAGGACTTGGTCGAGCGCCGCGGCCGGGACATCCTCGCAGCCGTCCGTCGTGCTCTCGAGCTGCCGGAGCAGGAGCTTCCCCGTATCGAGCGCGGCACCCGCCGCCCAGCCGATCCGGCGTTCGATGCTCGAGTGGAGCAGCTCAAGGCCAAGCGAAACGAGCTGGCAATTCGACTCAGTCTCGCACCGGGAGTTCTCTGTCCCAATGCTACGCTCGAGGCTATTGCGCGCGCCGTGCCCGGTTCGCTGGAGGAGCTACGCGCGATTCCAGGAGTGCGTCAATGGCAGGTTGAGACGGTCGGGCAGGACCTGCTGGCGGCAATGAGCGCGACGAAAGCTCAGTGACCGAGGAAGGCACGAACCCGGGGATCCATTCGCTCCGGCGTCCAATAGGGTTCCCACACCAGCTCGACCTCCACTGAACCGGCGCCTTCGAGGTCTGATGCGACCTCTTTTACACCCTGGAGAATCTCCGCGCCGGCCGGGCAGCCAGGCGAAGTGAGTGTCATCTTGACCTGGATGTCTCCTTCCTCGTCGACCTCGATGTCGTACACGAGGCCCAGATCGATGATGTTGAGATTGAGCTCCGGATCCTTGACGGCCCGAAGGGCCTTGCGAACAGCGTCAGAGGTGAGGGACATGGCACACCACCTGGTTTAGTCACCCTAGCTGAAAACCCTTCTTCAATCTAGCGGCCTCAAAGGGATCGGGAGCGGCAATGCCCCACTCAGCAGCTGGCTGGAGACTCTGAGCCGCAGGCCCCGGGCACAGCCCGGGAAGTAGCATCGGAGAGTTGGGCTCGGACTACCCGCAGCTTGTCGATCGATCGGCTGGTGCGGGGATCGTAGCTTCGATTAGTGAGAAAGACGAGGAATAGGTCGCGGACCGGATCGATCCACAATTCGGTGCCGGTCCAGCCCGTATGGCCATAGGCTGCCGGACTCACCAGAGTGCCGAAAACGCTCGGATCATCGACGGGGGCATCCAAGGTTGGGCCGTCCCACCCGAGGAGTCGCGTCCCGCTTCGCGGGCCGGGCCTGAGGAAGAGCTTCATTGTCTCGCCTCTGACCCACCCCCCGTTCGGGCCCTGGCCCTGGCGCAGCCATACCTGGGCAAACCGCGCGAGGTCATCGCCGGTCGAGAAGAGCCCCGCATGACCCGCAGCCCCACCAAGGCGCGCGGCATTCTGGTCATTTACCTCTCCGCGAACGGGCCGGCCGCGATAGCGGCCGCTCGGTGCCACTAGTCGCCAGAGCTTGGAAGGAGGGCGGTATAGCGTGTGGGTGAGCTCGAGCGGTGTCAGCACCTCACGCTGTACGACCTGATCCAGCGGTTCACCCATCACCTGTTCGACCAGGAGCCCCAGGAGCATGGCATTCAGATCACTGTACACAGCAGTATCACCCGGCGCTCGCTGCAGCGGCTCGGCATACAGCCGGTCGATTACACCGTCGCGGGAGTGAGCCTGACGATAGAAAGGGACCCAGGGAGGGAGGCCGCTCGTGTGATCGAGCAGCATTCGAACCGTGACCTGACTTTTTTCGCCGCCGGCGAACCGCGGCAGATACCGGACGATTGCGGTATCGAGGCCCACTTTCCCCGCGTCCACCAGACGGAGCACGGCACTCCCCGTTCCCACCACCTTGGTGAGCGAAGCCAGGTCCCAGAGAGTCGAGTCCGGGGAGGGTCGAGCCGATTTCTGGCTCCAGGTAAGCCGGCCGAAACCCTTGCCATACAGGATCGTATCGCGCCGGCCGATGACCACTACTGCGCCCGGATACAGGCCCTTCTGAATCCCGTGGCGTACCGCGGCGTCGACGTCCCTGAACTGCTGGGCCTGCAGAGAAGAGCGAGTAAGCGTGAGGGCCACGAGCGCAACGAGGGTTAGCAAAGCCCGTCCTACCCTACGGCGCCGGTACGTGGAGGGGTTAGCGATTCTCTTCGCCTTTTATGGAACCTGGCGGAAGCTGGTAAAGCAATTGGGCCGTCCGCACGTCCCGGTCGGAGAGCCGGGCCGTGCGTGTTGACGGGAACATGACGTCGTTCGAATCTGCCGAGTGAGGGAGGCCGATTGCGTGGCCAGTCTCATGGACGGCCACAGACAGCAAGGCTGGATCGGTAAGGTCTGCACCGGCGCTTGAATGCATGGCCAGTGAAATCGTCGCCCGGCGCACCCGCCCTGCCTGATCCCAGGTCAAATCGGTTTGGCCTGCCCGATCAATGTCGAAGCGATCGATCCAGCGCACTATGATATCGGCGTCTGCGGTGTCGCGTGCTTCGCTGAAACTCACTCCGATGCCCGCCTCGATCCAGCGAGCCAGCGCCTGTCGCACCAGCGCGCCCATCCTTGGCATGTATCCCGGCGTGTCATCCTCCACGAGAAAGACCTTGAGGGGGGCGCCATTGCGATCCGGCCAGCGACGGATCACCGAGTCAGTGGTCGCTATTAGCGAATCGAGATACGTCCGATCTGCCGCGCCGGTGAGCTGGCGCCGGACGGCCAACCGGGCGAGCCGGTCCAGGGCAGAGGGCTCAGCAGTGGGAATCGGCGACGGCGCGGCGGCGGGCAGGGCTTTCGGAGCCGGCTGACGGGAAGGGGTAGCTGCCAAGGTGTCTGCCGGCGTCGGCGAGGTCCGCGCATTGAGGGTGGTCGAGGCGGTCCGGGTCACTCGGTCCGCCAAGACAGCGAAGAGAAGGAGCCCCGTCAGGGCGGGCAGCAGGATGCGTTTCATAGAATGTGATGAATATGCCGTGAGCGAGTAGCCGGACGCCAGCATGCTGGCGTCGGTGGCTGGAGCCGTCTAACATTTGGCCACCGGCTGCCAGGGCTTGGCACGGCCATGGAGGCACCAACTGAGCGCGAGGGAACGTATCGCCAGGGGCCTGATCCGCTGGCGCTGGGCTATTGTAGTCCTCTGGTCCGTAATCGGCGTGTTCGCGGCAGTTCGCGCCCGGGCAACCGAGCAGCTCCTGAATCTTCGGGGCGGCAGTACTCGGGAGACGGAGGCGTCGCTGGCCGAGGCCACGCTCAGCCATCGTTTCGACAGCCCGGTCAATGAGTTTTTTGCGGTCACCCTTGCCGGCCCGGCATCATTCGATCTTTCCGGCCCTCGCTTAGTAGTCGATAACCTCGCGCACTCTCTCGCCGCCCTGCCCTCCGTGCGGAGTGTCGTCTCATACGTTTCCACCAGCGATACCTCCTTTGTTAGCCGAGACCGCCGCACGACGTTCCTGGTGGTCGCGTTGCGCACGTCCACCGGCGACAGCGCCGGAGGTCTGGTTCCGATCGTGCGCCAGACGGTACGCACAACTTTGAATGCATTTCCTGGGGGCCGGCGCTACACGGCGCACGTCACCGGACGAGCCCCGCTCGACCTGGATATTCGCACCGTTAGCGCTCAGGACAGTCGGCGGGTCGAGCGGCTATTGATTGCCCCTACTCTGCTAATCCTCGTTCTTGCGTTCGGCGCTTTAGTCGCCGCGGTACTTCCTCTCATCGTCGGCTTTCTCGCGATCGTAGTCTCGCTCGCCATCATCGGCCTCTTGGCGCACCTCACCCCGATGTCGGTGTTCGTGCTCAACATGACCACCATGATCGGACTGGGAGTGGGAATCGATTACTCACTCCTGGTGGTAACCCGCTTCCGCGAGGAGCTGAGCCGAGGCCGTCGACGCCGTGAAGCGGCAGTCACAACACTGCTGACCGCTGGAACGGCCGTCGTCACTTCAGGGCTGACTGTCGTCGTCGGGTTCGGGGCTCTGCTTTTTACCCCGCTGGTGGAAACACGGAGCGTCGGACTGGGAGGACTGGTGACCGTAGCCGTCGCCGTCCTGTTGTCGACCACTCTTTTGCCCGCCTTGCTCGCCATCATGGGGCGGACCATCGAACGCCCCCGGTGGCTCGCGCGCCGCGTCGCCTGGTGGCACGCTCCCCGAATCTGGGAGACCTGGGCCCGCACGCTGAGCCGCCACCCATGGAAGGCGGCCGCATTGGGAGGTCTCACCATCGCACTTTTGACGGCACCCATTTTCTGGATCCGGATTGGGTTGCCCTCGCGGGATTGGTGGCCTAGCGACACCGAAGGCGGTAAGGGCGTCGAGACGTTGACCGCCATGGGCGTTGGCGGCGTGATTCAGCCTATCCGTCTCGTGATCGAGGCGCCGGCTGGGCACACTGCGGTCGAGACCACCACGCTTCGGGGCTTACGGACTCTGTCGGACTCGCTTAGGGCGGACCCGCGAGTGCGTGACGTCCGCGGCCTGGTCGACGCCAAGCGAAATACTTCGCTCCTAGCCTATTCCGTGCTCTATAGCGACCTGGATGCCGCACGCCAGGATCTTCCGCCTGAGTTCCTGGACGCGTACCTGAGCAAGGACGCGCGGGCGACGTTGATGGATGTCATTCTTTCGGATACAACGTCGCTAACCACGGCAATGGACGTGGTTCGCAAGATTCGCGACCTCCGAAACGAGCCCCTGCGGGGTACGAAAGGCCTTGATATCAAAATCGGCGGTTACGTCGCATCCGCCCTCGATTTTCAAGACGACATGCTGGAACGCCTTCCGCTCCTGATCGGCTTGATACTCGCCGCTACTGGGGTCATGCTTGCGATCGCGTTCCGCTCCGTGCTGGTCCCTGTCAAGGCGATCATCATGAACACTCTATCGGTCAGCGGAACCTTCGGACTGATCGTACTCGTCTTCCAGCACGGAATCGGAGCTCGCCTCTTCGGCCTCACCGGTCCGACGTCTGCGATCTTCGTCGTTGTTCCGGTCCTGGTGTTCGCCATCGTGTTCGGCCTGAGCATGGATTACGAGGTCTTCCTGCTCAGCCGAATCAAGGAGGCTTTCGATCGGACCGGCCGCAATGACGAAGCGGTGCTGGAAGGACTGAGCGCAACGGCTTCGGTAATCACCTCCGCCGCGCTTATCATGATCCTGGTTTTTGGGGTCTTCGCGTTTGCCAGAATACTGGTGATGCAGTTCTTGGGATTCGGGCTTGCGGTAGCCGTGCTGCTCGACGCCACGATCATCCGCATGGTGCTGGTTCCAGCAGTCATGCACCTCGCGGGGCGCTGGAACTGGTGGCCGGGAAAAGCGGTGAACAGTGAACAGTAAACGGTGAACGGGGACTGCCTTTCGGTTCAGCCCCGTTCAGCGTTCACTGTTCACTGTTTACCGTTTTGCATCCCGCCAGTTGGGGCCCACGCCGATGTCGACCACAAGCGCCACATCGAGGGGTACGACGGTTTCCATCTGACTCCGCACCAGGTCCCGCATCTGCTCCACCTCCGCTACCGGAACCTCGAACAGCAATTCGTCGTGCACCTGTAGGAGCATCCGGCTGGCCAGCCCGCGCTCGCGAATCGCGCGGTGCGTGCGGACCATCGCCAATTTGATGAGGTCCGCCGCCGACCCCTGGAGGGGTGAGTTCTGCGCCGTTCGCTCGGCATATGCCCGCATATTGAAATTGCGGTCGCGGATTTCAGGGATATAGCGGCGCCGCTTGAATAAGGTCTCGACATATCCTTGCTCGCGGGCGAGCTGCACCTGCCGGTCCAGGAACGCACGCACCCCGGCGAATCGCTCGAAATAGCGAGCGATAAATGCCTTCGCGTCTTCCTGAGAAATGCCAAGCTGCCTCGAGAGCGCGAACGGGCCCTGACCGTAGATGGTCGCGAAGTTGATGGTCTTGGCCCGCGACCGCATCTCAGGGGTCACCCGGTCCACGGACACACCGAAGATGAGCGCCGCAGTCTGTCGATGAATATCGCCGCCCTGGCGAAAAGCCTCGATGAAGGCAGGATCGCCGGAGAGATGCGCCATGATGCGCAGCTCGATCTGGGAATAGTCCGCCACCAAGAAGACCGCTCCCGGGCAGGGGACAAACCCCCGACGAATCGCCTCTCCCCGAGGCGTGCGAATCGGGATGTTCTGCAGATTGGGGTCGGATGACGATAGCCGGCCGGTGGCGGCCCCGGTCTGATTAAAGCTGGTGTGGATCCGGCCCGTCTTGGGACTTACTTCCTGGGGCAACGCGTCGACGTAGGTGCTCTTCAGCTTCTGCAGCTCGCGATATTCCAGAATGAGCCTGGGCAGTTCGTGTCCCAGCGCTGCCAGCTGCTCAAGCACGTCGGCATCAGTAGATGGCCCCGTCTTGGTCTTCTTTTGGACGGGGAGCTGGTGCTTTTCAAACAGCACGATCGCGAGCTGGCGGGGCGAATTCAGATTGAGCTCCACGCCGGCGACGCGGGTGATCTCTCCCTCCAACCTGAACAGATCGGCACCGAGTTCGCGAGACAGCTGCTCGAATACCTGCCGATCGACCCCGATTCCGTCCCACTCCATCTGGGCAAGGACTTCGATAAGTGGAAGCTCCAGGTCGCGGAGCAAGGGCTCCAGCGAGGTGTCCCGGAGTCGGGGCGCGAAGAAGTCATGCAAGGCAAGGACTACTGCGCTGTCGGCACCGCATAGATCGGCCGCTTGCCGCACCGGCAGCTCGGCCACCGGCATCGGTTTCTTGCCCCGGCCGGGTGCGTCCGGATATGGATCCATAGTCCGGCCCAGATGCTCGAGTGCCAGAGTATCCAGACTGTGGGAGCGTCGTCCCGGATCGAGCACGAAGCTGGCCAGCATCGAATCGTAGGCCACGCCCGCGATCTCGATGCCTGCTCCGCGAAGCACCTGCCAGTCGAATTTCAGGTTGTGCCCAGCCTTCGGAACCTCGGGGTCGCGCAGCAGGTCGGCCAGGACAGAGCAGGCGGAGCTCGAGAGCTGTGGAAGGTTGGTGACGGGTGGCGGCGCTGCCAGCTCACCGCCCTGTGGACGATGCCCGAAGGGGAAGTACCAAGCCTCGGAGGAGCTCGCGGCGAGCGACAAACCGACCAGCTCCGCCTGACGCGCTCGGGAGGAACTGGCAACGGTGTCGAGTGCAATCAGATTCGCACCGCGAAGATGTCGCACCACATCGGCCAGTCCCGCAGAATCCTCAACCACGTGAACGACGACTGCCGGCGCCGCCCGCTCGACGTCCGGCTCTGCTGGAACGAGCCGACCCTCAGGCACAGGAGACGAGGGGGCAGTGTCAGGCTCGCCAGTGCCGTTCACCTTCCGTACCAGGGTGTAGAACTCAAGCTCGGTCAACAGTCGGAGCAGCCGCTCGCGATCGGGTTCGACGACAGCCATCCGCTCGAGATCGAGATCGACAGGAACGTCCCGCCGGATAGTCACCAGTTCCCGTGAAAGACGCGCCTCGGCAGCGTACTGGATCAATGCCTCACGGGGTCGTTTGGCGGGTACTTCGGCGGCTCGGGCCAGGAGGTTGTCGAGATCGCCGAAGTCGGCCAGCAGTTTTTGCGCGCCTTTCTCCCCTACCCCCTTCACCCCCGGCACGTTGTCCGAGGAATCGCCAACCAACGCCAGAAAATCCGTCACGCGAGCCGGCGCCACACCAAGCCGTGCCGCCGCATTGCTCTCGTCTACCCAGGTCTCGTCTACTCCACCCGGACCGCCACGTCCCGGGTTCAGCAAAGCGACCCGCGGTCCAATCAGCTGATAGAAGTCCTTGTCGCCTGACACGATGACTGCCTGAAGCCCGCCCGCGGCGGCCCTAGTGGCGAGAGTTCCAATGACGTCGTCGGCTTCGAAACCCGGGACCTCCGAGCAGGTGACCCGGAAAGCCTCAAGTAGCTGACGGGTTCTCTCCACCGCGCGATCGAAGTCCGCCTGAAGTTCGTCCCCCAGCTTTTCGCGAGTGGACTTGTAGTCGGGGTAGCGCTCGGCGCGGAACGATGTGCCCGCATCGAGGACCCAGGCGAGGTAGTCGGGCCGGTATTTCTCCTGCAAGCGAAGCAGAAAATTCACCACCCCCCAGGCCGCCGAGGTATTCTCGCCGCGGGTTGTCCGCAGCGGCCGGGACATCATGGCAAAGAAGGCGCGATAGATCAGGGCATAGCCGTCCACCAGAAAGACCTGGGGAGGCGTGTGATTTGGCATGGGGGGAAAATACTGCTGCGGTTACCGCCTAGAAGCCGCTCATTCCCGATCGGCGGTTTCACCGCCACCGTGTCGGAGCCGTGAGACGGCATGCTCGTAGTCCGCACGGGAGCGGGAGGTGAGGCGGAAGCGACCGAAGGACGATTCATCGACGAAGAACAACGTGAGCCGATACCGATAGTACACCCAGCGAATGACCCGAGACGACGTGCTGGGCGCCTGCTCCGTGACCTCATCCGGCGCGCCGAGGACCACGAAAACCTCGCCCCGATCAGTACGCCAGCCCGGCATACCCTCGTCCTTTATTTGAGCATTCGCGGTCGCCAGCCGGCTGAAGTACTCGTCGAGCTGCTCGTTCTGGGGGGTCTTCGGATCGGGATCGCTGGACTTGCGGAACTCCCGCCAGAGATGGGCCCGATCGGCCGGAGCGGCCCGCCGCAGCGAGTCCAGGGCGGGATTCGGACCGAAGTAGCGCAACAGGCTGAGCATTTGATCGTAGCTCGTAACCAGCCACTGGGACGTGAACGAGACGATGGCAGTGGACCGGCGGGCTGTCGCCCCCGACCCGACGACGAGGCGCATTTCGCCCAGGACCAGGCTATCGGGCGCGATGCGGATGACCTGGCTTTCGATTGGCCGCCCGCCCTGGAACCGCAAAGAGTCCCGATAGACGAGGCTGTCCTGTCCGTCGCGCACCTCGAAGGGCACGGTCTGTCGGCGAGGAAAGGCATAGCCTTCGATGTATGCCAGCAGGGTATCGCCGCCAAAACTGACCACGCCTCGGGGGTTGATTACAAGCTTGAGCGGATCCGCCGGCGTTGCCCTGCCCTGCACTTGATACGCGAGAATCGGCTCGCTCGAGGTTCCAGGCGCGAGCTTCGGGACCGTATAGTCGCCCTCGGCCCGTGACTCGACCCCTGCGTTCATGTCCCGCACGTTCACGATGACGTTGTAAGGACCCGGCAGCAATTTGAAATGCTGTTGAAACAGCACACTCTCGTCGGTTCGACCGGTCTCCGGCTGCGTCGCGACCCGGACCGTTTCCTCGCGACCCACCTGTACGGGCGCTCCGGTCACCGGACGGAGCGTGATATCCACCCGATAATGAGCTGAGAAGCCAGACGGCTCGCGTTGGAAGTTGAGGGACCGATTTTCCAGGGAAAGACCGAGAATTGCGAGAGTGGTGTCGCCGACACCTTGAGCGAACGCCACGTTGCCAACGAAGGGCAGAGGATCGGCCGCCGCGAGACGACCGACACCGCGGTAGATGCCGCTCGTGGACGTGACAGCCGGCATGTCGTCGGGAGCCGGCGCCGGCCCGCTCGCCGAGCTTCCCTTCCCCGCTCCGCCGCCGCCGCACGCCGCGAGAGCGCCCGCGATCGAAAGGACCAGCGCGAGGCGCCGCATCGACAGTCTCCGGTCGTCGTGGAGGTAACGCTGCGCCTTTTCAGGCGTGCAAGCGAAGGTTAGCGGCGGCAAGCGACGAGCGTCAAGCAGCGGCACGATACACTCTCCGACAGTTTGGAAGCGCTTGCTGGCCATTGAGCGACTCACTAGGTTGGCTCACGCATGCCCTCTGAGAACCTCGTCGGTCGCACGGTGGCGGGTTACCGCCTCGTCCAGCATGTCGGCGAGGGTGGTACTGCGAGTGTCTATAAGGGGGAACATCCCGAGCGCGGCCTGGCCGCGGTCAAGATCCTCATCCCTCGCCTGGCCAAAGATCCTGTCGCCATCAAACGGTTTCTGCGCGAGGCCGAGTTCGGCGGTAGGCTCAACCACCCGAATATCGTGCGGCTGTACGACTACGGCGAAGCCGACGGGCTGAACTATCTCGCGCTCGAATGGGCTGAAGGTGAGCCGCTGGCGAGCTTCGTCACGCGGTCGGGGATGCTGGCCCCCGCGTTGGTGGCGACTATCGTCGAGCAAATTGGCGCGGCACTGTCTGCAGCGCATAAAGCGGGCATCATCCATCGCGATCTCAAGCCTGCCAACATCATGTACGATCCAACGACCCAGCGCGCTAAGCTGCTCGATTTCGGTATTGCCCGAGACGCCGAGGGAAGCGCCGAGGAGCGGCTGACCAGGGCGGGGTTCTTCGTCGGAACCCTGCAATACGTGGCGCCGGAAACGTTGAGCGGCGAACTGGTTGGCGAGCAGGCGGATGTGTACAGCCTCGCGACGATTACGTACTACTCGCTGACCGAATGCCTGCCATTCCCGGGGCGGAGTCCGCGGGAGTTGTTTCAGCAACTACTCTCACAGGATCCAATCCCGCTAGGCCAGGCAAAGCGGGGACTCCGATTCTCCCCAGCGGTCGAAGCCGCCGTGATGAACGGGCTACAGCGCGACCTTGCCAAGCGCAGTAAGTCGGTGGACGAATTTGCGCAGGGATTCTACACGGCAGTGCGGAACGAGGGGGGTCAGAAAGGTGGGTTTCTGGCCAATCTGTTCCGCAAAGGCCCTCGGTGACACCTCTCGAACAACTACTGCTGGCAAAATCGGTTCGGTATGGTGACTTTGTGCTGGCCTCGGGTCAGCGGTCGTCGTACTACATCGACTGCCGACTCACAACGATGTCCGCTGAGGGAATGGTCCTGGTGGGGCGGGCCGGACTCACGGCGATTCGAGAGGCTGGGTGGACCGCCACCGCGATTGGCGGGTTGACGTTGGGGGCGGATCCCGTCGCATACGCCATTGCCGCAGCAAGCTTCGGGACTGGCGCACTGCTGGACGCTTTCACCGTGCGGAAGGAGGCCAAGGGGCACGGAACCCGACGCCTGATCGAGGGGAACTTTGCCCCGGGCGTGTCCGTCGTGATCGTGGAGGACGTGATCACGTCCGGCAGCTCGGCCCTGCAGGCTATCCAAGCGGTCAGCACTGAAGGGGGGAGGATCGCCGGTGTGTTGGCTGTGGTAGACCGGGAGCAGGGCGGACGACAAGTGCTCGAGGCGGCCGGCCACGAGGTTAAGTCGCTAACTACTGCTTCAGCCATGGGTTTGGGGTGAAGCTGACGACTATGAGTTACCCTCCCAACTCCCTTGAGTGAGCGGGTGAAAGGTTGTCCAGATGGCTTCGTAAGGCTGAAGCAGCCTCTCGACAAAGCCACTCACGGCGACCGGGAAAGGGTACCGAGTGCGGAACTCCGATGCGGTTATGCCAAGCATCGCCCGGAGGTGGCGACCAAAGCTCTGGGGGGACGAGTACTCCAGCCGATAAGCGACATCGGCAACTGAAAGCCCTGACGTCTCGAACAGTAGCGCCGCATGCAGCAGGCGAATCGCGGCCAGGTAGTTCTTGGGTGAAGGCAAACCGGACCGCACGAAACGCGACATCAACGTGCTCGGCCGGACGAAGAGCCGGTCCGCCAGGCGGCGGACCGTCGGCGTTTCCGGCGCCAACCGGATCAGCGCTTCCATAAAGAGGCGAGCATCCGGCGGCGCATGGGCGAGCGCTTCGAGGATGGGCCCTTGAATGCGAGCAACCGCTCTGGTAGCGGGCTGACCCACCACCTGACGCAGCCGGTTCCAGCCGGTGGGCGAGGTTACGTCCACTACCTGGCGGACGCCCGTGGCGCCCAGCCGGAGCAGCATCTCGGTGGCACCGGCATCGTGCTGCGAGACCAGCGCGACCATGGGAATGGCGGGAAAGTCTCGCACCAGGTGGGCCAGCGCTTCGACCTGTTCGGGTGCGCAGCGGTGAACGGAGACCAGAACTGCGTCGACCGGTCGCTCCCGAACAACCCGCAAGGCATCCGATATCGAATCGCGATGCACGACAGAGAAGCAGCCGTTGCCGGCCGCGTCTACTCGAGATCGCTCACCGGGCAGCAGCACGGCGGCGACGGTGGGCGATGGCTGAGCGAGCGGTGCGGCGGCGAGTGACATGCGGCTCCTCGAGTCGCGCCCAAGCTAGCGGGGTTATCTCAATCGGAGGTCAACGTCGCCGACGGACCTGGCAACGCAACGTTCCGCGGCGGCGCCGCATCGAATTCATCACGCGCGCTATTGGTACCGTCCTCCCGGCTCTCGACCCGTACATCGGACGTGCAGGTGCCGTGAGCGAGTCTACCGCAGCAGATCTTTTCGAGACGTTGCAGGCCGTACTGCAGTCGCAGTATCGCCTCGAGCGCGAGCTCGGCCGTGGGGGCATGGGCGTGGTGTTCCAGGCCGTCGACCTTGCGCTCGACCGCCGAGTGGCCGTGAAGGTCGCGCACCCCGAGCTGGCAGCTCAGCCTTCAGTTGCAGAACGATTCCTCACCGAAGCGCGAATGCTCGCGCGAATCCGCCACCCCAACATTGTGACCGTGCATAACGCGGGGTCGGTCGGCGGGCATTTGTACTACGTCATGGATGAGATTCCCGGAGAAAGCCTGCGGCAGCGGATCAATCGGGAAGGCTCGCTCGAGCCGGCTGATGTAGAACAGCTCGTGGCGGATATTGCTTCGGCACTGGAAGCGGCGAGCGCCGCCGGCTTTGTGCACCGAGACGTGAAGCCCGAGAACATTCTGCTCGACGCGGTCAGCGGTCGGGCGTTGCTGGCGGACTTCGGCATCGCGCGCGCCTCGGGTGAACCGGGTCAAGTGACCCGGACAGGGCAGGGGGTCGCCGTTGGCACCCCTACATACATGAGCCCTGAGCAGGCCGCCGGCGAGTCGGTCGACACGCGCAGCGACGTGTATTCGCTGGGCGTCGTCGCCTACGAGGCGCTGGTCGGACAGCCGCCGTTCGTGGGCCCCCGCCGCGTCGTGGTGTCGAAGCACATCGCGGAGCGGCCGATGCCGGTCCAGCGTGCCCGGTCCGGCGTGCCCGCACCGCTCGCGGCGGTCATCATGCGTGCGTTGGAAAAGCATCCAGCCGATCGGTGGCAGGGCGGGGAAGTGATGAGGCGAGCGCTGGCGGAGCGGCGGGCTCCGGGCAGGCTTTCGCGACCCAAAATCGCCATCGCGGCGATCGGCACGCTCGCGGTGGTCGGCGTTCTCGGCCTTACGCGACTTCGGTCGGAGGCGCCGCCGGCCGGGATCGATCCACGCCACTCGATTCTGGTGCTTCCGTTTCAGAATCTCCGAGCCGACCGGCCAATGGATTGGATGCGGGACGGGGCGGTCAGCATGCTCGGACTCAATCTCTCTCAATGGAGCGATCTCACGATAGTGGATCACGAGCGGGTGCACGACCTGCTCGCCCACCACGCCGTGAAGCCGGGCGATGCTATAGGGCTCGAGCTGGCGCGGCAGCTCGCCCGCGAAGCCGGCGTCTGGACCGTGGTGCTGGGGGAGTACAGCCGCAGCGGTGACTCGCTTTACCTATCGGCGAGGGTGTTCGACGTGGCGACGGGGAAGCGGGTCGAAATCGGTCGGATCGAGGGTCGTCCGGGGACCGACGTCCGACCGATGTTCGACGAGTTGGCTGCCCGGCTGCTCGATCTATCCGGCGCACCGGCGGACATCCGCACGGGACTGGCGCAGGCGACTACGTCGTCGGTGGAGGCCTTCCGGTCCTACCTGAACGGTGTCGAACAGCTCAACCGATGGAACCTTCCCGCAGCGCAACGCGACTTCGAACGAGCCACGAGCCTCGACACCACGTTCAGCCTTGCCTTCTACAAGCTCGCATTGGCGCGCGGATGGACCGTGGGTGAAGACGACTCGATCGCGCGCTACGCCATCCGACGAGCTACGGCCTACGTGGACCGACTTCCGCCGCATGACCGCGCAATGGTCAACGCCTACCGCGCGTTCGACGACCGGGACTATGTGACCGCCCGTGCTCTTTACAGTGAAATGATCGAACGGGACAACCGCGATCCGGATGCCTGGTACGGCCTGGGAGAGGCGTGGTTCCATGATACCGCTGCGGCGGGAGCGGGACCGCCCCAGTGGACCAAAGCCCTACGGGCATTCCGCCGGGCGCTGGCCATCGATCCCGGGTATACGCTGGCCTATTCGCACGTCGCGGACTTGCTGGCGATAGCGGCGCGCGAGCGACCACCCGTCGTCCTACTGGGAGCGGATTCGCTCGCACCGGCGTTGGGGCCGGGCTTCGAGCCTTTGGTGGACAGCACGACGATGGCGGCAGGAACAGCTCGTGCGCGCCAGGAGCTGCTGCAACAAACCCAGACCTGGGTCGCATCTCAGCCGACGAACAAGGCCGCCCACGCTGCGTTGGTCGATGCGCAAATCGAATCGGGACAGCCGGCCCGGGCGCTGGCGGAGGTCGACCGTTACGCAATTACCGTCGGGCGATATCCGGACCGACCCTTCGTCGAGGCGAAGATCCGATTTGCAGCTGGTGAAGCGGATCGGGCTGCGGCCGACCTGCGACACGCTGTGGACTCCTTGTCGGCCGCGGATTTCCTCGGCGAAGACGCATCCTCGACGGCCTGGAACATTGCGGCCGCCGCCAACGTCTTTGCGTATCTCGGTCAGATCGAATCTGCAGCGCGACTGATCGAGTTGAGCCACCAGGTAATGCAGGGAGGCGGCGCCATCGCCCAATCCAAGGACGCGGCGCTGCGCCACGGCCAGGCCCGTTGGCGGATGCTGGGGGAACTCTACGCCGCTACCGGCGCGCCGGCTCCTGCGCTTCGGCAAGTCTGGCAGAGCGCCGCCGAAGCGGCCCGCCATGCACCGCCCGCGCGACGAGCCGATGTCGCTTCGAGCGGCGGTCCGGCAGCAATCGGTTTGCTCGCGGGTCCCAGCGCAGATACCACCGCAATCTCGGAACTGGCCGGTCTGGCAGGGCCCCAGCAGGCCCGCGAGGTCACGGCGTTGCTCGCGCTTAGCCGTCACGACACGGCAGCCGCCCGGCGAGCACTCGCCGACTCGGCACGGCCCGAAGGGCGCGGGGTGCGCTACACGATCTACTTGCGACCGCTCGCCGCCCAAGCCTACTACGCATTGGCGGATTATTCAGCGGCGCTCCAGGCGCTGGGCAACTTCGGTCCCGCAGACTTCAGCCGAACGGTGTTCGACATGCGATGGGGCATCCTGGCCCGGGTACGCCTGGTGCGCGCATCGAGCCAGGAACGCCTCGGGAATCTGAGCGAGGCGCGACGCGAGTACCGCCTCGCCGCCTCGCAATGGAAGCTGGCGGATGCTCCTTTGCGGCCTCTGCTCGAGCAGGCCGAAAGGGGGGCCGCACGGGTGGAGGCAAACCTGGCCCACCGCACACCCTAGCGCGGCTCGACCTGTTATCCTTAGGCGCGGGTCGAGCGGGGTGGTCGCGGGACCGTTTCGGTTCCGAGGAAAGTCCGAGCTCCACAGGGTAGACTGCCAGGTAACGCCTGGGCGCCGCGAGGCGACGGAGAGGGCCACAGAAAAGACACCGCCCTCGCGCAAGCGGGGGTAAGGGTGAAAAGGTGGGGTAAGAGCCCACCGCACCACCGGCAACGGATGGTGGCACGGCAACCCCCAGTCGGAGCAAGGCCAAATAAGCGGCGAGGTGTGACCCACACCGAAGGCCCCGAGCGCAAGCTAGGGGGAGCCGCGGGTAGGCTGCTCGAGGCGGTCGGCGACGACCGTCCCAGACAGATGACCATCCTCTCGCGTGAGAGCGCGAGGGAACAGAACTCGGCTTATGGCTCGACCCGCTCTGCCCTCCGGGCTCATCTCGGGGGGCAGTGCTTTCCACCCTTGCATGCTTCGAGGATCGGATGACGTCTCGGCTCTTCGCGCTCACGGCGCTGGCGGGAGTCTCGGCTTCGGCAGCCCCCCGCAGCACGCATTATCGGGTCGACCAGACCGTCGACCAGACGATCGATGCGACGGCCATCGGTGGTGCACCGCAACGACAGCGGTTCGGCGTGTCGACCTTTATCACCGTCACCCTCGCGGACACGGCCGGCGGTAAGGTGGTGAACGCAGTCATCGATTCAGTGTTGAGCGACTCGGCTCCGGTGTCGCAAGCAGCCCTGGACAGCGTCCGCGGCCTTCCGGTGCACGGCATGCTTGATCAGACTGGTCGGATATCGGGAGTAAAACCACTTCGCGAGACCTCGTTGGGCGCTCAAATGACTGA
The DNA here is from genome assembly GCA_046733215.1 of Gemmatimonadota bacterium. GTDB lineage: Bacteria > Gemmatimonadota > Gemmatimonadetes > Gemmatimonadales > GWC2-71-9 > DASQPE01. Next base: position 47,968 of record JBKPOS010000013.1, read on the forward strand.
TGTGGTGTCCCGGCTTTATCCCGGCCTGCGGCAGAAGATCAAGCAGGGTGACGGATGGACGGACACCAGTCAGGTCTCGACGCCGGCCAGTGGCGGCACTATGAATCTGCGTCGCATTACCACGTATAAGGCGAGTGGCAAGGAACGGCGCGGGAACACCGACGCACTGAAGATCGACGCGAGCTTCAGCTCGACGGTGAACGGGACCCAGCAGACCAACAACGGCCCCGCGACAATCGAGGGCACCGGATCCGGAACCGGGGCCCACTACCTGGCTTCAGATGGTCGCTATCTGGGAGGCAAGTGGACGGTGACCACAAAGCTGACCTTCGCCGGCTCGTTCGCGCCGAAGCCGCTCCCCGTCACATTGATCGAGACGTATGCCGTGAGCGAGCTGCCATGACACGGTCCATTGTACTGGTTGGCCTGCTGGCCGCGGCAGCCTGTTCCGGTGGTGGGAGCCCGTCGTCCCCGGCCCCGCAGCCCGGGCCGGGTCCTTCCGGCGGCGAGAAGGCTGCCTCACCTGCAGCGGCTGCCCACGGGGGCGCAATCCTTTACCGGCCCACTCCTGGAGCGATTTACGCAATCGAGCGCCGCGACAGTCTCACCCTCGAGTTGCAAGGGGGCACTCAGATTCAGCAGTCTGCTCGAACCGCCTACTTGACCGTCTCGATCGCCGAGGGTTCCGGCGGCAACTATGCCACAACCATCCGGCTTGATTCACTGCGGCAAGAAGAGGGTGGAACACTTTCCGCCGACTCCCTGCTCAGGGCGGAAGGCACCACATGGACTGGAACGTTGTCACCACAAGGCCGGCTCGGCGACCTCAAGGCAGATCGCGCGTCCGCAGTCGCCGACCAGGTTGGCGCGAGCCTTGGCATACTCTTTCCCGTGCTGCCGGCCGGCGGCCTTCAGGGTGCCACCGCCTGGAGCGACACTACCGAGCGCGCGATTAAGACGGATGCCTTCGCTGCCAAGGAAAGGGCGGTGACGAGCTACCGCCTGATCAAGCAGGAAGGCCAGGTTTACGTCGTCGACGCCGCCACCGGGTTCCAGCGTACCGGCACCGGAGGACAGGCAGCACAACCGATGGAGATGACGTCGCAGGGCACGAGGAGAACAACCTATCAGTTCGGCGCCAACGGGCTGGTCGCCAGCGCACAGGGGGCCGATTCAGCGGAAATGACTATTTCGGTCCCGGCGGTCGGCCAGACAGTGCCGGTACATCAGCGAGCCAGCTGGAAGATCAGCAAGAAGTAGCCGCTACGGGGCGTCAGTCGACCAGGCGCAGCGGCATCACCAGGGTGAGGAAGCTCGCGGGATCGTTCCAACCCACCGGCTCGCAGGTGGCAGCTCGCTCGGGAGCCTTGAAGGTGAGCCGGACTTCGTCGGTCGGGATGTACTTGAGAATCTCCAGCAGATAGGCGGCGTTGAAGCCGATTTCCAACGGGTCGCCGTCGTAGGTGACGGTGACTTCTTCCTGTGCCTCTCCCAGATCAGGCGTCTGAACCGAGAGCTTGCACGATCCGCTGGCGAACGCCATGCGGATCCGGTGGGTCTGATCGCTGGCCACAATGCTCATGCGGCGGAGCGCCGCCGTCAGGGCCGACCGATCCGCCGTCGCTGCCTTGTCGTTTTCCCGCGGAATGACCTGCTCGTAGTTCGGGTACGGTCCTTCGATGAGCCGGGTAAAGATCTGAGTCGTCGCCGAACGGAAGCCGAGATGGTTCTCGCTCCGGGCAATCTCGATCTCGTCCTCAGGACGGAACAGGCGACGGATTTGCTCCAGAGCTTTGGGCGGAACGATGAGATCGGCCTGACCTGCCCCGGCCGCGGTGGGAACATCCATCCGGGCCAAGCGGTGACCATTCGTGGCCACCATGCGCATCTTCTCCGGCCTAAGCTCCCAGAGAACCCCGTTCAGGATTGGCCGACTCTCCTCAGTACTCGCCGCAAATGCCACGTGCGCGATGAGCTTCTGCAGATCCTTGGCTGGTGCCTTCCAACCGTTCTCGAACTTGACAGCAGGGAATGCCGGAAACTCCTCACGCGGAAGACCCAGCAGCTTGAACTTGGAGCGACCGCACTCGATCGAGACCCTCTGCTCCCCGCTCGCGACCACGCGGATCGGAGCGCTAGGCAACTCGCGAACGATCTCCACGAGCTTTCGAGCGGGCAGCGTGATGGCGCCCTCCTGATCCAGGGACGCAGGCACGCTGGTGCTCACAGCAATGTCCAGATCCGTCCCCGATAAGCGTAACCCGTCGCGGGTGGCCTCGAGCAGGATGTTGGACAACACAGGAAGAGTGGTTTTGGTCGGAACGCTGGCAGCGACCGCGACCAGTCCTTCCTGCAGCTGCTCTCGCGTGATCGTAAGCTTCATCCGGCTCCTCGGCGTGCTAAAGATCAATACTTCTCTGTAATTAAAAGATTCTAGCAGCAGTAGTAGAGGCTCTGGAAATGTGGAGCATGCCTGCAACGCGCTCCGCACTCCGAATTTGACCGCTTCACGAGCTGTCGATCGTCTGTTAAGGGTGGGGGACACCGCGACGATGATCCCCACTCATTCAGACTGCCAACACCATCGGCGCCCACATCGGGGATTATTCTGCGCACAACTCCTGGCGTGCGTACTCGATTTTCTCGCGGAACGTGCGGTCGCGAGACATTTGTCGCTGCACTTTGTCCACGCTGTGGATCACTGTGGAGTGATCACGACCACCGAACGCCTGGCCGATCTCAACCAGCTGCATCTGGAGAAGATCGCGAGCGAGATACATGGCGATCTGGCGTGGAATAGTGAGCGTCTTGATGCGCGCCTTGGACCGGAGTCCCTCCGGCGTGACGCCCCATCGGCGCGCAACGACTTCCTGCACGCGATGAATGGTCGGAAGCGGCTTGGCGCGCGCCTCAGCGCCGTCGTCGCCAGGCTTGATCTTGTCAGAGAGTGCTTCGCGGGCCAGCTCGATCGAGATTTCCTTGTGCTTGAGCGACGCGAAGAGCAGCAGCTTGATAATGCAGCCTTCCAGCTCGCGCACATTGGATCGGACATGCTCGGCGATAAAGCGGAGCGCGTCGTCCGGAATGGTCATCTCGAGATGGTCCTGCTCCTGCTTTTTGCGGAGAATGGCAATCCGGTGCTCGAGGTCGGGTTGGCCGATGTCGGCCACCATACCCGACTCGAAGCGGCTCACCAGCCTCGCTTCGAGGCCCGGGATTTCCTTGGGAGGGCGGTCGGACGTCAGAACAATCTGTTTGTTGGCCTGGTGCAACGCGTTAAATGTGTGAAAGAACTCCTCCTGGGTCTGCTCTTTCCCTTCCAGGAAGTGCACGTCGTCCACCAGGAACAGGTCGACCTCGTTTCGGTAGCGACGCCGGAAATCCGGCATTGTCCGGCTATGAATGCTTTCGATGACTTCGTTCAGGAACTGCTCGGACCCAACGTAGAGTAGGCGGGTGTCGGGCGCGCGGGTGAGGCGTGCGTGTGCAATCGCCTGCATCAGGTGGGTCTTGCCAAGTCCCGTGGCGCCGTAGATGAAAAGCGGATTGTAGGTCTTGCCGGGAGCCTCGGCGATTGCGTGCGCGGCAGCGGCGGCGAGCTCATTCGATTTGCCGATCACGAACGTCTCGAAGGTGTAGCGTTCGTTCAGCGGCTGCATGTTCGCGTTGGTGGGGCCATTCGCCCCGGCTGCCTGCGTCGGCGTGACGAAGAAGTCCATTTGGGGCCGCCGCTGCCGCTCTTCCTGCACGCGGAACACAACGGCGGTGGGCCGTCCGACCACCGGCTCAGCGAGACGGGTCAGAATCGGCGCGTGCTTCGTTTCGTTCCACTCGGCCGCGAACTGATCGGGAGCGCCGATGACCAATTGACCTTCGTCAAGGGCAATTGCCTCAGTCGGCTCGAGCCAATTCCTGATGATGTCAGGAGGAAGCTCGCGCTGCGCCTCATCGAGGATGCGCTTCCACGCTTCTTTAGGGGACAGCTGCATCGGTGCTCGACAACGGGTGGGAGGGTTTGCAAGGGCAGCCGATTCTACGGGTCGGTTGTGGAAAAGTCAACCTTGACGCATGGCCCCTTGCGTCACTAGGTTCTCGGGCTCATTGGGAGGCCAGTAGCAGATGAAACCGTCGTATCGCCCGCGCAACAAACGGCGTCTCAACAAGCACGGCTTCCGGGCGCGGATGGCGACGCGTTGGGGTCGCGCAGTGCTGTCTCGCCGCCGCAAGAAGGGGCGGAAGCGTCTGACGGTGCGCATTCCCTCGAAGCATGGAGGTCGCTGACGGCGCGTGAGCGGCTCCCGCGAGTCACTCGACTCGCTCGAGCAGCGGACTTTCGTCGCTGTCTCGCCGAAGGACGCCGGCAACGGACCCAGCACCTCGACATGATCTGGTTGGACAACGCAACGGGTCACCCGCGGATCGGACTGATCGTTCCTAAGTTTCAGTCCAGTGCGGTGGCCCGTAATCGTTTGCGGCGGCAACTCAAGGAAATTTGGCGGCGGGACCTCCAGTCGCAGCTTCCGGCCGGTGATCTCGTGGTGCGAGCTCGCCGGGAGGCGTATGGCGCCGGGTTTGAGGCGCTTCGGGGGGAGATGAGACTTTGGTCAGCAAAGGTGACGGTGAAGCAAAGAAGCGTGGACAGCAGGAAAAGCGTGAACGGTGAACAGTGAACGGTGAACGGGGGGTGAGTCAGTATGGTGCTGGTGTGCTCCAGGGGCGCGTGGAGCCATTCGAGCAATTCCGTTCACCGTTTACCGTTCACCGTTCCCGCTTTTCCATCGAGAACCTTCCCCGCCGAGTCCTCGCCGCCCTTATCAGGGCTTACCAGGTGGTGATATCTCCCGCACTTCCGCCGGCATGCCGTTTCACGCCGACCTGCTCGCAGTATGCGCTCGAGGCCGTGGGCCGCTATGGCGCGCTCCGAGGCTCCTGTCTCGCCGCGCGTCGGCTGGTGCGCTGCCACCCTTTCAATCGGGGCGGGTTCGACCCGGTCCCGTGACTCGGTGAACTAGCTCGATGGATCGCCGTGCCATCTGGGCCATCGTTCTCATGATGGCCATCGCACTCACGCCTGCGCTGCTCATAAAGCAGAGCCATCGGCCTGCCGGCCGGTCGCCAAGCGACTCGACCACAACGACGCCGGCTCCTCTGTCACCGACGCAGACGCCCGCAGTGGCGCCCGCGCCACCCGCTGATACTGCGAAAGCGGTGGCTGAAGACACGGTGCTCGTCACCTCGCCACTCTACACCTACGGAATCAGCACCCGAGGGGCCCGACTGATCCTGGCTACCCTCCACCGCTATCCCTCGATGGCCGCGTCAACTCGAGGGCGCTCAGCTGACCTGATTCGCCCGGGCACCGGCTTGCTGGGCGCTACGCTTGTAAGGGGCAACGACAGCCTCAAGCTGACCGACGTGATCTTCACGCCCAGCACCTTGAAGCTGGACGTTGCCGCGCCGAGCCCACTCCGCCTCACCGCTCAGCGCGGCGACGTGAGTGTCGAATTGGCGTATCAGTTTGTTCCCAACGATTACCGGATCGGTGTCTCGGGTCGGGTCACTGGAGTCGGGCCTAATGGTGGCCTTCTGCTCCTCGACCTCGGGCCGGGCCTGGCCAACACGGAGGCCGATTCCAATGAGAATCATCGAGCCCTCGCCATCGTAACCAAGCAGGGCGATGCGGAGCGGACCGATTTTGCGAGCCTCAAGCCAGGCGAGCCAAAGACACTCAGCGGGCCGTTCGAGTGGGTTGCCGTCAAGTCCAAGTACTTCGTCACTGCGCTACTGGCTTTTGACAGCGCCGGCGGAAGTATCAGCGGCGCCACGGCGGCTGCAGCGGCGACGGCCCCAAAGCACCCGACCGCGGCCGACATACGGCTCAGCTTGCCGGTTGGGCCGTCAGGGGTATTTGCCTTCTCGCTATATGCCGGTCCGATGGAGTACGATCGGTTGCGTCAGATCGGCCACGACTTCGACGACGTCAATCCTTATGGCTGGCCTGGATTCCGTACACTGATCCGGTTCTTTACGGTACCGATCCGTTGGCTTTTGGTCTTCATGCATCAGGAGCTTGGTCTTGCCTACGGAATCGCGCTCGTGATCTTCGGCGTGCTGGTTCGGATGCTTCTCTGGCCCCTGAACCAGAAGGCGATGCGGTCCAGCATGCAGATGCAGGCGATCCAGCCCCTGATGAAGGACTTGCAGGAGCGCTACAAGGACGACCCCACCAAACTGCAGACCGCAATGATGCAGCTCTATAAGGAGCACGGGGTCAATCCGTTCGGCGGCTGCTGGCCGATGCTGCTGCCGATGCCGATCCTGCTGGCCCTGTTCTTCGTCTTCCAGAACACGATCGAGCTCCGGGGGGCCTCGTTCCTCTGGCTCCCCGACCTCTCGCGCCCTGACCCGCTCTACATCATTCCGCTGCTGATGGGGCTCACGATGTACGGTGTGAGCAAGGTGGGTCAGATCGGGATGGAACAGACCCCGCAGATGCGTAGCATGCTCTACATCATGCCGGTGATGATGACCGTGCTCTTCCTCAACTTCGCGTCCGGCCTCAACCTCTACTATGCGGTGCAGAATCTGACCAGCATTCCGCAGCAGTGGATGCTCGCAAAGGAGCGGCTGAAGCGCCAACCGCCTCCCCCACCTCCACCCCCCAAGGTGAGCAAGGCCAAGGCACGAAGCGAGAAGTAGATGCTTTCCGACGTCATCGTGGCACTCGCTACACCGCCCGGCCGCTCAGCCCTTGCGGTAATACGGCTCACCGGCCGTGCCGCGTTCGATGTTGCGCGGCAGGTCGTTGACGGCTTCGAGATCACGCATCCGCGTCGAGCCAGGTTGGCAACCTTCCGAAGCGCGGAAGGGCGGGCGATCGACCGCGGCCTGTACACGGTCTTTCCGGGTCCCCGGAGCTACACCGGCGAAGACCTGGTCGAGCTGTCCTGTCACGGCGGTCTGGCGGTTCCTACTCAGATGATCGCTGCATTGACGTCGGCGGGAGCCCGGGCGGCCCATCCCGGCGAATTCACTCGGCGTGCCGTGCTGAATGGGAAACTGGATCTGGTCCAGGCTGAAGCAGTTGGCGACCTGATCGACGCGACGGCGCCGGCACAGGCCGGCGCAGCCTTCGCTCAGCTCGAAGGTGGATTGTCTCGAAGACTGGGTGAGCTCCGCAAGCAATTGATCGAGTTGCAGGCGCTTCTGGGCTATGACATCGACTTCCCGGGCGAAGACGACGGACCCGTGCCTGCTGCCCGGATCGCGCGTGCGCTCGACGATGCCTTCTGTCGGGTGGAGCAGCTCCTCGAGACGGCACCATCGGGACAACGGCTCAGGGAAGGGGCCCTCGTGGTCTTTGCGGGACGACCGAATACCGGCAAGTCCTCACTCTTCAACGCATTGCTCGGGGTCGATCGGGCGCTGGTGACGGAGATTCCCGGGACCACACGTGATGCGATCGAGGCTCACACCGACTTTCTCGGCTGGCCTGTCCGCCTGGCCGACACGGCCGGACTTCAGAACGCGGCCGATCGAGTCGAGCGCATGGGCATCGAGGTGAGCCATCGTTATGTCGGGGCTGCGGACCTGGTGCTGCTTTGTGCGGAGGCCGGCCGACCGCTCGGATCCGATGAGCGGGCGATACTGGAGCAACGGTCGGCGGTTCTGGTTAGAACCAAGGCGGACCTCTCGAACAAAATGACCGACGGTGAGCTCCGGGTTTCGTCGGTTACCGGTGAAGGCCTGGGACATCTGAGACAGGCCGTCGCGGAGCGGATTTTTGGTGACCGAATGTCTTTGGCAGATCTCGAGCCGGTACTGACCAGAGAGCGCCACCAACTCGCGCTGTCGCGCGCCAGGGAGGCCCTGGCGGATGCACAGCCTCACCTCGGTGCAGGTGGCGACGCGGTCCTGGTGTCGCACCACGTTCGCCGAGCGACGCTGGCGCTGGATGAGCTGATCGGGGTAATCGACATGGAGGAAGTGCTGACGAGCGTGTTCGCGAGCTTTTGTGTCGGGAAGTAGTCTCGCCAACTATCGCTTGTGGCTGCCGTCGCAGAATGGCTTGGTCTTTGAAAGTCCGCAACCGCACAACTTGACCTGCCCCGGGACCTTGGTGGGCGGTGGGATCAACTCCCGGCCTTCGTTGTCACGTACGGTGACCGGTCCTTCGATGACGTAAGGGCCGGTCGGCTTCCAGGTGACGCTCGTTCGGGGTGGGAGGCCGTCTTCAGACATGGAGGAAAGCTACTTACGCAGTCTGGATTCCGTGTGCGGCATCCTCCGCGGCCTGAAATTCTCCGGCCGGCGCTCGCAAAGCGGCGACCAGTCCTCTTTCAGCTACTAATGTTTCGACCATCCGATATCCCAGGTAATAACCTGACCGCTCCGGCACGACTCGGCCATTGACGAGGCGTGCAGCCGGGCTCATGCCGCCAGAGAGATAGCGAAGCCGTAGCCCAAGCGCCGCCCGGTCCAATTCGGGAGCAACCGCCCGACGCAAGAACGCCTCCAATTCACGGAGGCGGTGATACTGGCGCCGGGGGTAGCCGAAGTAATCGGCCGCACCGAATGCCGGCGCGACGGCCCTCGCGGCGTGAACTGCCAACCCTTCATTGACCAACAGCTCCCGCAGCGTAGCTCGGCTGCCGGTTTGCCAGTAGTCGTAGTAGCCGCCGAGGTCGGCGATTAGGCGCCGCATCTCGCTTTGACTACCGGGCGACGTGTACCGGACCGTGTGCGCGAGCTCGTGTCCCAACCAGAGAGGAATGAGATCCGGTGGCAGCCCAATCCCGTACGTATCCGGATTGGCGCGGCCAGTGAAGTGTTCGAGACAGACGAACGCGATGCCGCGGCCGCCCACCACGAGCTCGCCGGCATTGGCACCACCCACACCGATCATCAGGTAACAATCGGTGGGCCGATCGATCTGCAGTAGCTCCGATGCTCTGGCGATCGCTTCTTCAGCCAGAGCGTTCAGGTTGACCGATCGAGCGATGGCGCGAAGATCGTCACGCGGCGCCTTGAGCGCATTCGCGACGATGGCCTCTGCATGCGAGCTGTCGGGGTCGAGGACGTAGTTGTGCCAGTAGGCGTCGAGAATCGGTCGGTGAGCGTCGCGATACTGCTGGTAGGCTGCCTCGGGATTGGCCGCGTCGAGGACGGCGAGAAAATCCGGGAGGAGATTTATGAGCACGCGGCACTATACGAAGCGATGCCATCGCGACGCAAGGCTCACGCGTGAATCTGTTGTGAGAGTCAGTGCTCCTGTTTCTTCTGGCGGGCGACTTCGTCAAGGAAGCGTCGCTCGGCAGCAGTGAGGCTGCTCAAGCCGAGCGCACTGATCTTGTCGAGTACGCGATCGACCTCCGCCGCAACGGGGTCGGCATCGATACGACGGCGGCGGGTTGGCGAGGCCGGCGCAGGCCGGCTCGATTCCGGTACACTGGACTGCACCATCACCACGCGCTCAACCGGGCGCGATGTGGTCGTTGTGGGCCGATGAGAAAGAGTCTGCACTCGGAAGAACAAATATCCCGCAATCAATCCGCCTATGTGCGCGATGTGGGCGATTCCATCGCTTTGGCTTCGATACACGATCGCCAGGAAAACGTCGGCCGCAGCCAAGACTGCCACCAGAATTCGCGCCCGGACCGGAATGGGGAAGGGGAACAGGATCAGCTCAGCGTCCGGCCAGAACATCGCGTATGCCATCCCGAGACCGAGAACTGCTCCGGAAGCGCCGTAGAAGGGCGAGACCGCCATGAAGCCGGACAGTCCCAGCGCAAAGAGCGCCGCGCCGACACCGCAGAAGAGATAGTAGAAGATGAAAGAGCGACTACCCATCCGGGCTTCGACAGCTGACCCGAACACGAACAGCATGAGCATGTTGCCCAGCAGATGCAGCAGCCCTCCGTGCACGAACATGTACGTCAGGAACGTCCAGGGCCGCGCGAGGGCGTGCCCCGGATCGAACTCCAGACGACCGACGAGTGCCGGCGAGGTAAAGAGCGTCAGGGAGAGCAGCAGGATCACCGCATTTGCGATGATCAGCCTGCCCACCCAAGGCGTGATCCGGGGATAGGGAGGGGAATTCATCGTGCCGACGCCCTTAACTCCTCTTTAAGCTTCACCTTAGGTCGGCCGGGCAGACCGGGCGATCCGGCAGATCCGGTCACACAACTCGGGGAACTCCATGCCAACGGCTCGGGCGGACTGGGGGAGAAGGCTGGTCGCCGTCATGCCGGGCAGCGTGTTCACCTCTAAACAGAGGATTTCCCCGCGCGGTGTCAAGCGAAAGTCTACCCTGGAATAGCCCCCGAGCTTAAGAGCGTGGTGAGCGAGCAGGCCCAGCCTGCCGCACTCCGCCGCCACCGCCGCCGGGAGGTCGGCCGGAAAGATCTCCTGGGACATGCCCGGTGTGTATTTGCACTCATAGTCGAAAATTTCGTGCCGTGGGATTATCTCCCCAACTGCAAGGGCTTTGCCCTCGAGAACTCCAACCGTCAATTCCCTGCCGGGCACGAACCGCTCGACCATGACTTCATCATCGTACCGACGAGCGAGCGCAACCGCAGCGTCGAACTCTTCTTGTTGTTTAACGACTGACAACCCCACGGTGGATCCCTGCTTGGATGGCTTCACTACGACGGGCCAGCCCAGACAGTTCCCCGCGTCTGCGGCAGAAATGGGGGTCATCAGCCAGTCGGCGGTGGGGACACCGGCGAGGCGGAACAATCGCTTGGAGACGTCCTTGTCCATGGCCATCGCACTGCCCAGCCTGCCACTTCCGGTATAAGGAACCCCGACTATCTCGAGCAACGCCTGGAGGGTACCGTCTTCCCCGCGGCCGCCATGAAGAGCAAGAAACAGCACGTCGGCGTTGCGCACCACCGGGATGTTGCCCAGACCCGACAGTAACACACCCCGTTCCAGCGCCTTCAGGTCGGCCAATTTCGGGGGCTCCCGTCCCACGCTGCTCGAAACCAGGGTGGCTTCTTCGCCTTGGGGGATGTACCCTCGCGCGGTATCGACGACTGAGACCTCGTGCCCGCGGGCACGGAGCGCCGCGATGACCTGTGCCGCGGACGCCAGCGCGACATCCCGTTCGGTCGAGGTGCCGCCGGTAAGGACCGTGATGCGGGTCACGTCGGATTACCGGGCCCCGATGAGCTGCTGCAGGACGTCGTAGCGGCTGACGATGCCCACCAGCTTTCCACCTTTGCGGACGAGCGCGGCGGGACTCTCGCGGGTCAGCATTGCCCCCAGTCGATCGGTGGGAAAGTGGGCATCGACGATGGGAAGCGGGGGATCCATCACCTCCCGAACGGGCCGATCGAGCAAGGCGGGCTGCGAAAGGGCTCGAGTCATCAAGGTGTTCTCGAGCAGAGTGCCGATAGCCTCATCGCCATCGACAACGGGAATCTGGCTCACGTCCCAGGTATTCATGAGGCCCAAGGCCTGCCGTACGGCGGCTGCAGGAGCGACGCTTACCAACGGCGGGGCACCCGCTGGACGACGGCTGAGCAGCTGCTCCACGGTAGTGCGGGGTGAATCCAACAACTGATTTTCGCGCATCCATTCGTCGTTGAAAACCTTCGATAGGTAACGCTCGCCGGTATCGCAGAGAACCGTGACCACGAGTGTCGCCGGATCGTCGAGCTCTCGGGCCACGTCCAGGGCCAACGCCACGTTAACGCCCGACGAGCTGCCCACCAGAATTCCCTCTTCCCGCGCGAGACGGCGGGTCATCAGCATGGCCGTTCGATCGCTGACGGTCCGGAACTCGTCGATGTAGTCGAACCAGATGTTTGCGGGGATGGCGTCTCCGCCGATGCCTTCCACCTTGTAAGGGGCGCCGCCGCAGGTCTCTCCCGTTCGGGCAAAGCCCGCGTAGACGGATCCTTCAGGGTCTCCGGAGATGACCCTGATCTTGGGATTTTTCTCCTTCAGGAACTTCGCAGCGCCGCTCACGGTGCCACCGGTGCCTGCGGCTACGACAAAGTGAGTGATCGTTCCTCCGGTCTGGGTCCATATTTCCGGGCCGGTGGTGCGGTAATGGACCTCGGGGTTGACCGGATTGACGTACTGGTCGGCGAGAATGGCACCGGGCGTTTCCCGCACAATCTGCTGAGCCTTGGCTCGGTAGTGATCCGGGTGCTCAGGCGGGACGGCGGTGGGCGTCACCACCACCTCGGCGCCGTATGCCTTGAGCATCCGGACCTTCTCCTGCGACATCTTGTCCGGCATGGTGAAGACACACCGATAACCCTTGATCGCGGCCGCCATGGCGAGTCCGATCCCGGTGTTCCCGCTGGTTGCCTCGACGATGGTCCCACCGGGCTTGAGCTGTCCGTTTGCCTCCGCGGCCTCGATGATCGCGATTCCAATGCGATCCTTCACCGAGCCACCAGGATTCTTGTGCTCTGCCTTGCCATATATCGGCGTCCGGACGCCAGTGCCGATGCGCGCAAGCCGGATGAGCGGCGTCCACCCGATGGTATCGAGCACTGATTGGTAACGGGTCAGATGCTGGGGCTCGGACATACTCCTACTTTCTCCCCTGCGGATTCCGGAACTGAATCGGCTGCAGGAACGCCGTGGCGACCGGCGTACCCGCGTGCATCGCGGGTGCGTAATGCAGCTGGGGCACCGCAGCCAGCGCGGCTGAGTCCAATGCCGGGTACCCACTGGATTCGGCTACTCGAGTCGATTCTGCCACTGCCGTACCGTTCGCATCGACAAAGAGGTGCAGCACCACGATTCCCTCGACGCCCTGCGTGAGCAAGGCGGGAGGAAAGCCGACCGGGGACTCCGCGTTGAGCGCCACCGGAGGACTTTCGGGAGGCGGGGCCGACCCTGGGCGTTCCGAAGGCAGCCGAACCGTGGCGTCGTCCGAGCGGGCACATTGGCCCGGCAACACCATGGCCAACGCAAGTAGGGCAGTGGAGCCGCGTCCTGTCATCGGCCCTCAGCCCGCCGCTGCATATCCGCTAACCGATTCAATGCTTCGAGTGGGGTCATCGCATCGAGGTCCAGTTCCCGGATCTCCTGCATCAACAGATCCGACCCGGGCTGCGCCGCGAAGAGGGTGAGTTGTCCGGGATCAGCGGGTGGCGCGGGTGCACCCGGCACCACCCGATGCTCCCCTTCCAGGGTGGCGAGCACTTCTTTCGCCCGGGAGACAACCTGGGAGGGCAATCCGGCAAGGCCGGCTACATGAATCCCGTAGGACCGATCGGTTCCGCCCGGCTCGAGCCGGTGGAGGAAAACCACGGTTTCTCCGGTTTCCCGCACCGCCACATTCAGATTGCGGGCGTGCTCCAACCGTTCAGGCAGCTGCATTAGCTCATGATAGTGCGTCGCGAACATGGTCTTGCAGCCGACGCGATCGTGCAGGTGCTCGGTCACGGCCCAGGCGATTGCGACGCCGTCATACGTAGACGTTCCGCGTCCAATTTCGTCGAGCAGAACCAGGCTGCGGGCGGTGGCATTGTGCAGGATTGCACTGGCCTCACTCATCTCGACCATAAAGGTGGACTGGCCACGCGCCAGGTTGTCGCTCGCGCCCACCCGGGTAAAGAGCCGATCCACGGCGCCGATGTGGGCGGCTTCCGCAGGGACAAAGCTGCCCATCTGGGCGAGTACGACGCAGAGCCCGATCTGGCGCAGAATGGTCGACTTACCTGCCATGTTTGGGCCGGTGACCAGCAGAACCCTCTCCGATTCGGCGAATCGAACGTCGTTCGGGATGAACTGCTCGCGCGGAATGAGACGCTCGATCACCGGGTGCCGGCTCTGGCGGAGCATGAGGCCAAAACTGTCGTCCATCACGGGACGGACGTAGCGGTGCTGCACCGCTACGTCGCCCAGTGCGCTCCACACGTCGAGCCGAGCCAGAGCTCGGGCCGTGCGCTGAATTCGATCGATCGCCCCACCGACCCGATCTCTCAACGCCGCGAACAGTTCCGCCTCGCGAATCCCGATGCGCTCTTCGGCGCCCAGGACCTTCGCTTCGTACGTCTTGAGCTCTGGTGTCACGTAGCGCTCGGCGCTCGCGAGCGTCTGCCGCCGTTCGTAATCCGCAGGAACCTTGGTCACGTGGGCGTTGGTGATCTCAAGGTAGTAACCGAAAACCTTGTTGAAGCCCACCTTGAGCGACGGAATGCCGGTGCGATCGCGCTCCCGCTGCTGCAAACCTGCGATGTACTGCTTTCCTCCGTCGCGGAGGTCGCGCAACTCGTCCAGCTCGGCGTCATGTCCGGGACGAATAACGCCGCCGTCCGCCAGGAGAGCGGGGGGCCGGTCAACCAAGACATCGGCAAGTGCTTGTGCCAGGTCGGCGAGCAGGTCGAACCGACTCTCGACCTCTTCCAGCGCAGCGCTCCGATCGCGACCCGACAAGGTCACCAGCGACTCGAGTACATCAGGCAGCCGCCGGAACGAGTCGCGCAGCGCAGCAAGCTCCCTGGGGGTGGCCCGGCCCGCGGCGGCTCGCCCGGCGAGCCGCTCGAGATCGCGGACGCCCTCCAGCGCCTCGCGGAGGCGGCCACGTCCCCGGTTGTCCTGCACCATGGTCTCGACCGCATCGAGGCGTGCAGCGATTGCCTTCGGATCGGACAGAGGAGAGAGCAACCAGCCGCGCAGGAGGCGTGCCCCCATCGGGGTGAGCGTGAGGTCGACGGTTTCGAGCAGCGTTGCGCCTCGCATGCCGGCTCTCAACGGTTCGACCAGCTCCAGATTGCGGCGGGTCATCTCGTCGATCCAGAGATGCGCCTGGCTTCGGCGCACCGTCGGACGAGCCAAATGAGGCAAGCCGCCCGGCTGAAGCTCCGCGAGATAGCGCAGCAGCGCCCCGGCGGCTCCCACCGCGCGCGCATCTCCCACCTCGACTCCAAATCCGTCCAAAGAGGTGACACCGAGCCGCCGGGTCAGCTCTGTCCGGGCGAGATCGGGGTCGAACTCCCAGGCTTCCCGTTGAGTGACCAGGCATTGCTCACTGGTCGAGCCTGCGCGGAAATCGGCGGCGCCAGCCGGCACGACCTGCTCGGCCGGATTGAAGCGGGACAACGCCTCTTCCAGGGCGCCGGTGCCTACCGTCTCGAGCACGAACTCACCGGTGCTGAGATCGATCGCGGCCAGGCCAGCCGACTCGGCCGCGCTCTGCACTGCGACGGCGACGATCCAATTGTTACGGCTTCCGGGAAGCCAACCTTCGACCAGCAGGGCGCCGGGCGTGACAGTTTCCACTACCTCACGTCGAACGATTCCCTTCGCGAGCCGGGGATCCTCCACCTGCTCGCAGATCGCAACACGCTGGCCCGCGGCGACCAGTTGCCTCAGGTAGTCCGCCGCGGCTTTGACCGGAACGCCAGCGAGAGGGACGCCATCACCCCGGGATGTCAGCGTGATGTTGAGCAGGCGGGCACCGAGCTGGGCGTCGTCGAAGAACATTTCGTAGAAGTCGCCCATCCGGAAGAACAGGATGGCGTCCGGATGACGCGCCTTGATCTCCCGGTATTGCTGCAGCAGGGGAGTCGTTCCTTCCGCTACGCGACCGGTCACGATGCCGCCACAATGAACGGCTGGCCACCCAACCTGGAGCGAACGCGCGGCAGCGCAGCCTGAGCCTCCGCCCGAGTTGCGTATCGGCCCACTCGGACTTTGAACAACCCTTTCTCCGACGCAACAACAGACTCGAACCCGGCCGCCTTGGTCCTGCGGGCGATGCTGTCGGCCGCGGCGCGGGTATTGACAGCGGCAACCTGGATGCGGTAGGTCGGGTTCGCAGAGGTTGTGTCAGTGCGGGCCGTGTCGGCCGCAGCGCGCCGTGTTGTGTCGGCGGTAGGACGGGGTGTGGTGTCGGCCGCTCCGGGCGGAGCACTCGCAACACTTCCGGAGTCGGGAGGACTCGTAGCGACGGCCTTGCCGCTCGTATCCGCCAATGCGGTGTCGAGGGCCACGCCGACACACCGGTCCTTGTAGTAGTCCAACTGGTTTCGCAGCTCGACATCTTTGCCGACGCGGGGCAGGCCTTCCGCGACCCACCGGCAGGCAGAGGAAGGCTTACGAAGCTCGAAGTAGACGCGGGCTGCCCAGAATGAGGCCTGAGGGTAGAGCGCGGAGCTTGCGTAGTCGAGGCGGAGGCGCTCCAGGTCACGCGAAGCGGCGTCCAGGTCGCGCGTGGCGTAGTCGAGTTGAGCCAGACGCAGGAGCGCATCGTCCGCCCAGTTCGAGTTGGGATATTCAACCACGATTCGCTGGAGGTCGCGCCGAATGTCCTGCGGATTGGCGCCTATTACCGCCCGGGTGTAGAGCGCCTGCGGATAGAGTGTGTCCGCCGGATTGGTAACGTCCACCACACGCTGAACCACAGTCCGGGCGGAGTCGCCCAAGCCCTCCTGCGCGAGGCGCACGCCCTGCGCCAGGCGAGCATCGGTCTGCCCACAAAGCAGCTCGGGGCACAGCGAACCCAGGAAGAGGATGACGGCCGCGGCGCCGAGACAACCGCTCATGCTACCTCCGACATTGGCATCGCCAGCCCGTAGACCAGATCCAGCAAGACGCCGCGTTCGTCAGAGACCGTTGTGTTCTTGAGTGCTGTGTCGGCAATGACGCTCTGGCGCAGTCCGGCGCGGACCCGCTCGAGCGGCCAGCTCGCCGACCAGCGAGCCCAGAGTCGAGACTCTTCCTTGTAGCTGACGCCGGCCAGGGCAGATGGTCTCGTCCGAAGCATCAACTGGAAAGCGAAATCTTCGAGCCGAGATCCGCGCACACTCCGGTCGTACGCGGCACGGGTGGCGCCGAGACCGATCAGCGTGGCTCCAATCAAGGTGAGCAGCTTGACGCCCGTCACCCCAGCCTGATCCAGGACGATATCGAGCATGCCGGCTGCGCGGGCGGCATGACTGTCGAACACGGCGTTACGCCAGTCGAACATGGTCTCACCGTGTCGGATACCCACCAGTGCCGCCACACGTTCCTCCGAAACGGGCGTCCCATCTCCTGCGGCCGCAAGCTTCTCCACCTCGGCGGTCAACGCGCCGAGGCTCACGCCAACGGTTCGCACCAGCAGGTCGGCGGCGGCCGGTTCGAGCTCGATGTCGAGTTGTTTGGCGTGCCGGAGCGCCCATCGGGCGGCCCGCTCCGGCGGAAGCGGATCGCAGCGAACCGTTACCGCCAAACGCGCCAGCTCCTTGTCCTCCCTTTCATCCATCGGGCCTTGCACCAGAACCAGGACGGTGTCGGGGGATGGCTTGGCCAGATAGTCGAGGGCAACATTTCGGGCCTTGGTCTTCCGCTTCCAGGCCTCCACATCGCGCAGAATGACGACCCGGCGCTCCGCCATCATGGCCGGAGTACGGCAGAGGGCATACACCTCTTCTGGATCGGCCTGGGCGGCCGAGCGTTGATCGAAATTGAAGTCGCGAAGTCCAGGGTCGAGCACCTGGTCAAGCAGCGAACGGATCGCCTCTTCTTTGAGGAGATCCTCGCTGCCGAAAAAGTAGTAGGCAGGCACAATTTCGCCCCGCTTCAGAGAGCGGAGCAACGTATCGATCGTCTGAGACGGCATGCTCCCGAAAGATACGAGGTGGGTTCGGCCGCCCGCTACGTCCGGCGCCGGAACGATTCGACAAAAAGCAGCGAGATCAGCGTTTTCCCATCGGCGATTTCACCCTGCCGCGCAAGGCGCATGATGTCGGACCAAGGAAGCTCTCGCACCTCGACGAATTCGTCCGCTTCTCGCCGAGCCGTGCCGTCGGTGAGTCCGGTAGCGAGGAACAGGTGGATGCGCTCGTCGGTAAAGCCCGGCGTGGTGAAAATCGTGGTCAGACGTTCGAGTGACGCGGCGCGCACACCGGCTTCTTCTTCCAGCTCCCGCCGGGCACAAGCCTCGGGCGCCTCGCCGGGGTCGAGCCGGCCTGCCGGTATCTCCCAGACATAGCCGTCGGCGGCGTGCCGAAACTGGCGGATCATGATCACTCCGGGATTGGTGCCCACTGGATCGTCGACGAAGGGCACGACGGCCGAGGCCCCGGGGTGACGTATCATCTCCAGCTCGCCCACCGAGCCGTCGGGAAAGCGAACGGTATCCAGATCGAGATTGAGAACGCGGCCGGTGTGGAGACGGCGGGAGGATAGAAGAGACATAAACAAGCAGGAGAAAGGGGAATGGAAGAAGGGAAGGGGTTTAGGGAAACCGCTCGAGGCTCCGCACCCAGGCGATCGGAACCTTGACGGCCTCAGCGGCGAGATACTCGAGCTCCAGCACCGGATTGTCCGATATCGGACTCGTCTCGGTGGGTGAGGTGTACGCAGTGAGCCCCGTACGCCGGGCCTCGAGGCGAAGGCGGAACATGTGAAATGGATCGCTCACCAGAATCGCGCTGTGGCGGCCGCGGCTTGCGAGCCAATTGCCCACGGCCGTCATCGAGGCTTGAGTGGAGCGTCCCTGGGGCTGCACGACGACGGCTGAGTCGGGCACATCATGGGAGAGGAGGTATCGTCGGGCGACCGTTGCCTCACTTTCCTTGTCTCGGCGCCCCACCCCGCCGGTCACGACAATCATCGGGGCGAGCCGCTCGTGGTATAGGGCTACCGCGTGATCAAGCCGAGCGCGCAGGACGGGCGAGGGCCAACCGTTATACTGCGCGGCTCCGAGAACTACGATCGCATCAGCATTTTGGCGCTCGTCCAGCTGGGACACGACGAGCACCAGCACGAACGCGACCGTGTAGATCATTCCCACCAGCACGAAGAATGCGACGACGAGCAAGTGCCAACCGATCAACGGCGTGGGCCGTTGCGGCGCGCTGCTGCTAGAGGTCGAAGCTTTCACCGTGCTTCGGGATGACTGCCTCGCGTACGCCTTCCTCTTTCAAGATGGTTGCCATGGCGTCGAGCGCCGGAGGCTCGCCGTGCACCACGAAGGCACGTCGAATCGGACCACCGAGCCGCCGCACCCAGTCGCGCAGCTCATTGCGGTCGGCATGGGCCGAGTAACCGCTCAGGCTCACCACCTCAGCTCGGCGTTCGTACTCCTGCCCGAAGATCCTGATCTTGTCTGCGCCGTCCTGGATTCGTCGCCCCAATGTGTTCTCGGCCTGAAAGCCCACAAACAGGATGCAGTTCCGGTGGTCCCCGGCGTGGTTCGCGAGGTGGTGAAGAATCCTGCCGGACTCCACCATTCCCGATGCCGCAACGATGACCGCGGGTCCGGTCAGCGTGTTGAGCTTCTTCGAGTCGGCTACATCCTTGACGTAACGGACCAGAGGAAAGTCGAAGAGCTGGGCACCGTTCCCCACCAACCGCTCAGTCGCGTCGAAGATCTCGGGATGGAGCCGAAACACAGCCGTCACATCTACCGCGAGCGGGCTGTCGACGTAGACAGGAATCTCCGGAATCGCCTTGTTCCGCCAGAGCCGGTGCAACGCGTAGATCAGCTCTTGGGCTCGCCCCAGCGCGAACGCGGGAACCAGAACCTTTCCTCCCCGGCCCGCCACCTTGCGAATTACTTCGCCCAGCCGGTTCTCGGCATCGGCAACGGAGTCATGGACCCGGTCGGCGTAGGTGGACTCGACGATCAAGGTATCAATCGGCCCTTCCGGCGGGACCGGGTCCCTGACGATTGGAAGACCGCTCCTGCCGATGTCACCTGAAAACACCAGCCGATGCGGCGCGGGCTCGGACAGCCGAAGGTCGAGCGAGGCCGACCCAAGTATGTGGCCCGCATCGGTGAACTCAGCCGAAAGATTCTTGCGGAGGTGCAGCAAGCGCCGATACGGCAGGCCGATCGTGAGGTCCTGCACTGCGACCGCGTCCGCCCGGGTGTAGAGCGGCTCGCTGGCAGGCCCGGCCTTTCCGTGCCGCTCGAGGAACTCGAGGTCCTTCTCCTGGATGTGCGCGGCGTCGAGCAGCATGACTGCCGAAAGATCCCGAGTGGCGGGCGTCGTATAGATCGGTCCGTGAAACCCGCGCGCGACCAGCAGCGGCAATCGGCCGTTATGATCGATGTGTGCATGGGTCAGGATGATCGCATCGATGCGGCGGGGATCGAACTGCAGATTGGCATTCAGATCGCGCGCTTCGGTCCGATGACCCTGAAACAAGCCTCCGTCGAGCAGCACGCGCGCGCCCGCTGCCTCGAGCAGATGCATGGATCCGGTGACCTGGCCGGCCGCGCCCCAGAAGCTCAGTCTGATTCCAGGCATCGTTCGTCAGCGAGTCCCGAAAAGGCGATCGCCGGCGTCGCCCAGGCCGGGCAGGATGAATCCGCGCTCGTTGAGGCAGCGATCGAGCGCCGCAGCGAACACCGGAATGTCAGGGTGCGCACGCTCCATGGCGCGCGCGCCCTCAGGTGCGGCGACCAGACAAAGAAACCGGATGCGCCTCGCGCCCGCCTGCTTGAGCGCTTTGACGGCCGATACACCGGATCCGCCGGTGGCGAGCATGGGGTCCAGCACAAAGAAATCCCGGGCCTCTTCGTCACCCGGAATTTTGAAATAGTAGTCGGTCGGTCGGAGCGTCGCTTGGTCCCGCGAGAGTCCGATGTGGCCCACCCGGGCGGAGGGCACCAATTGGGCGACGCCGTCCACCATGCCGAGCCCCGCGCGGAGAATGGGGACCAAGGTGAGCTTCTTTCCGGAGACCTGGCGCCCGGTCGTTCGCTCGAGCGGGGTCTCGATTTCTACCGGCTGGGTGGGAAGATCCTTGGTGACCTCGTAAGCCATCAACATCGCGATCTCGCTCACGAGCTGCTTGAAGTCGCGCGTGCTCGTCCGCTTGTCGCGGAGCAGAGTCAATTTGTGCTGAATGAGGGGGTGTGAGAGGATCGTGAGGTTCGGGTGGCCGGGCTCTGGCATGCGAAAGAAGATACTGGGTAAGCGGGGAAAGGGAGAAAGGGGGAACGGCGGGAGAAAGGGGAAGGGGAGAAAACGAGCGGCTAGAGTCGTAAGACGAGCAGTCGGCACACGCGCTCGCCAACGGCGCATGCACTCGCTTTGAGAGTGCCGTGAATCGTTGTCGCCCGACCCGGAAGACGCGCCGAAGGCGGTTCGGCGAAGTAGGCCGAGTCGGGAGTGAGAAGCGGGGCATCGAAGCGAATGATTTCGCCGCCAGATAGCTCGAGAGCAGGCTTGAGCCTGGCGTTGATTCTCCAGCCCGGCGCCGCCACCAGAACAAGACGGGTCGTGGAGTCTCCGGCTTCGACCCGAACAGCCAGCGGCTGCTCGTTGGTTTGTGCCGCGACCGACGAACAGGACGCGGTGAAAATCGCCATCAGCACCAGCCCCGTGACCCGGTTCGGCAGGCGCCTCATTGCTCGTTCACCAATTCGCGGATCCGTCCATCCCACAGTTGGTAAGTCGCATCACCCACGTGGAACTCTCCGGCGCCCTCGTAACGGATGCGCCCCTTCTTGTCGATGAGCACGAAGCTGGGCCAAAACCGGATCCCGTAAAGATCCCAGGTGCGCAAGTCGTTGTCCTGCGCATTGGGGTACGTGATGTGGTACTTCTCGAGTGCGCGGGCGAGGTTGCCTTTGTCGTGCTCGCCGGCGTACGGGGGAAACTCGGGGGTGTGAATACCGATCAGCGTAAGCCCACGGTTGCGATACCTGGCATCGAAATCCACCAGCGAAGGCACCGTGTTGGTGCAGTTGTAGCAGGTGAAGACCCAGAAGTTGAGCAGGACCACTCGGCCCCGCAGTGACTGCAGCGTTACGGGCTTCTCGGCGTTGAGCCAGCTGGTGTTCCGCCAAGAGGGAGCCGGGCGCACGCCACTCCTGGTCTGTCCGACCAGCGGCGTCTGTGCCGGAGCACTGGGGGCGCGTTGACGCGCGAAGCCAGCGGTCAGCGAGATAACCAGCGAGAGGCTGAACAGCAGGCTCGGCCTGGGCATAACGGCTCCATTCGAGTTCCGATGCTAACGCTGCGGAGCGGGTGTTGGTTTCCCGGGGAGGGCGCTTAGAACTCGAAGCCGGTAGCCAGGTTCAGGTGATCGTTGGCGAAGCTGCCGACGGCGTACCGTGTTTCCATTCGCCGATACTCGATTCCGACCAGAAGCGGGCCTGCCGGCCGAACGATGAAATGGCCCTCGTAGGCCAGGTTGCGCTGCCGGACCGGCCGATCCGACCCTCTCGGCTGGTCAATGCCGAATCCACCGCCAAACTCCCAGAGCAGGCTGGGACGGATGTTCAGCTGGGCCCAGCCGCCAGTGTCGAGGAGGATGTCGCGCTGACTCGTCGCGGGGTCCACCGCGCCGAAGTTCTGGCCGATGCCGCCGCCACCCAAGCCGCGCAGCAGCTTTCCTCTATACATCTCTCCGCGCAACTCGATCCAACGGGTGAGGGAGACTCGGGTGTCCAGAGCGATTCCTTCGCTGTTGAGCAGGTCGCCCTCGCCGGCGATTATGGGACCCGCAGTTCCGCTATTCGAGAACCATCCGCGATGGCCCGCAATCCCGATTTCGCTTGTTCGCCCCTGTTCTCCCCAACGGAGGTACACCCGGCCTTGGAGGAAAGGACGACCCGACGCCTCGGCCAGATCGGCGGGATCAGGATCGGTAAGAGTGTTGGGCTCGCCACTCACCGGCGCCAGCGCTGCGACTTCGGCGCCCACCCGCATCCGATCACCGGCTTCTGCACCCACCCTGATTTGAGGCAGCCAGAGCCAGATATTGCCCGCGGTTACGAAGTCGGGTGTTCCAACGGAGGCCAAGCTTATGGGGTTCACCCCCATGAACACCGGGTCTTCCTGACCGACGAGAATCCTCGCATGGTCCCATTGAAGGATTGCTCGGGCCGTGCGAAGCCGGACCACGGGAAGAGTGCGCGACGGATTCGATTGCGTAGCGCCGAACAGGTCGAGTGCGAGGTCGCCGGTGAATCGACCGCCCAGCACGTTCGAAATGTGAATCGCGCCGCCTACTAGCGTCTGCCGTACCGCAGCGCTGAAGCTGCCGTCCCGAGTCGGGGCACCCGCGTCCGTCAGGACGAACTGGGGAACGTCCACTACGTTGGCCCGGCCGCTGTTGTAGAACGTGTTGACCAATACCCGGCCGAACAACTCGAATTGAACGCGGCTCTTGGTCCGCACCTCCGATGCCGCCTGAGTCTCCAGCTGGCGCCGCAGGAGCTCGATCGCCTCCTCGGCGCGCCGGAGTCGCTCTTCGAGTGAATCGCGCGATGTTGCAGCGGAATCGGTTTGCTGCGCAGCAAGAGTCGGGGTGCCGCTCAGCAGCGTAGCTAACGCGAGGACAGCAATCCTGCTTGACGCACCCAAGCGGGGTAGTACGTTGCGGGGCATGCGGCAGGCCAGATCGAAAATTGCGGCCGTCGTCCTGTGGGCGATGCTGGCCCCGGGCGCGCTCAGAGCCCAGGGATCGGTCAGCGGACAGGTGACAATTCAGGAGCGCGAGGGTGAAACGACGAAGGACCTCGCGACCGCTGTTATATACCTCGAGACGTCCGGCAGCGCCATCGGCCCGGCTCGCGACGGCGAGGCCGAAATCGCCATGCATGACAAGACGTTCATACCGCACGTGCAGGTCGTTCCCGCGGGCACGTCGGTTGCCTTTCCGAACAAGGACCCTTTCAGGCATAACGTATTCTCCAACTCTAGCGCCGGCCCCTTCGATCTCGGCCTCACTCCGCGAGGCCAGTCGTCGAAAAATCAGTTTCGCAAGTCGG
Organism: Gemmatimonadota bacterium; assembly: GCA_046733215.1. Taxonomy (GTDB): domain Bacteria; phylum Gemmatimonadota; class Gemmatimonadetes; order Gemmatimonadales; family GWC2-71-9; genus DASQPE01. Next base: position 71,657 of record JBKPOS010000013.1, read on the forward strand.
GGGTCTATGCCATCTACTGCAACATTCACTCGCGTATGAGTGCCTTCGTGGTGGCGGTGGCGAGCCCGTACTACACGCAGCCCGGGGCGGACGGGTCGTTCACCATCCCCTCGGTCCCAGCGGGGCGCTACATGCTCCACGCCTGGCACGAGCGCGGTGGCGAGACCACGCAGTCGCTCGAAGTGCCGGCCGCCGGCCTCCAGGGTCTGGCGGCCGTGCTCGACGCCCGCGGCTACCGACCCGTTCAGCACAAGAACAAGTTCGGCCAAGACTACGCGGCGAGTGACGACGACGAGCGGTACTAGCGGCCTCACCTGGCGGATCTTTCTCGGGGCCGCCGGCGTCGTTGCCCTAGTGCTGCTTGGAACGCTGTTGCTCGCCTGGGCGTCGGTCCGACGCACTGCCGGCACCGAGCTCGACCGAAGCCTTGCCCGGACCCGCGAGCTGGTGGTCACGTTTCTTCAAGGAGACCGTCGGAGCCTGTCCCAGAGCGCCGCCGTCTTCGTCCAGAATCCCAACTTTCGCGCGCTGCTCGAGAACCCCGCCCCGGGGGACATGCTGGACCAGTCGCTCGAGGCCGCGCACCTGCTGGGCGCCACCTTCGTGCAGATCACCGACGCCTCCGGCGTACGGCTGGCCCGAAGTGATGAGCCGCAGGCCCCTCCTGTGCAGCTGGCTCGTTCGCCGCTGATTGCGGGCGCACTGGAAGGCGATATGCGCGCCGGCTTCGGTGTCTCTGGCGATTCGATCCTGTTTCAGGCCGTCGCCGTGCCGATTCCCGGCGCCGGTCCCCATGTCGTGCGCGGCGCACTCATGGCTGCAAAGACGATCGACAGCACGCTGGCGAGCGCGGTGAAGCAGGTGACCGCGAGCGACGTGGTGTTCTTTGCGCTTGATTCGGCCGGTCACGCGCGCGTTGCAGCCTCCACACTCCCGCGTGATCCGGCGCTTTCCGCTTTCATCCAGCGTTACGGGTCGCGCGCGAGCGACACCACCGTGGCTCCAGCGGGGACAGCCGAGATGCCGGAGGCTAACCTACCCCGCGCCGAAGTATCGCTACGCAATGAGGCCTTTGTCGGCCAGGGAGGCGCGCTGCTCTCGGCGGGAGGCACCCCGCTCGGCGGATTTGTTGCGCTTCGGAGCCGGGCGCTCGAGCTGGCCGGATTCCGCGACCTCACGATCCGCATCGTTTTCGCCGGGCTGGCCGGCCTGCTGCTGGCCGGAGCCTTCTCGTATCTCGTCGCCCATCGGATCAGCCGTCCGGTGCTGGGCCTCGTCGCGGCGACCCGGCGGGCTGCCGAAGGCGACTATGCGACGCCCATCGAAACCACAGGCCCCGATGAGATCGGACAGCTGGCCGAAGCGTTCGGGGTGCTCCTGGCCGAGCTGCGTGAGAAGCAGTCGCTGGTGAATCTGCTGCGCGAGCGCGAAGAGCAGCGGGGACTCTCACTCGCCGGCCCAGAGCGCACTGTAGCGGTGGGCGGAGGCTTGACTGATGGGCGAATTGCTCCGGGACAAGTCTTCGCGGGACGCTACGAGATTCTCGCCGCGCTGGGGCAGGGCGGCATGGGAGTGGTATACAAGGCGCGTGACCGTGAGCTGGACGACGTGGTGGCCGTGAAGCTGGTTCGCACCGATCTGCTGGCCATCGACCCCATGGCGATCGAGCGCTTCAAGGATGAAGTCCGGTTGGCCCGTCGGATCTCGCATCGCAACGTTGCCCGCACGCACGATTTCGGAGAGGCTGAGGGACTGTACTACGTCACGATGGAGTTCGTGGCCGGAACGCCGCTCAGGGATCTGATACAGGCGCGGCACCGGCTTCCAGTGAGCGCGACGGTGTCAGTCGGCAAGCAACTCTGCCGAGCGCTGGAAGCGGCACACGAGGAAGGAATCATTCACCGCGATATCAAGCCGCAGAACATCATGGTCGCGGCCGACGGTTTGGTGAAGGTGATGGACTTCGGTATCGCGCGGCCGGTCGAGCGCCAGAAAGCAATGACGCAGACGGGCCTCGTGATCGGGACACCGGACTATATGGCGCCGGAGCAGCTGCTGGGCGAGCCGGTGGATCCACGGGTGGATCTTTACGCCGCGGCCGTGGTGCTCTACGAGTGTCTCACCGGCCGGCGGCCCCACGAGGCGGACTCGGCGCTTGCTCTGGTGGGTGTAAAACTGGCGCAGGATCCGCTGCCACCTCACGAGGTGTCGGAAGACGTCCCGATGGAGCTTTCCAGGGTAATCGTTCGTGCCCTGTCGAGGAATCGGGACGATCGCCCTGCGACCGCCGCACACCTCTACGACGAGCTGGTGCACGCGGTGGAGGAGCCGTCGTCCATCAGCAGCTCGTGATGGATCCCATTTGCACAACCTCAAAATCGCGGCCGTGCACCTTGTGCTGCCGCAGCTGATCCAGAGCATCCGCCCAGCGCGGGTCTGACGTTCCCGTCACATACCAGGCGCTTCCCTGATCGGCGAAGATGAGGCCGTACTTCTTGAGCGCCGTGAGGATCACCAGAGCATCACCGGTGTAAGGGGAGAGATCGAAGTCGGGGCGCAAGCGGACTCGCAGGCCGTAGCCCGGAAGGCTGGGATCCGCGTATTGGCCGCAGTGGCCGGCCGGCGCCATGTATGCCCGCCGGGCACGCGGCACGGTAAACCGCAACGCGTGCGTCAGATTGTTCGCGGCGACTTCCTCGTACTTCAGGAGCCCGGGTAGAATGGGAAGCCCCGCGGCGTCGGCCGAGGTCCAGCCGGCGGGACGAGTCGCATTGATCTTCAAGTCCCATCGAGCCGACGAGCTCACCATGAAGCCACTGCCGGTCCGGACGGTATTGTACAGCTCGTAAAGAACGCAGTCTCCCTGCTGCACCACCAGCACGTGCCGATCTCCCGACGAGGGATTCGGGTTGGCCGTGCTTCCTCCCTCGATGGGCACATCCAGCGGGATCGGCATCGGGCCGGGATCGCTCTCGTCGGAGTAGTCGGCTCCATCGGTCCCGAAGCTGATTGGAACCACCGCCTGCGATGCCGGGACTACGACGAAGGGGATTCCGTAGTACTCCTCCGTCGTCCCGAGGTCGAGGTGCAAAGCGCTATCAGGAGACATCTGCGACAGGAGGGCCGACGACGCGGGGTCAACCGGGTCCGCGCTCCGTCACGATTCCAGGCGTTGTCGCCGGGAAAGACCTGGCATCCGCCTAGGGTGACCACCGACGTATTCGGCGTGGGCGTCGAGGGCGAAGGCGTGCCTGTTGCAGGATCGGAGTTGCCTGGGCCGGCGGGATTGCCGCAAGCTGCGAGCAGCCATAGCAGGGCCGACCAGCTCGTGCGCATTTGGCCTCCGGTCCAAACACTCGGCAAGAGACGGACTTGACGCGTGGAATTGCGCGCACCACACGATGGGCGGGGCAATAAGCATGCTCGGGTGACCTGCTCCGTTCGCCCCTTCCGGGTTCTATGGAACCGACTCAGATTGGCGAGCGGCTTGACCGCTCAACCAGGAGGGTGACGATGGTGACGATGGCAATGCCCGTGGTGACGGAAGCGCATCGACGGTTGGATCGGCTGGTCGGTTCATGGAAAGGTGAGGAGCGACTCTACCCATCGCCGTTCGACACTCAGGGAGGAAGCGCCATCGCGCGAGTGCACAACCAGCGCGCGCTCGACGGGTTCGCCGTGGTCCAGGACTATGAGCAGGAACGGGACGGCAAAGTCAGGTTTCGCGGACACGGAATCTTCCGGTGGGACGGTGAGGACGGCGCCTACACGCTGCATTGGTTCGACTCACTCGGTCTTCCGCCCAGCGAGTTTCGGGGTCAGTTCGAGGGAGAAGCACTGACCCTGGTCAACGACGGCCCCCAGGGGATGACTCGAGCGGTGTTCGAGTTCGGCGGCCGATCCTACACGTACCGCATGCAGGTGTCTCCCGACGGGACCAACTGGTTCCCGTTCATGGAAGGCGCCTACACCCGGGAGGATTGACGCGGGTGGACAAGGTCAATCTGTCGCAGAAGCTCTCTCAGATTCACGAGCACTGGCGGCCTAAGATCGTCGGCGAGCTCAACGGCCAGGAAGTGAAGCTGGTAAAATGCCGGGGTGAGTTCGTCTGGCATCATCATGAAACCGAGGATGAGCTGTTTCTCGTGGTACGCGGGCGGCTCCGGGTCGACTTCGTCGACAGATCCGTCGAGCTTGGGCCGGGTGAGCTACTCGTCGTGCCTCACGGCGTAGAGCATCGGACCGTTGCCGATGAGGAGGTCGAGGTTCTGCTGTTCGAGCCAGCCGGCGTCCGCAACACAGGTAACGTGGAAGACCCCACTCTCACCGCGCCGCAAGGAGTGCGGCTGTAAGGAGCTGTCATGGGCAAGGGCGATCGCAAGTCACGGCGGGGCAAAGTTTATCGCGGCACGTACGGGAAGCGGCGGCCGCGAAGGAAGAAGGCAGCCAAGAGCGCTCCGAAGTGACCACTGCGGTGCGCTGCGCCTGGGCGCGCACCGAGCTGGGTATCACCTATCACGATGCAGAGTGGGGAGTACCGGTCCACGACGACAAGCTCCTGTTCGAGTTCCTGATCCTCGAAGGAGCCCAGGCCGGGTTGAGCTGGGAAACGATTCTTCGGAAGCGGGCCCGCTATCGGGAGGTGTTCGAGGGCTTCGATCCGGCTCGGGTGAGCCGCTTCACGGCCCGGAGGGTTGCGCGCCTGCTCGAGGATCCGGGCATCGTTCGCAATCGGCTCAAAGTGGAAAGCACGGTCACCAACGCCCAGGCGTTCCTCGAGGTGGCAAACGAGTTCGGAACGTTCGATGCCTATGTGTGGCGCTTCGTGGGAGGACGCCCCAGGGTAAACCGCTGGCGCCGGATGGCCCAGGTGCCGGCCCGCACGGCAGAGTCGGACGCCCTGACCAAGGATCTCTCGAGCCGAGGCTTTCGCTTCGTCGGGTCAACCATCTGCTACGCCTTCATGCAGGCCGTCGGGATGGTCAACGATCACACGGTAGACTGCTTCCGGTTTCGTGCCCTGAGTCGTCGGCGCTGATCACCTGCCGCTCCGTCGCCATCTCGCAACTCGGCTGGCGGCGGCTCCGTAGGGCTTGCATGCGATTCCTGCCTCTGGTGGCCTCGATTGCGCTCGCTGGGGCTCCGGACGCCCTTGCCCAGGCTCCCTGCATTCCCGCGTTCCAGCCCGTGGCTGACACGGTGCGGAAGATGGTCGACGACCTCAAGCTCGACGGCGCCGCGCTCATCATCCACCTCAAAGGCAAGACGGTTTGCGAGGCGTACGTGGGGCGGTTCGGTCCCGAGACGATGATGCCGATCGTGTCGGCCGCCAAGTGGATCAGTGCCGCTGCGATTCTCGCCTTAGTGGACGAGGGCAAGCTCAAGCTCGACGACCCGGTGTCACACTATCTCCCGTACTTCAAGGGAGACAAGAAAACGATCACCGTTCGCCAGCTCCTGTCGCACACGTCGGGACTTCCCAACTACTTGCCCTGCATGTTCCAGGCGCAGCTTCAACTGGACGACTGCGTCCATCAGATCGCGGAAAAGAGCACCCTCTCCGCGCCGCCCGGAAAAGAGTTCGCCTATGGTGGCGCCTCCTACAGCGTGGCGGGTCGCGTGGCTGAAGTCGCGGCAGGCGCCACCTGGGCTCAGGTCTTTGCCACTCGGCTGGCGCAGCCGCTCGCGCTGGAGCACACGGGTTACGGCAACACCGCGAACCCGATGCTCTCCGAAGGCCAGGTTTTCTCGTCCGCGGCGGATTACGTGACCTTTCTTCAGATGGTGCTCGACAACGGTATGCACGGGAACAAGCGGGTGCTTTCCGAGGCCATGATCGAAGAAATGACCCGAGATGAGACGGTCGGGGTGACCGCACGCATTTCACCACATGGCGGCGACCAGACATATGGGCTCGGCTGTTGGCGGGATGTGGTAGACTCGACTACGGGCCGGGCCCTGCTGCTCACCAGCCCGGGCGCAGGCGGATTTCTCCCCTGGGTCAATCGCACCCGGGGAATGGTCGGCGTGCTGGCCGTGTTCGATCGGATCGACCGGATCGGGCCTTTCTTCCCGAGCGTGTTACTGGCAGCGAGGAACGGCGCGATCGCGCTCGACAGCACCACATCGGCGCAATGACAGCAGCCGTTCGCCAATCGGTACAGCGGTCGCAGTGGCTCACGGAACTCGCCCAGCTTGGTCAGCGGATCGGCGAGCTGGCCAGCCCGCTCGATCGCCGGCAGCTCGACTGGTCGCCGCCCGAGGGTGGCTGGGGCGCGGGCCAGCTGCTCGAGCATCTCTGCCTCGCAAACGATAGCTACGTCGACCGCATCAGAACTGCCATGTACCATGCCCAGGCACGCCTTCCCACTGACGACCCGGACTGGCGGCCGAGCCTGCTGGGTAGCTGGCTTGCCCGCAGTATCACACCCGGCACGCGAAAACTGCCGGCACCTCGGATGTACCAGCCTGCTCCGGTGGCCCGGCCCGGAGTGCTCGAGGCCTTCCTGCACGGTCAACGTGCACTGGTGGAGCTGGTGGACACCGCGAGCCGATTCGATCTCGCGCGGAGCAGGACCAGATCACCGGTGAGCCAGCTCATTCGTCTCAACCTGGGCGACTGCTTCGCCATACCCATCGTGCACGAGCAGCGGCACCTGCAACAGCTCGAACGGATTTGCCGGCATCACGCGTTTCCCAGCCGGGAGTGAGCGCTTCGCTCGCCGGGTTTACCGCTGCGCCGGCGCACACCAGCACTGCTCGCCGGCCCAAACCTGCGTCTGCGCCTTGCAAGCGACGTAACCTGCGCCAGTCAGAAATGGCGGCGTCAGCCGCTGAAGCAGGGAATCCCACCCGGCAGGCGTGGTCGCCCAGCGACTTTGGCGTCGCAATTCCCTGGTAAGCGTGGGACTCAAATCCACGGTGAGACCGCCGGGGCCGGCGAAGAGCCAGCTCGCGGCAAGGGATCGAGTGGATTGCGACTCGCGATCGCGGCTGGAGCGCTCTACGGCGGCCGTGTCGATGCAGACCCGGAGACCTGGATCGAGTCGTCGCACATAGCCAGGATAGAGGCGATAACTGAGGTGCACGGGCTTTCCACTCGCGAGGCGAGCCCGCTCGAGGACAGGGTCGATCGCCTGAAACACTGGCTGGGTCAATTGCCGTCCCTCGAACTGATAGAAGGGGGACGAGAAATAGTCGTCCGCGCTGAAGCCGCTGCTATCGGTGTACGCCAGCCTTGGCGGGAGCAGATTGCCCTGAAGCCGAGCCGGGACGTCGAGGTCCAGCTCGAGGGCGAGCCCGACCGGGCCGTCGAAATCGTGCCAGACAATGGCAGCTTCACGATACGATCGCACTGACGCGCGACGGGACAGCCAATTGCCTCGAAACGTGTTTACGACGGTCCGGATCCCGAATGCCGCATAGATGAGCGACGGCAGCAGTAGCACGCCGATGCCGACTCCGAGCACAGTCGCCGATGCGGGTGGAGCGAGCCTGCGACACAGCAGCCACCAGGAGAGCTGAGCACTCAGGAGGATGAGCAACCCGATCGCGCAGCGAGGCAGGTCCTCCCGGCCGAAGCCTTCCTTGGCCCAGACAACGCTGAACAGGAGCGCCGCCCCTGCCAGGCCGACGGCCCCGAGCAACGCAAGCAGCCTCAGCACGCTCAACTGTGCCGGTCGTAGCCAGGGGAATCTGCCGCTATCGCTGCTGCGTTCGAGGGGATATTTGTTCATGCTGGCACCTGAGAGGGAAAGGGCAACATGACGCTCGACATCGCGATCCGAAAGGCGCCGACGCTCAAGCCCAAGCCGGCGGAAGACGCACTGGGCTTCGGCCGGTACTTCACGGATCACGTCTTCGTGATGGACTTTGCCCCCGACCATGGGTGGCACGATGCACGGATCGTCCCCAATGAGCCGCTCGGGCTCGAGCCGGCTGCCGCTGTGCTGCACTACGCGCAGGCTATCTTCGACGGCCTCAAAGCGTTCCGTGGGACCGACGGCCGCATCCGCACGTTCCGCCTGGACGATCATTGCGCCCGGCTCAACCGGAGTGCCAGGCGACTGTGCATGCCGCCGATCGATCCAGGCTGGCTGCACGAGTCGATTGTCGAGCTGATCCGGGTCGAGCAGGACTGGGTGCCCCGCGGCTCAGGGACCGCACTCTACATCCGGCCGACGATGATCGCGAGCGAGGCGTTTCTCGGCGTTCGCCCGGCCGAGCGTTACACCTACTTCGTACTGCTGTCACCGGTAGGCGGGTATTACAGCTCGAAGAAGGATCCGGTCAAGATCTGGGTGGAGATGCGGCACGTGCGCGCTGCGCCGGGCGGACTCGGGGGCGTGAAGGCCGCCTCCAACTACGCCGCCAGTCTTCCCGCGGCGGAGGAAGCCAAACAGCGGGGTTTCGACCAGGTACTGTGGCTCGACGCGCTGGAGCATCGCTGGATCGAAGAGGTCGGCACCATGAATCTGTTCGTCAGGATCGGCGACGAAGTGCTTACGCCGCCACTGGACGATACGTTCCTGGCCGGCATCACCCGGGACAGCGTGCTTCGGCTGCTGCGCGACTGGGGCACCAAGGTGACGGAGCGCAGGGTATCGATCGACGAGCTGCGACACGCCCACGCGCATGGCGATCTTGCGGAGGTGTTCGGAACCGGAACCGCCGCGGTCATCTCACCGGTCGGACTGCTCGGCTTCCCCGACGGGGCGCTCACGATCGGTGACGGCAAGGCCGGCGCCGTTGCGCAACGACTGAACGAAGCGCTGACGGGCATTCAGTACGCCAGAGCTGAGGATCGGCACGGCTGGATGATGCCGATTACTTGAGACCCAGGTAACCTGCCACCATCGCGCTGAGCTCGGCCGCCGTTCCCGGGCTCAGCGTGATCATTTCCGCGGGGCCACTGCGGTCGCTCAGCACCACGCTCTGGAGCGCGAGCGCAATCACGGCCACCGCCAGTCGAATTGCCCGCTCAGGCGCGGGATGCATCAGCTCGGACCGACGTGCGGCCAGGAGTTGCTCGAGGCGCGCCATCGTCTCACGCCGCAGTGTCTCGGCCT
>JBKPOS010000014.1:0-57743 GCA_046733215.1 Gemmatimonadota bacterium
CAGCTGCGCTCGCGCAGCTCGCCTCGGCCGCGGGACTCGAGGTAGAGAAGAGTGGGACCTTCCATTTGCCGCTCGTTCCCTGGCCGATGTGGAGAGAAACCATCACAGGGGGGGCCGTGAAGGAAATGGTGTGGCGACTCGGACAGGAAGCCGGCGCGGTCTATGGTCGACTGCTCGGTGCCGGCCCCATGCAGTTTGTCGTGGGACGACGTCGATCTAGCCCTGGCTGCAATTGACCCCGGACGCAAATTGGCCGCGCGTCAGCTTTGACTCCGACGTGCTGCCGATGTGCAGAGTTGTCTTAGCATCTCTGCCATCTTGAATGCTTCCCGCCCGATTGCGGGGCGAAGCGCCGGAGATTTCGTCTGGGGCAGAAGCCTCGACGCGCCTGAATGCCGCTGCCCGTCAGTAGAGCACGTACACTGAGTCCGGGACGCGCTCTTCCACCTGGGATGTTTCCAGAAACCGGCGGCTCAGCCGCAACAGCTTGACGAGCATTTGCCGGAGTGCCTCTCGTGCCGGCTCGGGGGTCCAGTATTGGCTGAGGGCCGCTGCTACCTGCTCGGGGTCGCCATCCGGAGTATCCCACGCTGATGGAAGTGAGAAAATCTCCTCCCGCGTTGCGGGGAAACTGTGCTCCCGCCAAGTGCTGGCCGACCGACGAAACGTCGTATCGATTCGGGCGTGTCCGTTCGTACGCAGCTGGGTGGCAATCGGAAGAAAAGCCTCGGAGTACGTTCTTTTTAGGGCTTTCAACAGTGCCCCTGGGGGCGCAATCGGAGGATCTTCCGCATCGCGCTCAACATGACCCTTGGCCTCCGGCCACAAAGGCTGCTCCTCCTTGATCAGAAGCGCATTTCCCAGCATGAGCACGTCCATCTCTGTTCGCATAAAGCAACGATATGCGTCGTATGGGGTACACACGATGGGTTCCCCACGAACGTTAAAGGAGGTGTTCACGATGACGGAACAGCCGGTGAGGTCTTGAAAAGCACGGATTAGGTCGTAGTACGCCGGATGATCGGGCCGCGAGATGGTCTGCACCCGGGCTGAATAGTCCACGTGCGTGACGGCAGGAATGTCGCTGCGTGGCTGGCGGACGATCTCAGTGAGATCATCGCCCGGAGGCCGCGTGAATGCCCGGCGCCGCTCATCCTTCACTGGAGCGACAAGCAGCATGTAAGGGCTCTCGCACTCCAACTCAAAGAAATCAGAAACGCGCTCGGCCAGGACTGTGGGTGCGAAGGGGCGGAAAGACTCTCGGTACTTGATCTTCAAGTTGAGCTTTGCTTGCATTTCTTCGCTGCGCGCATCCCCCAGAATCGATCGCGCCCCCAACGCGCGAGGCCCGAGTTCCACCCGGCCGGCGAAGTATCCTACTACCTTGCCGGCCGCTAGATGACGAGCGCCTTCGGTCGCGACCACCTCAGGCTTCAACACGCGATGCGGGTAACCATGGGTCTCAAGAAATGCCCTGATTTCCTCATCGCTGAATCCGGGCCCCCAGTACGATCCTCCTTGGAGCGGCCGCTCAGCGGCAGATCGTACCCGAGGGCAGCGGAAGTAAGTATGGTACGCATCCAGGGCCGCCCCCAGCGCTCCCCCGGCATCGCCGGCGGCAGGCTGAATCCAGATCTCTTCGAAGGGACCTTCGCGGAGGAGGCGCCCATTTGCCACGCAGTTGAGCGCCACCCCGCCGGCAAGACACAGGCGACTCGCGCCGGTCAGCTGATGTGCGTACCGCCCCATGCGGAGAATGCATTCCTCGGTGATCGCCTGTGCCGAGCGGGCAATATCCATCTCACGCTGGGTGATCCAACCATCCGGCTTTCGCGCTGGTCCGCCAAAGAGCTCGGCGAACCGATGGTTGGTCATGGAAGGCTGGGAAAGGAAATCGAAGTATTCGAGGTTGAGCTCGACCGAGCCGTCCGCTTTGATGTCGACCAAATGGTCTAGGATCGTCTGCACGTATTTCGGCTCACCATACGGCGCCAATCCCATCATCTTGTACTCGCCCGAGTTGACCTTGAATCCAGTGAACTGAGTGAATGCCGAGTACAACAACCCGAGTGAGTGCGGAAAGTTCATCTGCCTGAGAATCCGGATGTCTCCGCCTGAGCCGAACCCGATGGTGGCAGTAGCCCACTCACCGACGCCATCAACAGTCAGTATCGCGGCCTGGTCAAAGGGCGACGGGTAGAAGGCACTGGCCGCATGGGAGCGATGGTGTTCCTCATGCAGCAGAGGCCCCTTGTACTTGAGGTAGTCTCGGATGAGCGAGGGGAGACGTAGCCTCGAAAGTGTCCAGGAAGGCATGACGCGAAGCCAGGATTCCTCGCCCTCGGGGGCGACGGCCACTTGAGTGTGCAGAAGGCGCTCCAGCGTCATGGGCGTGCTGTCGTAATACACCACGGCAGCCAGGTCCTGCTGATGGATCCGCCCCTCTTCGAGGCAATAGTTGATTGCCTGATGCGGAAACCCGCGGTCATTCTTCTTTCTCGTGAATCGCTCTTCCTCGGCAGCAGCGATGATCCTGCCGTCTTGAACCAGACACGCAGCCGAATCGTGATAGAAACACGAAATTCCGAGTATGGAGAGCGGTCGCGGATTCGGTTGGTTCGCGTCGGTTGTGCGAATCTGAACGCTGCGCCGGCGTGGCAGAAGTTCGCGCTTCAGGATCTCGTGGGAGATGAGGCCCGCAATCCGCCGGTTCCCCTCCTGGGAGAAGTGGCCGTTTTGTCTTAAGGTGACGACGAGTCGCTCCTGCAACGGCAGCGCTCGAAGTGGAGAGGTCAGATCCGTGACGTGGATCTGTTTGGCCGGGTCGGCCAATCCTTCGTAGAGTTCTTGATAGATGGGCGCGAGCTCGTACAGGTAGAAGTAGTAGGTGGGAATCGGCAGGATCAGCACGGGCAGACCGCCCGTCGCGAACTCTCCCACAAGGGCTTTCATTAGACGCCAGCCACCGCTATCGGCCGACTCATAGTCCGGATGTGGCTGGAAGCGACTCAACCGCAGCACTTGCGAGCGCGTGCGGATGGCCAACTCTGTCTCCGGATCGCCTGCGAGGCGGCGCAGCGTCGCGAACCGTGGATCGTGGCGATAAGCCTCCAGGGCCCGTTGAAGCCAGGTCGGGCGCTGATCGCCAATCCTAAATCGATCGTCGGTCACTGTATCGAGGTGCGGGCGTTGGAGGGGAACCGGAACGTGATGCAAATGCAGGTCCCCGTTCTCCAGCGTGAAATAGGGCTTGGGTACGAGAATGCGCTTGCCGCTCACACGATCGATCGACTCCCGGTGGGAAATCGCGATCCGATCAATGTTGTGCACCACAATGCACAGCACGAGAAGATCGGCGTCGACCTTGCTCGCGAACTCCTTGAAGATCAACAATTGTTGGTCGGTGCCCGAGCCGGAGAGTCCATAGTTGTAGACCTCAGCATCGAGAGCTTCTCCCACTAGTTCCGGAAACCGTTGGGCATTGTCACAGCCATCTCCGGCTGTGAAGGAATCACCCAAGAACAGAATGCGGGGCCGGCCTCTTCGTCGTTGCTCGAATTCGAGATCCGACCGAAACCCATCGGAGTTGGTTCGGATCAGATACCCGCCCGTTTCGCTCGGGATACGCGCGTTGAGGCCGGGCACGTAGATATGACCGATCCGCGGATGGTACTGGAAGACCATTCGATGCGTTGACTGCCGCAACAAGAACATGTCCCACCGACTGGCTAGCTGGTTTCGCTCTCTGGATGACCGACCCTCAGGCGGTCACCATCGTGGATTGCTCTTCTTTGAGCGAGCGTTCCGCGATCAACACCCATGCAGCGGACGCCGCATCACCGGCCGGTTGCCATTCTGCATCGATGGCATCAAGCGCGATCTGGAGAGGATAGGTCATCGCGACAAGTGGCCTGAGGTCGGCGACGGCGCAATTGATCTGCTTTGCGAGGACGCCCCACCGTCCCACCCCGGGCGCGAGGCTCAGTATCCTGAGCTCTGCGTCGTCACAAAGCGTGCGCAACTGCTTGGCGGTGAACACCGCCCGACTATGGAACGGTGGTGGTAGTGACCGCCACCTGGGGATTTCTGCAGTGGCCCGAGGTGCGAGCAGGACAAGGCGCCCACCGCCCCGGAGCCACCGGCTGAATGTCGCAAAAAGCTCCGGGCCGCGTCCTGCGTCCGCAAGGTAGTGGGCTGCCGCCACGCTGAGCACGATATCGGCCGGCGTCGATGGCGTGTACTCGAGGAAGTCAGCTTCGACAAAAGTCGCGTTGGCGAGAGCGAGTTGACTTCGCGACCGCTCCGCCAGAGCGATCGCCTTGGGATCGCGATCGAGGCCGACGATTCGCCACGCTGGACAGCGAGCGGCGAGTTCCAGGGTCCAAAGGCCGGCGCCACAGCCGGCGTCTACGACATACAGCCGCTCTGGCGAAACGCTCCGCAGTGCGGGCCAGAGTAAGCGCCACTTCTGCCGCGCGTGCACGTCGGGTTGGCCCCATAGCCGATAGACCCATCGCTTGGGCGGCGTGAAAAGCGCGGCCAGGTGCTGTCCCAGCATCCCGGTCAAATCGGGATCTCCCGCCGTTCGGCCGCCATCAACCCCAGTGCTGGCTGGAAAACCAGTGTCCCCTGGGAGAGCGGCGTTAGGAGTATTGGCAGCGACGCCCGCCGGCAGCGAGCTTATCGTCTGAGCGAGTATAACGTCTTCCGTGGAGGTGCGTGAGGGTACGTCGCACACACTTTCCGCATTCTGAGGCTTCATCGCAACGTTGCGGGGTCGCTTCAAGGGGAATCCCGAACCATCCTTTTCCGCTCTTCCCTAGCGGGCGCGGACCTTTCGTCTCCATCTTATGCTCGGTCTATTTCTTGCTTAGCTAAGACCCACTCGTCGAAATGTTGTCGCATCAGGCCGCCCGGTCCCGATTGAAAGGGACCTATCGCGGGAGGCATGTATTGGTATTGGCAGCAACACTTCTTCTCAAACTTCTGGTCGCTGGTGATTCAACCCATCACCTGGGTTGCGTGACCGGAAGGACGCATCGACCCGCAGTCGGAGGTCTGCGTCGCCCCATACCGCGCCGTGTGCACCGCAACGCTGATCGAGCCTAACGTAGTACGATGCGTGCGGGGACACGGAGCGCTCGCGAGATCCGTCGCGCTACCTCCTCTTGAGCCACCATTGCGTCCAGGTGTCAGCGTGGCGGTCTGTACCTACCGTCGGCCTTCGAGCCTTCGTCGCTTACTCGAATCGATCGCCATGCAAACGCGTCTACCCGACGAAGTTCTGGTGATCGATGCCAGCCCGGACGCTGAAACGGAAGCAACGGCCTGCTCGGACCCCGCGCCCTGGGCCCTCGGAGACCGACTTCTGTACGTCCGAGTAGGCGGCCCGTTACGGGGCCTCACGCGGCAGCGAAATGTGGCCCTTCGCCTCGTGCAGACGGACCTGGTTGCCTTCTTCGATGATGACATGGTACTCGATCCTGACTGTCTGCACGAGCTCGAGACTGCTCATCGCACACTCGAGCCCCATCCAGTTGGTGCCGTTGCATGTATCGTCAACGAGCGGACCAGGCCGCCACTTCACTGGCGGGTGCGCCGGCTGCTCGGCATCGTGCCGACGCTGGCCCCGGGTCGTTACTGTCGGTCCGGCATGTCTATTCCGTGGGGCTTTGCGACCCGGACGGAGGGCGTGCTGGAAGGGGAGTGGCTCCCTGGCGGCGCCACGATGTGGCGCACGGAGGTCGCACGTGCGATCGGCTTCCACGAGGGCTTTAGCGGCTACGCCAACGGGGAGGATCTCGAGTTCAGCCTGCGCGCGCGGACGCGCGGCAGACTCGTTATGGCGGCCCAGGCGCGGCTGGAGCACCTCCGGGACGCCAGCGGCCGACCCGACTCCCGTGCAATGGCGTACGACAGCGCCCGGAATGCCTATCATATCCACCGGACCTGCCTGCCCGATCGGTCCTGGCTTGATGTCGCGTACTTCGCCTACGCGTACACGCTGGACACTGCGGTTCAGGCTCTTTCCACGCTGCGCCCTGGCGACCGATCAGACCAGCGGAGCTTCGTTCGAGGACGCCTGGCGTTTCTGCTTGATCTTGCGCGTAACCGCCTCCCGGGGACCGAGCGCGTGCGTGGCGACTGAACAGCAGTGGTCTTGGTGGAGCTGGGATCCTATCACCCATTACCAGTCAATGATCGTGCTGGCAGCTGGGGGAAGGTCGCCCCACACAGAAAGCCAGTCGCTCCACCGACGCCATCCGCTGGCCCCGGCGTCGTTCCAGCGGATCGAGTTCGGTTCGACGTCATTGGGCAGGAGCAACGTGAATTTGGAGATGGTCCGAGCGAGGGGGTTTTCCAGCCGGATCCGGCGCGGCGAGATCGGCACTACGGCCACGAGTTGTAAGATGCGGAGCCACTCAGCCAGCTCGCCCATGGCTGGATTCCAGACCAAACCGTCGCGGACCGTTGCCTCCAATGCGTCGAGGAACTGGAGCCAACCCTTGGTCAGTTGCGGAGGCCCGGGATTCGGATCAAAGAGTCCGGCCAGATAGGGAAGCCGATTGGTGAGATAGCAGTGCCCGATGTGAAGACCACGCTCGCCAATGAGCCTTTGAAGGGTATCGGGTCGATAAGCATCGCTGGTGTGGACCACTTCTTGAGTGACGAACAGCAGGGGCTCGTCTGGTGTCATTGAGCGAACCGGAGCCGCACGCTCCGGGTAGACCACCGGCGCGAGCGCGAGCAACTCACTGCGCTGGTGAGTGGGTTGTTTGACGGGCGCGAGCACTGCTCGCCCAAACCGTCGCACCGCCCGAAGCCCGCGCGCCAGTATTTGGGAAGCAGGCTTGCCCTCGCGCAGGCTCATGTAGAGCTCTCGGCCCCCGGTGAACGCGGTATCGACCACGGGTTGCAACCGACTCAGGACAGTGGCATTCCGGACACCCGTCCGCAGATAGTGCGCGGCAATCGACCACTCACGTCGACCGAGATGTGTGAACAGATACCGGGCTTGCGTCCGCGTGCCGTTGCAGGGATCGAGCAGGTTTAGCGACTCGGCCGGTTCGGCGGGCGCGTCGTGATAGGCCCAAAGCGCAGTGATACCGACATGGCGCAAGGCTGCCAGAAGGTCGTAGGTATCGGGGTCTGCGCCTCCCATGCTGTAGCAGTGCGGCAGCGAGACCCCGTGATCAATCCACGTGCGCGGCTGAAAGTCGCGCGCGATGCTCGCTAGGGCATCCCGGAACACTTCGCGGTCAATCTGGCCGGCCTCATTCAGGCCGTGTGGCGCGATCTCGGAACCATCGGCGTGCAGTTGACGAGCAAGCGCGCGGTACTCGGAATCTGCCAGCGAGGGCGTTGGCGGGCGGTGGCGCGGACGACTAGGAATTGAAAATACCCCTTTGGTCAAGCGCAGCCCGCGCCCGAGCCATCCACGAGCCCCATGATCACCAACGAGGAGCGCGCGCAGCGCTTCCAGCGAATCGAAATCGCAATGGTCGGTGATGGTGAACGCGGCCTCGGCCCCGGACGGGAATCGTCCCGGAACGATAGGCCGGGCCAGTGGTCCGGCCATCCGCTGGAGCAACAACTCCAGCCTGAGTCGTTCACCCGACTGCCGAAGCGGCGCTCCTCGAGAACGCTCCGATCCGGAGAACGACCAGCGGGGGTGCAAAGCCGCCGCGTCGACACACAGGCTGAACGTCAGGACGCCCGAACTCCATGCCAGCTTCGCGGCGCACCATCCCCGTAGTACCCGGAGGTCCATGCCCTGGGAGTCATCTCGCCATGACAGGACGAGAGGCGTCTGCTCGGTTACATGGACGGGATCGCGAAGTGGGCGCCACGCCAGATGCCGATCGATGCAATACGGGGGAGTCGGACAACTGGTCGCCATTGGAAGCCAGCAGCGCTGGATACGGACAGGCTGCAGCACCTCCAACTCGACCCTGAGCAACCATGCTCGGTCAGGCGGAGTGATCGGCTCGGTGGTTACTAGCAGCCGCACCAGCCCGTCGGACCAGACCCACTCGGTGGCCTGGCGCTCCCACCGGCGCATATGGGCGGCGTCAGTCTGCGACATGGGGACCTCAAACGTGACGATCGGGGTCCCGAGCCGCACGGGGCCGGGCACACCCGGCCAGGACAACTCGGCAGTCACCGGAACAGCATGCGCTTGAGGCGGGGCCATAGCCCGCGGGCTACACCGAGTGCAAGCGTGGACCATAGCAGGAACAACGGACGATTGAGCACCACTGTGACCGGAGGCGACAACTGCCGCTCCACTGGCCGGAATTTGCGCTTGAACGTGTAGACAGGTCCCGAGCGAGTCCCGAGGTCGTAGAAGCCGGCGCCTTCGCGGGCAAACTCGCGCATGGCGTGCCAATGGAGCAGAACCGACGGGCTCTCCCGATCATCGAGCGCGGCAGTATCGAGCGCGCCAATGATGTAGTGCGCTGTCTTCCGGTCCCGTGCGACGAGGATCGCCTCAACTGCGCGTCCATCCAGCCGTGCCACGAACAGCCGGACGGCACGTGCCTGACGGCCCAGCTCCATCAATCGGCCAAAGCTCTCGAGTGGCCGGTACCGAAATCGCTTGCGCGCACTCAGCGTCTGGAACAGGGGCCACACTGTCGTCAGCGCCGCCGGTGTGTCGGTCGATTCGATCTCGTAACCCGCTTCCTGAGCGCGGCGGAGATTACGGCGGCCGACGGGCTGAAAGTTGCTCATAGTGGCGGCATCGTCATCCAGCTGCGGGACGAGGAGTTCCTCTTGCGGCTCCCGATAAAATGGAAACGCATCGCCTCGCCTTGCTCCAGGCAGCGACGCCCACTCGGTCAGCACCACGTCGTCATGGTGGGTCACCCGCAGAAACGCATAACCGCGCCTCCGCGCCCACGCTGTGAACTCCTGCAGAGAGGACGTTGGCAGCTGTTTGCCGGTAAGCGCCACGGGACCGCGCGGGACGAGGCCGATACGTGCGCCCGGCGGGCCAACCTCGAGCACACAGATATAGCCGCACACCTGGCCATCCGATTGATATGTGAGATAGCGAGGCCGAAAATGGAGCAGCCGCAGCGACTCGTTCCAATACGGAAGCTGGAACAGCGATGCATCAGTCGCCAGCAGCACTTTGCTCCATTCAGCAATCGGTTCCACTTGGAGCTCGGTCCAGCCGGTCCCTCCACCGGGGCTTACGGACCTGTCAGGGGCGCCGGCATCCGCAACACTGTCGGCGGCCATGGTCTGCCCTCCTGCATTGGAAGGTTACCGACGTACCGGCTGGGATCCCGGGCCCGACAGGGTCGGGCCAGGCTGGCGGGACCAGGATCTCGTTGTATCTACCAACTGCATGCCAGGCGAGGAAGGGCTCTGGAATGCCGCACCTCCTGGCGCGCGCAGAAACTACCAGAACGTGGAGGTCTGCTGTGACGTCGCCCCCCGGTCAGCTTATCGTCTATTGGGACTACGATACTCAGTGGGGTGCCGACTGCTCGCGCGCGTCCGGTGGGCCGAAGACTTGGGGGCCCTCAGAGTTTGTTCACACTGAGAGCTTGCTCGAACTGCACGGAGCGTACCGCGTCCCCGCATGCTTCGCGGTAGTTGGGGCCGCCGCTTTACCCGGCGAGCGACCCTACCACGATCCAGGGCAGGTGAGAGGGATAGCGGCAGCGGGGCACGAAATCGCCAGCCACGCCTTCCGCCACGAGTGGCTCCCTGGCTTGACGGGCGAACCGTTGAGGGAGACCCTGCAGCACAGCCGCGAGGTGCTCGAAGATTGTATCGGAGCCGAGGTGGTCTCGTTTGTCCCGCCTTATAACCAGCCATTCGACTACTGGCAGTCCGGATCCGTGAGCCTCTCGGAGCGGCGGGAGGCTCGCTCGGGGCGCACCGATCTGCCACGCCTCTGCGAGGCACTGCGGGAGTGCGGCTACCGAACGTGCCGGGTCAGCTATCGCCCGCTTCTCAGCCGGTTGCTCGATCTGGTCGCGAGAGATCGGCTCGAGCGCCCGAGCCCACCGAAGACGATCGGGGGCATCACCTGTCTGCGGCTCACGACGGCCGGATTTGGGACTACCGCGGCCGCAGTGTTGGAGCGAGTGGCAAGAGAGGGGGGCCTGGCCATCACCTACGGCCACCCCCACTCACTCGACCGCCCGGGCGAGCAGCACCGGGATCTGGTCATGGCGTACCTGCGGTTGGCGCGGAGCCTGTCCGATGCGGGCCGACTACGGTTTCTCTTGCCGCGCGAGCTTGCCCGCCAGCCGGAACCCCTAACGCCGTCAGCATCATCGTGACGACGACGCAGTTGCCTCCGCTGAAAGGACGCGCACCGGCCGAGATATTTGCTCCCGCCGGCGAGCGTTGGGGCTGGGCCGCCATAGGTTTGATCGTTCTGATCTTCGCTGCGAGCGCCCCATTCGGATTCACCGTCGGTATCGCGGCGCTCACCGTGCTCGGCTTCGTCGGCGCGCTGGTCGGACTATTGCAACCGGCAGTAGGGTTCTTGAGTGTCGTCCTACTGTGTGTGCTGGATGCTCCTGCCCGAGGGTTGCTGCCGGAAACCGGGCTCTTCCGTTGGAACACTCTGAACTACTGGCTGTTGCTCGTCGCCGTGCTCGCCCTGCCCAGGCTCGCGCGGCTGCGCGACGGGCCGACTCTGCTGCTCGTGCTGCTTGCGCTCTTATTGGGCATTGAGATCCTTCTGAGCGATGACGTGGCTCTTGGGCTGCAGCAACTGGCGAACCTGCTAGCGGCTTTTGGGCTCCTCGCGTATGCCAGGCCGGTAGCCACCCGGCGCTCGGTTTGGACATGGGCGGGATTGATCGGAGGGACTGCGGGAGCCACCGGCGGCCTGGTCTACTTCCTCCAACAGACGGATCTCCCAGCGATGAACCCGAATGCATGGGCGTACATGCCACTCGGCGGGCTTTTCGCGATCTGTCTCGCCTTCTCGCAGAACACTGAGTATCCTCGCCGGCAGTTCTTTCTGGGAGGACTCGCTGTCCTCAACAGCACTTGGGTATTCCTGAGCGGTAGCCGCGGTAGCCTGCTTGTCGCGGTTTGCTGTCTGGCATACCTCCTGGCAGCGACACGCGGACTCAGCCGGCGCGCCGTCATGGCAGTCGCGGCAGGACTGATCGTGCTAACCGTATCCAGTTTCTTCACCGAATTCCAGGATTACGCGCTCGGGCGGCTGACTAAGCTGGTGAATCCCGCTATGTCACTGTCCAACCGCACCAGCGGTCGATCCGATCTGATGCTTGGTGGGTTCTACATCTTCCAGGACCGCCCTTTCGGCGTCGGTACAGGAGGCTTTGAGACGGCCTGGGCGACGCTCGGTCCGCAGGAGGGCCTCTCCGGCTTCAGACGCGGCGAAAAGGCCCCGGCACACGCGGGATGGATCGAAATATTGGTCGAGAATGGAGTCCCGGGCATCCTCCTGCTGAGTGCCTTCGTGCTATCGTTCGCCGTCACAGCAGTCAGCGTGCGTGATCGGGGAACTCGCAGACTGGGCTATCTCGTGACGGTCGCCCTGGCAACCGCCTGGGTTTCAACGGAGTTCCAGGCGCGTAGCCTCTGGCTGCTCGCAGCAGGCACGGCGACGCTGGTTCGAGCCCATCGGTTCCAGCTGCGAGGGAAGTCGGAGCAAGCGCTTCCTCCAGATGAGCGCGAGGTAGCAGATGGCGCTGCGCCCTGATTCTGCGTCTCCGCTGCGGATTGCTCTCATTGCCGGCAGCCTGGGGGTGGGAGGCGCGGAGAAGCAATTGTGCTTCATGGCTCGGGCGCTTGTGGGAGCAGGTGTCGACCTGCGAGTCTACACGCTGACGCGAGGCGAGCCCTACGAGGCTGTGCTCCGCAACGCCGGTATCAACGTGGCCTGGATCGGCCGATACGATTCTCCCGCTCTTAGGGTCGCGGCGGCTGCGCGCCAGTGCTTAGGCTTTCGCCCCCATGTCGTGCAGGCGACCCACTTCTTCGCCAACCTCTACGCTGCACTTGCCAGTCGCACCTGCGGCGCGCTGTCGGTAGGGGCGATCCGCAACGACGTTGCAGACGAGTTCGAAGCGAATGGCCGTTGGAGTCCGTGGCTGCTGCGAAGCGTGGACGGACTCATCGTGAATTCGGAAGCAGCGCTGAAAGCGACGAGTGCCCTCGGCATCGCGCCCGACCGCGTCGCGCGTGTGTCGAACGTCATCGAGCTGGAGCATGAGCCGCTGCCCGAAGAAACGTTACGATCGCGCGACGGGGTGATCATCGCTTGTGTAGCTCGGCTGGCAGCTCCCAAGCGCATCGACCGGTTCCTGCGTGCGCTCGCAGCAGTCCGCCGCACCTGCCCGGAGGTCCGGGGCCTCGTCGTCGGGGATGGACCGGAACGTGAAAATCTATTGAAACTCGCCGCCGGCCTGGGACTGTTTCCCGGCGCGGTAGAGTTCGCAGGGTGTAGACTCGACGTGCCTGCGCTGCTACGTGCCGCGGATGTCCTCGTTCTCACTTCGGACCACGAGGGCCTGCCGAACGTGCTGCTCGAGGGCATGGCTGCAGGTCTTCCGGTAGTCACCACTGCAGCAGGCGATGCAGGCAGGGTGGTGGACAATGGGGTGACCGGCTACGTCGTGCCGATGGACGCAGAGGACGTCCTCGCGACTCGGATCGCCGAGTTGGCCGAATCGCCCGGGCTGCGACGCCAGTTGGGCGTTGCCGGTCGCGCTAAGGTCACACGTGATTATGACGCTGCGGAGTTGGCGCCCCGGCTACTCGCGGCCTACGCCGGATTCGCCCGATACGCCGGGCGACGCGACGTGTCATGCCTGGTTGATGCAGCAGCTAGGAGCCGGCCGCTTCCGCAGGTCGGACAGCACACGGCCACACGGTGCTGAGCACCGTGTGGCCGGAGGGAGGTCGACCGCCTTCCCTCAATCCCGACTTACGATAAACGCCCCGAATGTTGGCAGTGCCTGCGGGACCGACATCCCGTTCCACCCAAGTCCACCGTTGTATGGCGTTGGTGGGGCGAACCCGGTCATCGGAAAGCTTGCCGTACTCCCGGTCCCGCTCACAGCACACGCACCGTTCGCCGCATAGACATGGCGGATGCAGTACGCCCCGCCCCCAGTGATTCCGGAAATATCCACTGAGACACTGCCTGCGCCGGACGGATTGTAGATAGACACTGTTCCCCGGCCGTTTTCGTAGGGGTTCACCTGCACCATCGTAGCGGCGGGAGCGGGACCGTTCACGTAGTTGTCGCTCGAGCCGAGGCCTGTCTGGGATCTCCAGGCCGAGAAAGTGTAGAGTGCACCGTTCCAGCGCCAATCCTGAGTGGTCGGGTTACCGTACCATGTATTGCCGGACCACGCCATGCTTGACGGACTGTCGTTGGAGCCGTCCACCGAGTACGAACCCTGGCACACGTTCCCCCGGAAGGTAAGCGACCCTGAGGCCCAGTCGAACGGCCGATAGCAGCCGCCATTCCCAACTGAGCGATTGCTGTCCACGGTGATGGTGACGCCCGCGTCCCCGTAGAACCAGATCATCGGGTTGTAAAAGGCGCTGTAGGACCAGTTCCCGCGGATCACTGTATTCGTGGTCGGGTAGGTTCCGGAGTGGACGATCAAGGGGGTGCCATTCCGCATCCCGTTTGCAAAGATGGTGTTCCGCAGGACAGTGATATTGTCAACGTGATCCCCCTGCGTGTACAGGTGGAATCCGTAGCCGAACGTCTGATAGACCACGTTCTGACGAAGGAGCTTGGTCGCCGGGGCGGTATTCTGAACGTACATGCCATGGCCCCAGGACTCGGGGTTGGGCCAGCTTCCGCTGGACCCCCAGTACCCATTGTTGTAGAGCACGCAACCAATGATCTCGGCATCAGGAGCATTGCTCCAGGCTCCGATGCCATTCCCGGAGTTGTCGTGAATCACCAGATTGATGAGCTTCACCCGCGCGGCTTGGACGTTGAACCCCGTCACATCCTCCGCAAGCGTATTCGTGTATTGCTCAAATCCCCAATACCACACATCTGCCCCTGAGATGGAGAAGGTTCCGTTCACGGCGGCGTGTTCGCCGGGGTACTCGCGGACAATGACCGGGCTCCCTGGTGCACCTCGCAGGGTGGCATTGAGTGCTCCTGCGTTGTACGTACCTCCCCGCAGCCACACCGTGTCCCCCGGCTGGATCTTGCTGCCACCGCCAGATAGCGCATAGGCCAAGCTCCAGGGACTCGCGGCCGATCCGGCGCCACCAGATGAGCCGTTCGGAGCCACATACCAGCCAGCATGACTGGTAGCCGTTGTAACTGTGATGGCTGCAGTGTCCGCCTTGGTGCCCCCGACCTGAGTCGCGATCACCCGGTAGCTTCCGCCCGTTGAGCCGGCGGTATAGAGGCCGCCGGAGCTGATGGCGCCACCCGTGGCCGTGAACGTGGCTTGGGCTCCGACGCTGTCGCCCGCGCTGGTGCGCCCGTACACCTGGAGCTGAAGTGTTCCTCCAGCCGCCACGCTGGCGACGGCGGGGACCAAGAACAGTTGGGCGAGCGCCGGGGTTTGAATGGTCACGACAGACGTGTCGCTCAGGCCTGAGGCTGTATTAATGGCGATCACGCGGTAAGTCCCGATCGTCGACCCCGCAGTGTAGAGTCCGCCGGATGTGACCGCGCCACCGGTTGCACTGAAGGATACTGCGGCCGCGATACTATCACCTGTTGCGGTGCGCCCGTACGCACGGAACTGCTTGGTAGCGCCCGGGGCCAGCGTGGCTGTATCAGGGACGAGCACGACACTGGAGAGCTGGGGCGTGGTGACGGTTGTCGCGACAGTATCGGCTACTGTGCCGGAGGTGTTAGCGGCTACGACGCGGAACGTGCCCGGCGTCATGCCCGCAGTGTAGGTACCGCCGGCATCGATCGTCCCGCCCGTGGCGGTCCAAACGACACCGATCGCACTCGTCGAGCCGTCGCTCAGGGTACCCCTGGCCGAGAATGTGACGTTGCTGCCTTCTGCGACGGTGGCCGGGTCAGGACTTACCGAGATCTTCACGAGGGTGGGTTGCGAGGGAACCACCACCACGATAGACGTGTCCGACTTGTTATGCCCCTTACCCTTGCCGATAACGCGATAATTGCCAGCGGTTGAGGCGGAGTAGTCTCCATCCGGACTGATGCTGCCGCCCGTTGCCGTCCATTCAATCGAAACGGCCATGCTGTCGCCACCCGTGCTGATACCGGTGCCGTAATACCGGATTCTTTGATTGGTCTCGATCGTCGCCCTCTTGGGGGCGATCCTGACGGCGGCCAAAGGGTCGGAGCTTCCTGCAGCGATGGGGGCGGTAGGCTCACCTCCGCTGCACGCGGCGACGAGCGCGACGGCAGCTAGGCCAAGGTGGCCGAGCGCGAGGCGGCGCGAGATCTTGAAGGTGAACGTCATCGCTCCCACTCCTTTCGGTGTGGCGCCAAACGAACGAGCCGCCATCGTCAGCAGGACTTCTGCTGAAGCGCTGGCGACCCGGCTGGCGTAGCGACGACGTCGCGGAAGCCCCGTGGTTCTGCGTCCCACCCTTTCGGGTGGTTTGCTCTGAGCAGCGTATGACGCGGCGCGTGGTGGCGCGTTCTACGAGATCAGGGGCGAGGCTGGCGCAGTCGGCGACGGGACGCGGGAATGGAGGGCGTGAAAACGCCCCTCCCGATGTGTCCGTTCGGCGGCTCGACCGGCATAGCGCGACGTCTCGCGCCGTAGCCTCGAAGCTTTGCGTCCCCGACTTTCGTCGGGTTTGCCGTTGTCGCGGCCCCGAGAGGGGTCCTGCGAGGCAAGCGTATCCAGCCCACTGGACCGGGCGGACGGGCAGTCAATGCATTTTCTAACTATCGGTACCGATGTAGCAAATTTTGCTCCAGACGAGCGCGGGAGGGTGTTCCCGATTGAGCCACAGGTCGGAACCTAAAGCGAGGCCTGGCCTTCTATTGAGTCGGCACCTTCCATCGTGCGTTGCCCGGCCCACCGCTGGTAGGGTCGCGCTTTGCGAAGGAACTTGCAGAGAGTGAAGGGAACGTCATTAGGGAGTCCTTCGGTACCGGCCAGCTTCACCGTCTGGTAGACATGCTCAGGACCGTCAACGCTGCCGGAATTCGCCGCCAATATTCATGCAAGCGCCTCTGCAATAACGCGCTCCCACTGCGGCTGCACGCGATCGGGCGAAGATGCGTCTGCGAGAAGCTTGCCATTCGCTGAAAGACTCGCTGCAAGCGATGCATCCTCGAGCAGCCGGCGAAGTGCAGCGGCCATCGCACGCGGATCGTCCGGGGGAACGAGCAGTCCTGTGTGCTCGTGGGTGAGAAGATCCCGAAGCCCACCAACGTCGGTCGCAACTACAGGCAAGCCGCAAGCGCCTGCTTCCACAACCGAGAGCGGCCGATTGTCGACACGATTCGAGTGCAGGAATATGTCGGCCTCGTCGAAGTGCTGCCGTTTGCCTGCGGCGTCGAGGAATCCGGGGAACGTGATGGCGTTGTCCAGATTCAGCTCACGCGTCAGTGCTTGGACCTGCGCCTGCAGCCCCATGTCAGGCCCGGCCATGACGAGCGTGGCGTGTGGGTGGGTCTTACGCAGTTCACCGAAAGCGCGCACGGCGAGCAGAGGGTTGTAGATCGCATGGAAGGCGCGCATCCAGAAGATCCGCGGTTCGACTCGCTGCCGAAGGCGGTGGCGATGCGACAGCTCGAGCAAGTTCGGGATCACGATAGGGTCGAAACCCTGCGCCGTGACCGCGCGACCGATGAACGGCGATTGAACGACGATCCGACGTCCGCGCCGCAGAACGCGCCGGGTCCAACGTGGATAGCGCGTCATCAGCTCGGGAAGCCCGCCGCCGTGAAGGCTCAAGATGGTCGGCAACCGAGCTCGCCGTGCAATCCAGCTCGCACAATCGGCGGAAACGAACGCCCGTCCACCATATGTGAAGATGACAACCAGATCGATCCGCCGGCGCTCTCGCACCAGCGTGGCGACGATATCGCCGAGCCGTATCCAACGGTTCTGGGCCTCCGACACCTCGCGCACGGGATAACCAGCGGCGCGGAAGAGATCTGCCAGCTTCTCGCCCTGGGTCGATACTCGCTTACCCGAACGCCCCACCATAGGACCCACAAAGCACAGGCGAGGCTTCACCACGTCAAGCTCCGCGAGCGAAGGAACACCTCCAGAGCCAACAACATCACGACCCGTTGGTACAGTCCGCCGCGGCTGATGCGGCCACCCTTTCGGCCATCCCCGGCCCTGCGGAACGCCGCAAGCCATGGCGAGACGACCGCCAGATTGACGACGCCACGAATGCGCGCATCGGAAGCCAGGAGCAAGTCGGCGGTTAGGTCGTGGAACGCGGGCGTTGCCATGCGGTCGAGCGGAATGGAGAAGCCGTGCTTGGGATGAGCGGCAACGCTGGCGGGCAACCACCGCTCGGCGACGCGGCGCAAAACGAGCTTGCCTTGACGGCCGTCGGTCTTGAGTCGGTGCGGCAAGGACAGACCGATTTCGACCAGCTCCTCGTCGAGCATGGGAACGCGCACTTCGAGGCTTGTGCGCATGCTCATCATGTCGACCTTGCGCAACATGTCCGACGGCAGCCCGAAACCGAGGTAGTTCTCAGTAAGACGTCGCGACAGCTCCTCGGGATCGCACGTGCCCGCGGGCTCACGGCGTGGCTGTCTCCAGGAGCTCTCACGCAACCCCTCGCGGGCTGCAGGAAGCACGAGCTCGTGCTTCTGTGCGGGCGAGAGATAGTTGGATAGCCCACTCAGGAGGGATGCGGTATCGCCCTGAAGTTCGCCGGCAACATGCACCGCCTTGGCGAGCTGCCGGCCGAGGTCACGCGTTAGCGGGGCGGACAGACGGCCGATGAGACCCAGCACATGCTGTGCTCCACGCGGCAGGTCGGCCAAACGAAGCAGCTTTTCGATGCGCCAGAAGGAAGCGTAGCCGCCGAACGCCTCGTCGCCACCGTCGCCCGACAACGTGCAAACGATGCCGCGGTCGCGAATGGCACGGCAGATGGCGTACACGGGGAACAGGCTCGTATCGGCAAAGGGCTGATCGAAATGGCGAAGCAGTTCGAGGCAGCGATCGGGTGCGAGGTCTGCGGGGTCGAGATCGATCGTCTGGTGGGCCGTATGGCAGTGTTGCGATACCGCGAGGGCCACCCGAGTCTCGTCATACTGAGCATCCGGAAAACGGACGTTGAACGTGCGAAGATCGGCAGCCCCGGCACGGCCCGCCGCCGCCGTCACGAGCGATGAGTCGATCCCGCCCGAGAGCAACGCGGCAACCGGAACATCGGCGACAAGCTGCCGCTCCAACACCCTCGAGAGGACGTCCTCGACCGCACGGCTCGCTTCCTCCAGCGTGCGCGTAGCCTCTGGCGTGGCAGTCACGCTCGCGAACCGCCTCGTTTCCGCCCCGGAGGGATCGAGACGCAAGCAAGTCCCTCTCTCCAGCATGCTCACGCCCAACAGGCCCGTCGACGGTTCGGGTACGTACGAAAGCCCGAGGAAGTCATAGCAGGCTTGGCGATCAAGCCCCGGCGCGAAATCGCGCGCCGCATAGAGCGCCTTGATCTCGCTCGCGAAGAGCCATTCTCCCCGATGGTTGGCAACATACAGCGGCTTAATCCCGAAACGGTCGCGCACGAGTAGGAGCCGCCGCTCTCCGCAATCGTAGAGTGCGAAGGCGAACATGCCGCGCAATCGTTCAACGAACGTCTCACCCTCTTCTTCGTAGAGGTGGACGAGGATCTCGGTGTCGGATGTACCGCGGAAGCAGTGTCCAGCGCTCGAGAGCTCTCGCCGAAGCTCCCTGTGGTTGTAGATCTCTCCGTTGAATACAACTCGAATACGATGGTCTTCGTTGGCAAGCGGCTGCGCCCCCGTCGAGGTTAGATCGAGGAGGGCGAGGCGACGATGAACCAGCTCGCAATGCCTATCGGCGTAATGGCCGGAGCCATCGGGTCCGCGGTGCACGAGCGCACGATCCGCTCGATCCCTCCAGCCGGGATCAGGCACCAAGCCATCAGCCCGATAGCGACCCGCGATGCCGCACATTAGCCCCCCACTCTGTTGGTATACGTGGGCCAGCGAAGCGACACGAGAAGCAAACTCGGGATCGCAAGTAGCATGGCGCGGTCGAGCATAAACGAAGACCGCCACACCGAATCTTGGCGACTGCCGGTGTGGCTGCCTGAGAATTTCCCCATATCACCGAGATGAGCAAGGTCAACGCCGGGAGAGCAGCACAGGGGGCGCTCGGCGGCTATTGCGGACAGCTGCGGGATTAGTGCGGCGGCAGGTCGCCCGCGGAGGTTAGGTCAGCGCGCCGTGACGCGGAACGCCCCAAACTTGGGGAGCACTTGCGGGGGGGTAATCCCATTCCAACCTAGGCCCCCGTTGTATGGTTTGGGAGGCGCCATCACCGTCATCGGGACGGAAACTGTCCCACCCCGGTACGTTCCCGATACCAGGGGCGAGCCCGACAGGTTGTACACGTTTCGGATGGCGAAGGGCTGACCGGCGGGGACAATCGACGCGATATCGACCGAAACGCTGCCGGCACTCGATGGATTGTAGATGGCAATCAGCCCCGCGCCGCGCTCGTAGGGGTTGGCTTGAACCAGGGCTGCTGCCGGTGCTGAAGACCCGGCGTAGCTGTCGCTGCCACCGAGGCCGGTCTGGGACTTCCACTGGGGGAACGTGTAGAGCGCCCCGTTCCATCGCCAGGCTGCAGCAGAGCTGTTGCCATACCAACGATTGCTCGTCCAGGTCATTTTCGACGAGGACACGTTCGAGGCGTCGACTGCGAAGGCAAAGCTGAGCCCGCTGGCTTGGCAGATGTTATTCCGCACGGTCAACTTCCCGGCCGTCCAATCTAAGAAGCGGAGGCATGCCCCCCCGATAATCCGATTTCCGTCCACCGTTGAAGTGACTCCGGGGTCGCCGTAGAGCCAGACAATGGGGTTCCCATAGAACCAGTTGCCCTTGACCATCAAGTTGGTGGTCGGGTACCTGCCGGAGTGGTTGATGAGATCAACTCCGTTTTTGAGCCCGTTCCGGAAGGCCACGTTGCCCTGCACAGTGACGTTGTCGATGTGGTCGCCCTGGGAGTAGAGGTGAAATCCGTAGCCAAATTGCTGGAAGACAATGTTGTTTCGGAGCAGCTTGGTCGCCGGCGCGCGATTCTGAACGTACATCCCATGCCCCCACGAGCCAGGTGAAGGCCATCCCCCACTCGAACCCCAATAGCCGTTGTTGTAGATCACACAGCCGACGACTTCAGCGTCGGGTGCGTCGACCCAGTTACCGACGCCGTTTCCGGAGTTGTCGCGAATAATCAGGTTGATGAGCTTGACGCGTGCGGCGTGAACGTCGAACCCGGTCCGATCCTGTGAAAGCCGGTTGGTGGCCTGCTCGAATCCCCAGTACCATACATCGGATCCGCTAACGCTGAAGGTGCCGTATACCAAGGCCCGCTCGCCTGGATACTGGCGGACGATGACGGGGCTTCCTGCGGTACCGCGCAGTGTGGCGTTAAGCGGCCCGGCGTTGTAGGTACCTCCGCGCAGCCAGACGGTGTCGCCTGGCTGGATCTTGCCACCACCTCCACTGAGGGCGTATGCCAGGCCCCAAGGGCTGCTGCTCGTGCCGGTTCCGCCCGAGGTGGCTGTGGGGGCAACGTACCACCGCGCGTGTGCCGTTCCTGAGCTTGCGAGATGAGTATCCGAGCCGGAATCGGTGAGGTCACCCCCACAGGCCCAGAGGACTACGCCGATCACGGCCGCGATTGAAAAGCGTTCTAATAAAGGCTGCCGAGGCGAAATCAACCGGTCCAAGAGACACTCTCCCAGCAATCGTGCTATGGACCACGCGCGAGGAGTGGTCGCTGTTGAGCGATTGCGGATGTGATAGGAGGAGGTGCGCTGCCGAGGCTAAACCACGCGTGCCCGCGAGGGTCGGCGTTGGCCGTTAGCGAAAGCGGTCAAAACGACTGCAAGCCGACGCCCCCGTGCGCGGTAAGGCCGTGTCTTTGCAGCTTCGTTGGTGAGTCAGTGACCTCGGCGAGTCACAACGCTCGCCCACCGACCTGGCGTGAACAGCGGAAAGTCGGCGCGACAACTTAATGTGACTCCGGCCTGAAGAGGATGATCCGACCGGCACCCTCAGCCAAAAGGCCACTGGCGCCCAGCGCCTGCTGCTAGATCGTGGAGGCCAGGCATTTGTCGCTGTTGGGGTGCGCCAGAAAGCTTACGGGTTGCAGTCATTCGGCATCGTTGCGATCTCCTGTTTTCCACATTCGGATCAGCGCGCTTCATGAATGAAGGCTTGGTTCGGGTCTATCATCACCTGCCTCCCGGTCTGCGGAGCGCAGCAGCCACGCTGCGGGGGTGGTACCTTCGCGCCTGGCGATACGGTCCCAAGACCGAGGCACTCGTCGGCCAGGCCCTCGAGCGCGAACAGTGGTCCCAGGCCCGCTGGCAAGCGTGGCGTGAAGATCGCTTAGTCCGGATCCTGCATCGCGCAGCCACGCAAGTCCCCTACTATCGCCAGCAATGGTCGGCGCAGCGCCGGATCGGAAACCGCGCCTCGTATGAACAACTCGAAAACTGGCCCGTTCTCGGCAAGGCCGAGCTCCGGGCAAACCCAGCCGCATTCGTGGCGGACGACTGCGACCGGCGGGCGCTATTTCAAGAACACACGAGCGGAACCACCGGGAGCCCTCTCACGCTTTGGTGGAGCCGCGATACCGTCCGAGCATGGTACGCTCTCTTCGAGGCTAGATGGCGCCGCTGGTATGGCGTGAGCCGGCGAGACCGCTGGGCGATCTGCGGCGGTCAGCTTGTGACGCCGGTGCAGCAAGCTCGCCCGCCGTACTGGGTTTGGAATGCAGCGTTGCGCCAGCTCTATCTCTCCACGTATCACTTGAGCGACGCGACGCTGCCGAGCTATCTCGCCGCCTTACATCGGTACCGCGTTCGCTACATCTACGGCTACTCCTCGGCTTTGCACGTACTGGCACGAAGGGCCGAGCACGCCGGTCAGCTCGATCTGCGAGTGGCGATCACTGCCGCCGAGCCTCTCCTGGACCATCAGCGCAGCGCCATCGCCGGCGCGTTCCGCTGCCCAGTCCGGGAGACGTATGGCATGTCCGAGATCGTCGCAGCGGCAGCAGAGTGCGACTCAGGACGGCTGCACCTCTGGCCAGAGGTGGGTTGGATTGAGATCCTGAATGATGCCGGCGAGCTGCGGCCAGATGGAATGGGCGAGCTGGTCTGCACGGGCCTCTTCAATCCGGATATGCCATTGATTCGCTATCGTGTGGGCGATAGGGCTGGCATACCGGCAACTTCGCCTCCCTGTTCGTGTGGTCGGACCCTTCCGATCCTGAGGGAACTGGAGGGCCGGGTGGACGACGTGCTGTACACCCGGGACGGTCGTATCGTTGGCCGGCTCGATCCGGTTTTCAAAGCGGAGCTCGGCATTCGCGAAGCTCAGGTAATCCAGGAGTCGCTTGATGTCGTCCGCGTCCGATACGTGCCAGCGGCCACCTTTGCGAGCCATGACGCTCAGGCGATCATACGTGGTCTTCAGGCGCGGCTCGGTCCTGTCACCGTGACGCTGGAGGCGGTGGATTCCATCGCGCGCGATGCTCGAGGGAAGTTCCATGCGGTCGTTTCGAAGGTTCACCGGTCGCCTAGCCTGGAGAGTCGCCAGTGAGGGTCGCGCTCCTGACGCAGTATTACGCACCCGAGATTGGCGCGCCCCAGGTTCGGCTCGGCGCGCTGGCGCGAGTGTTTGCGAGCCGTGGCCACGAGGTCCAGGTGTTGACCGCGATGCCCAGCTACCCGGCCGGGCGGGTGCTTCCAGACTATGGCGGACTGCTTCGGAGAGAAGCCCGTGACGGCATCTCGATTGTGCGTTGCTGGAGTTACCCCACCCAGAGTGTGCAATTCGGCCCGCGGGTGGCCAGCTATCTCTCATTCACGATGGCGGCCAGCCTGGTGGGCACGGCTCTGCTCCGTCGCCCCGACTTTCTCATCGTGGAAAGTCCACCCCTTCTTCTAGGGCTCGCGGGACGCTGGCTTAGCCTCGCCAAGCGGACCCGAATGATCTTCAACGTATCGGATCTCTGGCCGGACTCCGCTGTTCGGTTGGGTGCTTTACGCGCAGGCGGACTGGCGCATCGACTCAGCAATCGACTGGAGGCGGGGTGCTACGAGCGAGCCTGGCTGGTCTCCGGGCAGTCGCTTGAGATCGTCACCAGCATCAGCAAACGTTTTCCGCGGTGTCGCACTTATCACCTCTCCAACGGAGTCGACAGCCGCTGGTTCCGGCCCGACCAGAAAACCCGCGCTAGCCGAGCGACGCTGGGGCCCGAGGAAACCTGCATTGCTCTCTACGCCGGCTTGCATGGCTTAGCCCAGGGGCTGGACCAACTGGTGGAGGCGGGCAGCCAACTCGATCTGCCCACCGATCCGGCGCTCGTCCTTGTCGGAGACGGGCCTGAGAAGGCGGCTCTTGTCGCCAGGGCAGGACAGGAGAAGGCCTCACGGGTCCGGTTCCTCCCCGCCCGTCCGCATGCGGAGATGCCCGCGCTGGTAGCCTCCGCTGAGATCGTGGTGATTCCGCTCCGAACTCACCTTCCTGGTGCCGTACCATCGAAGCTGTACGAAGCGATGGCGAGCGGCCGTCCCGTCGTGCTGGTGGCCGAAGGCGAAGCGGCCTCCATCGTCAAGAATCACCAGGCTGGAATCGTCGTCCCACCTGGAGATGTCGGCGGGCTGATCGAGGCCCTCCGCGCGTTGGCTGGTGACGCTACACTTCGGGAGACCCTGGGCGGCAATGGACGGCGGGCAGCGGAACAGCATTTCGACCGCGACATTCTTCTCGGCCGATTCGCTCAACTGCTGGAAGAGGAGTTGGGGACGCCTCCAGTCGCTGCATCCAAGCACGGCTCCTTCCTCGGCAAGGCACGAACGCCTGCCGCTCTTGGTCGATGAAGCTGCTCCACGTGGTAGGGGCGCGACCGAATTTTCCCAAGCTCGCACCCGTTTTTCGCGCCGCGCAAGCCAACGGAATCCCCCAGACAGTCGTCCATACTGGCCAACATTACGACGACGCGCTGTTCGGTGCGTTTCTCCGCGACCTCGAGTTGCCGCCGCCAGACCTGGATCTGGGGGTCGGCTCTGCCAGTCACGCAGTGCAGACAGCCCGCATCATGGAGCGGCTCGAGGCGGTGCTGGACGGCGCCCGCCCCGACTGGATACTGGTCTACGGCGACGTCAACTCGACTATGGCCGCGGCAATCGTAGGCGCCAAGCTCGGGCTACGCACGGCACACGTGGAGGCTGGACTGCGGAGCGGCGATCGGAGCATGCCGGAAGAGATTAATCGGATCGTGACCGATCGCCTGGCGGACCTCCTGCTGACGCCGTCTCGCGACG
Source organism: Gemmatimonadota bacterium (assembly GCA_046733215.1). GTDB lineage: Bacteria > Gemmatimonadota > Gemmatimonadetes > Gemmatimonadales > GWC2-71-9 > DASQPE01. The sequence continues at coordinate 24,481 of JBKPOS010000014.1, forward strand.
CGGACGAACGGCTCAGAGCGGAGGGGGAGCCACCGGAAGAAATCGCGTTCGTTGGTAATGTTATGATCGACAGTTTGCTGCACGGGCTCCGGCGGTTGGACGAAGGCGGCCGAACTGCCGCGCCAGAGCATCCGCCCGTCGTGGTCACCTTGCATCGGCCCTCCAACGTGGACGATCCGGAGCGTCTGGCTGCTCTCATTGCCTGCCTGGGTGAAGTCGCCCGTGACCACCCGGTGGTCTTTCCAGTTCATCCTCGGACCCAACGGCGAATCGAGGCATCTGGCCTCTCCACCAGCAGTTTCACTCTGTGTCCGCCTTTTGGATACCTCGAGATGCTGGCGCTGGTGCGCGGCGCTCGCGCGGTAATCACCGACTCAGGGGGGCTGCAGGAGGAAACCACTGTGCTCGGCATTCCGTGTCTCACCGTTCGTGACACCACCGAACGCCCGATTACGATCACTCTGGGGACCAATCGGCTGGTGCCCGATCCGCGAGACATCCCGGCCGCCGTACGACGGCTCCCAATCCATCGTACGCCGCGCGCATTGGAAGGCTGGGACGGATGTGCCGGCGAGCGCGTCATTCAGGTACTGACCGAACGGGCGTAGCTAGCGGAGCGGCGGGCCAAGGCATACTTTATGCCACACAGCAGAACGCTCGTTTTCTCCAATCTGCAGATTTCGCTGTGAGTTCCTCCCATCTCCGATGGACTCCGGCGTTGATCAACATTCGTGGAACAGGCAGGGCAGGCGCTTAGCTCGCCGCCCTCTAGCGGGTTTCGGAAGCTCGCCTAAAGGAAGCTCGACTCAGCAGAAACGGAGGATCACCTCCAGGGCCGAGTTTCGTCGCGAGAAATCCTCAATCTGATGCGGCTGCGCCGCATCAGAACGGGGGCAATGCCCGCCGAGCGTAGGCCCGAACGCTTCCGAAACTCCATCCGTCGTTGGCCTCACACTCGAGCTAAGGCCGGGCAATATGAAAGCGACGCCGGAAGTCTCGCTCGAGCCTACCGGGCCACCATCGTTCGCTCAGACGGCTGCGCCGCGACGCCCCTCCTGGCTGTCTTTCGCGCCACCATCCATCGGCCCCGAGGAAGTGATGGAGGTGCTGGACACGCTTCGCTCGGGCTGGCTCACGACGGGTCCCAAGGCGAGCCGGTTCGAGGTTGAGTTTGCGCGTAAGGTGGACGCTCCGGCCGCGCTCGCGGTGAACTCCGGCACGGCAGCCTTGCACCTGGGGCTGCTCACAGCCGGAATCGGCCCTGGGGATGAAGTCGTAACCACAACACTCACCTTCGCCGCGTCGGTCAATGTGATCGAGCATGTCGGTGCCAAGCCCGTGCTGGTCGACGTTGACGAGGACACCCTCAACCTGTCAGTCGAGGCCGTCGCCTCCGCGCTCACCCCCAGGACTCGCGCGCTCCTGCCCGTCCATTTCGGCGGTCATCCTGTCGACCTGCCGGCCTTGCGGGCGATGGCCGACGCCAGCGGCTGTACCTTGATCGAAGATGCTGCCCACGCCTTTCCGGCGGGTATGCAGGGCCGCCGCATCGGCTGCGGTTCGAACCCCGTCGCTTTCAGCTTCTACGCTACCAAGAACCTCACAACCGGCGAAGGTGGCATGCTCACGGGTTCGGAGGACGTGGTGTCCCGTGCCCGCAGTCTCGCGCTCCATGGCATGAGCCGGGATGCCTGGAACCGATACGGGCCAGAAGGGCGGTGGCAATACGAGATTCGCGAAGCCGGGTGGAAGTACAACCTTAGTGACCTTCAGGCGGCGATCGGGTTAGCTCAGCTCCGGAAGATCGACGGCTTTCAGCAACGGCGGCGTGACATCGCCTTCACGTACACCGCGGCATTCTCCGGGCACCGGGCGCTCGTGACGCCGGTGGAGCGCCCAGACGTCGAGCACGCCTGGCATCTTTACGTGCTCCGGCTGCGGCCGGGCACGCTTCGAATCGATCGCGATCGGTTCATCGCCGAGCTGACGGAACGGAACATCGGGACCTCGGTCCACTTTATCCCCATTCATCTACACCCGTACTTTCGCGACAAGTACGGCTATACAACCACGGATTTCCCCGTCGCATACGACAACTACCGGCGGATGCTAAGTCTTCCGCTTCACCCGGCTTTGAGCGATCAGGACGTCGAGGACGTCATCGCAGCGGTGTTGGACGTGGCGGAGGTCAACGCTCGATGAGTCGGCCCAAGCGGCTGTTCGACATCTTGACCAGTGTCATCGGTCTCGCCCTCACGGCGCCGGTGTTTTTAGTGGTGGGGATTCTCATCAAGCTCGAGGATGGTGGGCCGGTCTTCTTTCGACAGGAACGGGTCGGCTATCGCGGTCGCATCTTTCGAATTCTCAAGTTTCGAACGATGCGGATCAGCGAGGGCGATGGTCCATTGGTTACGGTGGGAGAGGACCCCAGAATTACGCGGGTTGGCGGTTGGCTTCGCCGCTTCAAGTTCGACGAGCTTCCGCAATTGCTGAACGTGCTCCGAGGCGACATGAGCATGGTCGGCCCCCGTCCGGAGGTCCCGCGCTACGTCGCGTTCTACACACCAGAGCAGCATCGGGTTCTCGAGTTCGTGCCCGGTATCACTGATCCGGCGTCGATCCGGTTCTGGAACGAAGCCCAAATCCTCGCGGAAGCCCCGGACCCTGAGCGAACCTACATTGCGAAGATCCTGCCCGAAAAGATCCGCTTGCAACTGGAGTACGGATTCGAGTCCAGTGTCAAGAAGGATCTTCTGGTCATCCTGGACACGCTGCGCCACCTATGGCCGAGGACCCGGCCCCTCCTCGTGGGCAAGCTGGTCCGCTATCGCCGGCCGCTCATCATGTGCACTCACGTGTTGCTCGTGGCCATAGGGTACCGGCTCGCGTACGAGCTGCGGTTCGATTTCGAAGTCGCGCCTGCCGATCTGGTGATCTTCTGGCTGACCTTGCCTCTCCTGCTGGCGATTCGGTTGAGCTGTTATTGGGCCTACGGGCTATTCGCAGGATACTGGCAGCACTTCGGACTGGGGGATCTGTTTCGCCTGATTCGCGCGGTCACTATGGGGACGCTGATCTTCGCGGCCGCTCTGGCTGTGATCGGATTGATTCCCGGGCCCACGGTACCCCGGTCGGTGCTGATCATGGACTGGGTGGGCGCGATCTTTCTGGTCGGTGGCGTACGCCTGATCGCACGGTCCATGCGGGAGGCGCAGGTCTTCCCTCAAGTTACCGGTCGTCGAACCTTGGTGATCGGGGGTGGCGACAAGGCAGAGCGGTTGCTCCGTGAGGTCCGCCGACCCGCCGGCAGCGGGTTGCGGGTCCTGGGCCTGGTGGTCGACGCTCCCCGGTCCGAAACCTACGCCATCCATGGATGTGCGGTGGTGGGCACGCTCGACAACCTTCCTGCGCTGGTGCAGCGATACCGCGCGGAGTTCATCGTTATCGCGCTCGACACTCCGTCCAGCGAGACGATGGAGCGCGTCATCGCCCAATGTCAGGCGGCTGAGGTCGAATTCAAGACTCTTCCGTCGCTGTTCGAGTTGCTGGAGGGTACGGCGCGAGCGGACCAGCTACGGAATGTGCGGATCGATGATCTACTGGGGCGCGAGCCGGTGAAGCTCGATCTCTCGCTAGTCGAAAGAGAAATCCGCGGCCGAGTCGTGGCCGTGACCGGAGCTGCCGGCTCGATTGGCAGCGAGTTGGTTCGCCAGGTCGCGCGGATGCGGCCGGCCAAACTCCTGCTCCTCGACTGGGCAGAAAGCCCGCTGTACTTCCTCCAGCTGGAGCTGCTGACTGCTCATCCCGGTCTGAGCGTGATTCCCGTGATCCGCGACGTGACGGATGAGTCCGCCGTCGGTACCTGCTTTGCCGAGCACCGGCCGGACTACGTGATTCACGCGGCTGCGTACAAACACGTCCCGATGCTCGAGGAGAACGTGTTGGAGGCCGTCCGCAACAACGTATTTGGTACGATGATCATGGCGGAGGCGGCAGTTCAGACGGGCAGCGCGAAGTTCGTCCTGATCTCGACCGACAAGGCAGTTAACCCGACCAGCATCATGGGTGCGACCAAGCGCATCGCAGAGCGGATCGTGTTGGAGCTTCCCGTGCTGGTGGATTCCGATACTGACTTTCGGGTGGTCCGGTTCGGCAACGTGCTCGGCTCTGCCGGCAGCGTGGTCCCGTTGTTCGAGCGGCAGCTCGCGGCCGGCGGCCCCCTGACCGTCACCCACCCCGAGGTCGAGCGCTACTTCATGACCATTCCCGAGGCGGCCCAACTCGTGCTCCAGGCCGCCTCACTTCCGGAAGCCGCTCGGCGTATCGCCATGCTCGAGATGGGGGAGTCGGTCCGGATCGTGGCGCTGGCCGAAAAGCTGATCAGGCTCGCCGGCCTGGAGCCCTATCGGGATGTGCAGATCACATTCACCGGACTCCGGCCCGGAGAAAAACTCCAAGAGGAGCTCACCAGTATGCTCGAGTCCACCGTCCCCAGTGGTCTGGAGAAAATCCGCTTGGTCCGGCCGACAGAGCCGGGAAGCGGATTCGAGGCGCGGCTCGCACGTCTGACTACCGCGCTGGCGGTTGGGGATGAACATCCGGTGGTCGGCAGCATCGGGGATCTCGTGCCGGAAGGCAAGTTTACATCGGCAACAGGTCGCGGTATGACTGCGCGAGGGCGAGCCCGTTTAATCCTGGAAAGGCCCGCGCACGTAGGGAGTCAGAGGGAGCGCCGGTGAATCGTGCCTTCCTGCTCGCGCTCGCGACGCTCGTCGCAGCAGCGCCGGCCCACGCCCAGTCCGCCCCTCACAACGCACCGGTCGTACTGCAGCCCGGTGACAGCCTACGTGTGTTGGTAGTAAGAGAGCCTGAAGTCAGCGGCGCGTTCCTCGTTGCGAGTGACAGCACACTGCTCCATCCGGTCTACCAGGGTGTCAAGGTGGTAGGCGTATCGATGGCTACGGTCCGCGACCGGATCCGGCCTATTCTCGTCCCCTACCAGCGGGAGCCCGAGTTTTCCATTCAGCCTCTTCTCCGGGTGGCAGTGGGTGGCGAGGTTCGGATCCCTCGGGTGTACTATCTCCCGCCGGAAATGACTGTGGGGGCTGCGGTCGACTATGCCGGTGGGCCAACCGATCGTGGAAATCTCTCCGAGGTCCGCCTGGTGCGGGCCGGAACCGAGACCTGGTTCGACCTCACAGACCCGGCCGGTCCTTCAGAGGCGGAGAACGTGCGATCGGGCGACCGCATCATTGTCGGCAGGCGAAGCAATTTTATGGGATGGCTCGCTCCGCTTGCGACTCTCACCGCAATCGCGGCAAGCATTGTGGTGATCGTCCGCGAATAATTTGTGGGGTGTGTGCCCCTTCAGGTGTAGCATGACTGAATATCTACCTCCGTCCTCCGCCGAGCCTACTCCCGTCCACGTTGGCCGTCTCCCGTCGCTCGACCGAAACGGCGGCGACGACGAGATGGCTGCTCCCTTTGATCTTCACGTGGTGATGGCCACCCTGCGCCGTCGTCGGGCCATGGTCCTGTTCGGTACCGCGCTCGTTGGTTCCTTAGCCGCGACCTACTCCTACTTCCGAACCCCTGAGTATCAGGCCACCGCGGTTATTCGTCTGGCCGATAATCGTCGAGCAGTGGCTGGCACCCTCGGCGGAGATGCCGACCAAACGCCAACCGGGCGTGCGGTTGATCCGCTTCTATCGCTTATCGAAACGCTGATGAGCCGGAGAGTCGCGACTACGGTGGTTGACAGCGTGCCGGTCTTGCGGCTGCACGCCCGAGGCTTTCCGCTCACTCTTCTCAGCGACCTTCGCATCGATTCTCCCGGTCGAGGCGACTCGATCGTGCTTCGATTTGGCCGGGACAGGATTGGGCTCCTGTCCGCCCACGGGGTAGCGTCCGCCGCCTATGGCGAGCCAATTCACCTCGGAGGAGTCCGTTTCGTGATCCGGGAGCGGCCCCGCGAGGCCGGGGGGACACTGTGGATCAATGGGCGGGAGGTTACAGCCAATCGGCTCCTTGCATCGCTTAAAGTCGCGCCACGACCCAACACCGATGTGGTCGATGTATCGTATGTCGACTCCGACGCCGTCCTTGCCCGTGACGTGGCAGACCGGGTAGTGGAAAACTTTCAGTTGGTCAATGCCCAGGCGGCTCAACATGAGTCCCGCGTCCGGCGCGAGTTCGTCGAGGAACAGCTTCACGAGAACCAGACGCTCCTCGCCAAAGCACAAGCGGCGCTCAGTGCGTTTCGGGCTGATGCCCAGCTCTACAGCTCGAAGGAACGGCTCACGGCCGAGGAATCCGCCTTGGCGTCAATCAACATACGGCGTCAGGAACTCGAGGCCGACTTGGCGCTTTACCGGCAGGCACTCAGGGCGCTTGAGATTAATCACGGCGACCTCGCCGCGATAAGCACGCTCGTGTCGGCACCCAATGTCGCAGCGAATCCGGTGATTACTCAGGAATACGGGAGGCTGGTGTCACTACGTGCTGCGCGGGATACACTAACGGCGGGGCCTTGGGGCAGGGGGGATAGCCACCCGGACATACTGCGCATCGACTCACTGATTCACGGTGCTGAGGGCAACCTGCACCGCGCAGTCGGAAGTCTGATTGCCTCGGTCGAGGCTCGGATCCGTGGAATCGATGACCTCAAGGCGCAGAACGCGGCGGCTTTCCGCGCTGTTTCCGGAAAGGAAACGGCCGAAGGCCAGCTGGTCGAGCAAGTCGAAGCCTTGCGCGCGACGGCGACTCAGCTACAGGCGGAGTATCAACGCGCCAAGATCGCCGAGGCGGTGGAGGTGGGCCAGGTCGAGATCGTCGATGCGGCCACGGCCCCGCATCGGATTGGGCTCTCGCCCGGGCGCTTGGTTCTATTCGGGGGCTTGGCCGGTTTCATCGGAACTTGGCTGCTGGCGCTGCTTTTTGAGCAGCTCAACACCTCCATCCGACGTCAGGGTCAAGCACGGGAGGCTCTCAATCTGCCCGAGCTGGCGGTGATCCCGCAACTCGATTCACGCATTCTCCGAAAGCTTCGGGCTCATATGCCGCCCGCACTAGGCGGCAGGTCGGGGAACGGTGGCTCAAGGCGCAAGGACGTGGCCCTGACCGTGCTCGATGGCCAATCGTCTGGCGCGGAGGCGTATCGAGTGCTCCGGACCAACCTGCTGTTTTCACAGGCGTCGCCAGCACCGCGGTCGATCGTGGTGACGAGTCCGAGCCCCGGCGATGGAAAGACGACGGTGGCGGTAAACTTGGCGGTCGCTTTTGCCCAACAGGGCTTCCGAGTCGTCTTGGTGGACGCCGACCTGAGGCAAGGGGGGGTGCACCGGTTGCTTGGCACGGCGAACACACCAGGGCTCAGCGAGGTCCTTCATGGGCGGAGTCCCTTAGCTCAGGCGATCTGTAGCACCGCGGTGCCGCAGCTTATGGTAGTTCCGGTCGGGCAGTGCTCGCGCGAGACAGTGGAGCTCGTCGGCAGTTGGTCGATGGGCGCCGTTTTGGAAGAGCTCACGCAATCATACGACGTGGTAATGATCGACGCGCCGCCCGTACTAGCCGTGGCCGATGCCTTGGTGATCGCGCCTTTGGCGGATGCCACCATCCTCGTGCTGCGCGGGGGGAAAACGCCCGTACAGGAAGCGCAGCATGCAGCGCAGCAGCTTTGGACCGTTGGGGCAAAGCTCGTCGGCGCGGTCCTGAACGACCAGGACGCCACGATTCGCAGCTATGGGGGGTACCATGCCCGCTACTACCAGCAATACGGAAGCAAGAGGTCGTGAACGGGCTGAACATTCGACCGCCGCACCCTGACTCCTCCGTTCTGATCAAACCTCCAGTCCGCCTCACTGGTCGGCCGGCCGAAAGCTGGAACCCGAGAGAAGCCAACCTCGTATGGGGCGGCGAGGGGGAGAGTAATTGACCGCAGTGTGAAGCAAGTACATACTTGCAGCAGGAAGTGAGCGATACAGGCGTAAACAGTGAACAGGGGGCTTCGTGGCACATCGAAGTCCCCTGTTCGCTGTTCACTTTCCAGGTTCACGCAGTTAAAGGAATAGAACCGTGTTTATCTCCGACTTCGCCATTAAACGGCCGATCGTCACCGTCACCTCCATGCTGGCATTGGTGGCGTTTGGCATCGCCGCGCTGGCGAATCTCCATACCGACGAGTTCCCGGACATCCAGCAGCCCATTATCGGCGTCTCTATCTCCTATCCCGGTGCGTCGCCGGAGACGGTCGAGCGCGAGATCATCGAGCCGGTGGAGGAATCGTTCTCCTCGATCAGCGGGCTCGACTGGGGCAAGACGATCGCGAGCGCGACTGATGGTCTGGCGACGTTCGTGGTCTTCTTCGATTACGAGAAGGACATTCAGCAGGCCTCGCAGGACATCCGGGACGCAATCTCGACCAAACGCGAGGATCTGCCCACCGAGATGAAGGAGCCGGTGCTGACGCGGTTCGATCCGTCGCAGGCTCCGGTGGTGTCGCTCGCGCTGACCTCGGCGACAGTTCCGGTCCCCATCCTCACTCGCCTGGCCGATCCGATGATCGTGCGGGAGCTGAGGACGGTGCCAGGTGTTGCTCAGGCCTCCGTCGTTGGCGGGGTCAAGCGTGAAATGACCGTGCAGCTTCGGCCGGCGGACCTTCAGGCGTCCGGCCTGGGCGTCGCCGATGTAGTTCAGGCCCTGGAGCGTCAAAACCTGGCGGCACCCGTGGGGAGCCTGAACAGCGAGATCGAAGAGCGTGCCATTCGGCTCAAGGGGCGGCTGGACGACGCCTCGGACTTCTTCCAACTGGTGGTGGCCGAACGAGGCGGGAAGACCGTCCGGCTCGGCCAGGTCGCGAACGTATTCGATGGGACCGAGGAGCAACGCACCTCGGCATCCTTCAACGGGCGCGAAGCGGTTGGCATCGAGATCCTCAAGGCCAAGGGATACAGCACCACCCAGGTAAGCAACGAGATCGGCCGGCGCATTGCCTCGCTCCAGCAACGGCTGCCGCAGGGCGCCAAGCTGGAAATCGTACAGGATGCCGGTGTGCGGGTGAGTCACGCCGTGAGGAACGTGCAGGAGGCGCTCATCGAGGGCGCCTTGCTCACGGTGCTGGTGGTATTCCTTTTCCTCAACTCTTGGCGATCAACCGTAATTACCGGTCTGGCCCTTCCGGTGAGCGTGCTGGCCTCGTTCATCGCGGTGTGGGCGTTCGGATTTACCCTGAACACCATGTCTCTGCTTGGCCTCTCACTCGCGATCGGTATCCTGATCGACGACGCGATCGTGGTCCGGGAGAACATCGTCCGCCACATCGAGCGCGGGAAGGACCACGTCGTAGCGTCCCACGAGGCCACCGACGAGATCGGTCTTGCGGTCGCCGCGACCACGTTTTCGATCGTGGCCGTCTTCATTCCCGTGGCGTTCATTTACGGTGTGGCCGGGCAGTGGTTCAAGCCCTTCGCCCTCACCATTGCATGCTCGGTGCTGGTGTCGCTCTTCGTGTCGTTCTCACTCGATCCCATGCTTTCCGCCTACTGGCCGGATCCGCAGACCGAGGCCCATGAGCGGCGCAATCCGATCGCGCGGATACTGGAGCGCTTCAACCGGTGGTTCGACCGCATGGCGGACCGGTACAAGGACCTGATTGCATGGGCGCTGGATCACCGCTTCGCCATGGTGGGTATCGCCGCGGGTTCGTTCGTGCTCGCGATCGCTATGGTGGCGATGGGAATCGTGGGCGCCGGCTTCGTGCCGGTCAGCGATCGGAGCGAGATCAATCTCATCGTAGAAGCGACGCCGGGCGCGAACCTGGACTTCACCCGCCGCCTCACCGAGCAGGCAGCCGCGGTGGCGCGCCGTCATCCGGAGGTGGCGTACACCTATGAAACCGTAGGTACCTCCGTCCCGGGCAAGTCTCCCTCGGTAGATCAGGGACAGGTGTACATCCGGCTGGTTCCCAAGGCCGAGCGCCATATCAGTCAGGACGCGCTGGGCCAGGTGCTCCGTCAGGAGTTGACCACCGTCGGCGGAGCCAAGATCTCGGTGTTCACCAGCGGATTCGGGGGAGCCTACAAGCAGATTCAGGTACAGATGAAAGGACCCGACGCTCGCGTGCTCACACAGCTGGCCGACCGGGCCCGACAGGAGGTCGAGAAGGTGCCAGGTGCGGTGGACGTCGGTCTCTCCACCCGCGGCCAGAAGCCCGAGCTCGAGGTGCAGCTCAATCGCGGACTCGCCGGCTCGCTGGGCGTCACCGTTGGCGAGGTGGCCCAGGCGCTTCGGCCTGCATTCGCCGGGATCGATGCGGGAGACTGGATCGATCCGTCGGGTGAGACGAGAGACGTCACCGTACGGCTCGCCCCGGAGTCGCGCGAGCGCACCGGCGATCTGGCTCAGCTCCCCATCGTCGTCGGAGGCACCGGCAACGATGAGGTCGCCCCGGTCACCCTGCCGCTCGGCCAGATCGCGACGATTCAGCAGGGCATGGGCCCGGCGCAGATCGACCATCTCGATCGCGACAAAGTCGTGATCATACAGGCCAACGTGGAAGGCAAGCCACTCAACGACGTGGTGGAGGGGATCAATCAGCGCCTGGCGACTCTTCACCTTCCGCCGGGCTACGAGATCACCCAGGGCGGCGAAGCCCGCGATCAGAACGAGGTCTTCAGTCGCATCTTCCTTGCGCTCGGGGTCGCGGTGCTGCTGATGTACCTGATTCTGGTGGTGCAGTTCGGCTCGTTCCTCGACCCGGTGGCGATCCTGATCTCGCTGCCGCTCTCGCTCATTGGCGTGGTCCTGGCCCTCTGGGTTACCGGCAGCACACTCAACATCATGAGCCTGATCGGCGTGATCCTGCTGATGGGCATCGTGGTCAAGAACGCCATTCTCCTGATCGACTTCGCCAAGTGGGCGCGCGAGCGGGGACAGCCGCTGCGTGAGGCGCTGATCGAAGCAGGGCGGATCCGGCTTCGGCCGATCATCATGACCACCTTCGCCCTCATCGCCGGCATGGTGCCCGTGGCCATCGGACACGGGGAAGGCGCCGACTTCCGCGCTCCGCTCGGCCGGGCTGTGATCGGCGGGGTGATCACCTCGACCCTGCTCACGCTACTCGTGATTCCGACCTTCTACGAGATTCTGGATCAGCTGCGCGAGTGGATTGGTGAGGGGGCTCGGCGCCTGTTCAGATCCGGCCACGCCAAGGACAGGCATGCACCGGTTGTGGAGCCAGCTGGAGGCGGAGTCGATTAGAAGAAGCGTGAACAGTAAGCAGTGAACCGGCGGCTCGTCTTGAGGCGGAGTCCCTTGTTTACTGCTTACCGTTCACCGTTCACGCTTTTCCTGGAACATTGCCCGCGAATCAACCGGCGTGTTAGCTTCCGCGCCGTCCCAACCCCCGCCATTTGCTCATGACCAGTCCCGTTGGGTCTGCTGCTATTCCCACTCCTCAACTCGACGGTGTCGTTGCTACTCGGTCCTCGATTTGCCTCCTTTCCGCGGAGGACAATCGGCTCGCGTATCGGGGTTATGACGTAGCGGAGCTGGCCGAGAAGGCGAGCTACGAAGAGACGGCCTATCTGCTGCTCGCGGGGAAATTGCCCACCCGGCACGAGCTCGAGCGGTTCGTGCAGGAGCTGCGGGCTCGGCACAAGCTGCCCCGGCGGGTGCAGCGCCTGGTGCGGGACGCGGGCCCCGGCGCAGATCCGATGAGCCTGCTTCGGACGGCCGTAAGCGCGGCCGGGTTGGAACCGGCCACACCGGCGGTGGACATTCCGATTCCTGGCGCAGCGCTCGATTTGATGGCCCTGATGCCGACCCTCGTGGCGGCCGCGTATCGGACAGGGCGCGGCGAGCGGACGCTGACCCCCCGCCGAAGCCTAGGCCTTGCCGGCAACCTCCTCTTCCTCCTCAGCGGTGAGACGCCGAGGCGGGAGCTGGCCCGGTCGGTTGAGATTGGGTTGAGCCTTCGGGCCGACAATGAGCTCAATCCGTCGACCTTCGCCGCGCGCGTGGCCGCTGCGACGAAGGCGGACCTGCACGGCTGTATAACAGCGGCATTGGCCGCGTTGGCCGGTCCACTACATGGCGGACATGCGCTCGCGGTCTATCGGCTGCTCGAGGAGATTGAATCGGCCGACCGTGTCGCGCAGGTGGTGGACGGGCGGCTGGCGACGGGAAACGGTTTCCCCGGCTTCGGGCATCCGGTTTACCGGGGCGAGGATCCGCGCACAGCAGCCATGCGGCGTGCAGCGGAGACGGCCGCCGGCTTGGGCGGCGATCGCACCTGGCTCGATCTGGCAAAAGCCGTAGAGAACCGGGTCCGCTCGGCCACCGGAAAGCATCCCAACGTGGACTTCTACCTCGCTCCTCTTTATCGAGTCGCCGGAATTCCACCCGAGTTGTTCTCTGCCGTTTTCGCCGTCGCCCGAATTCCGGGGTGGCTGGCCCACGTGTTGGAGCAGCAGGATCAGGAAGGGCTGATCCGTCCCAGAGCGGCCTACATCGGACCAGCGCGGCAGGAGTACGTTCCAATTCGCCGTCGCTAACCTTCTTTAAGCAGACCGGGACCCCCATGCCTTTCGAGACCACCGTCGCGGCCAAGCCGCCGGCCGCTGTCGAGACTCCGCTGCTCGGTATCGCAGTGCCTCAGGGTACGAGCCTTCCCGGCTCGCTGGGCGAGATCGATCGCGCTACCGGCGGAGCATTGGCCCGGCTTTATGCGGCCGGCGACTTTTCGGGCAAGCGCGACGAAACCACGGTTCTTTATCCCACCGGCCCCGCCGGCCGCATCGTCCTCGTAGGGCTCGGCAAGAACGAGGCGACCGCTCCGCCAGACCTTCGCCGCGCCGCGGCCATTATTGCCAAGAGGGCACGAAGCCTTGGTGCGCCGTCAGGCACATTCTATATCGCTCCTGAGGGACGGGGCGCGGTCTCATGGCGCGACGCGGGTCAATTCGCGGCCGAGGGGCTCGCGCAGGGTGCGTGGATCTTCACCGAGATGAAGAAGCCGCCCGAAGACCCGAAGCCGGTGCTCGAGCAGTTCACTATCCTGGCGCCCGACGCGACGCCAGAGGTCGAGGCAGGCCATCAGATCGGCGCCGCGATCGGCGCGGGGCAGACCTTTACGCGAGGACTTCAGGTGCTTCCCGGCAACGTGTGCACGCCCACGTTCCTGGGAAAGACCGCCGAGGAGCTGGCTCAGCGGCACGGATTCGCGGTAACCGTGCTCGACAAGGCGGCGATCGTCAGGGAAAAGATGGGCGCGCTGCTCTCGATCGCGCAGGGAAGCGCCGAAGAGCCGAGGTTCATCGCGCTCGAGTACAAGGGCTCAGAGGCCAAGCCGGTTGTGCTGGTCGGCAAGGGCGTCACTTTCGATACCGGCGGCATCTCGATCAAACCGGCGCAGAACATGGAAGACATGAAGTTCGACATGTCCGGCGCCGCCGCTGTTCTGGGGACGTTCGAGATGCTGGGTCGGCTCAAGCCCAAAGTGCATGTGGTGGGACTGATTCCCTCCACCGAGAACATGCCGTCCGGCACAGCCGTAAAGCCGGGCGATGTGATCACGAGCCATTTCGGCAAGACCATCGAGATGATCAACACCGATGCCGAGGGTCGCCTGATTCTGTGCGACGCACTCTCGTACGCTCGACGGTATCAGCCTGCGGCCGTGATCGACATCGCCACGCTTACCGGCGCGATTGTGATTGCGCTGGGACACACGGCGTCGGGGCTCATGGGCAACGACGAAGCGCTGATCGAGGAGGTAAGAGCGGCCGGCGAACGGGCCGGGGAACGGGCCTGGCCTCTTCCCATGTGGGACGACTACCGCGATCTGATGAAATCCGACATTGCCGATGTGAAGAACGCGGGCGGCCGGCCGGCCGGCAGCATCTCCGCCGGCTGGTTCCTCCGCGAGTTCGTCGATGGATTTGCCTGGGTCCATCTCGATGTCGCGGGCACCGCATACACCGAGCGAGAGGAGCCCGGGAGGGTCAAGGGCCCGACCGGAATCGGCGTGCGGCTGTTCAGTGAGTTCGTGCTGAATCGAAGTAAGGCGTGAGCGCTTGAACAGCGTGAACGGTGAACGGTGAACGGTGAACGGGGGCGACTGCTAAGGGTTGGGTTGCGCTCGCTTGTTCTCCTGATCCTCACGTTTACCGTTTACCGTTCACCGTTCACGCTTTCGCTGTCCGCCCAACAGCCCGACACCCTCCATCCCCTGCTTCCCGGCCAGGACACTAGCCACGTCGTTCGGCCGGACACCATCCGCACCCCGTTCGACACGACGGGTTACATACGCGACACCGGGTACGTAGCTGACACCACGGGCAGAAAGGCCCGCGTCGATTCGAGTGAGGTGCAGCGTTATCTCGCCCTGGAGAAACGCAAGGAGACCAGAGTGCTTGTCCCGGCGCCGATCGACGTGCCCGGGCCCGAGCCACCCTTCTCGCGGCTGGTGTTCAACCGCGACTCGATCGACTGGGCTCACGCGTCCAGCCTGGCGGACCTGCTGCAACGAGTCCCCGGCGTGTACCTGTGGCGCGGCGGGTGGACCGGTCAGCCAGAGTACGCAAACTTCCAGGCCCAGGGCGCGACGTCCGTGGAATACTGGATCGACGGCATTCCATACATCGCGGCGGGCACGGACTCGGTAGGCGTCGACCCGTCGATCTTCTCGCTCAGCATTCTGGACCGGGTCGAGATCGAACGCTGGCCCGGCCTTCTGCGGGTTCGGATGTATACCAGGAACCACGATCGGCTCGCGCCCCGATCACGCATCGCAATCTCGCGGGGAGCCGCGGATTTCGCCCGCTATCAGGGCTCGCTCGAGCTCAAGGCCCGCTCGGGTCTCGGCCTCATGATCGCGGGCGACAATCTGACGGTTCCGGCGGTCCAAAATATTCGTGCCAGGTACGCCAACACTGTACTTCTCCTTCAGGGAACCTTTCTCCCGTCGCCCCACTGGGGTCTGTTGTTGCAAGGGCTGCGGTCCCGGCCGGATCGAGACCCCACACTGGCCGGTGGAGACACATTGAGTCGCGGGCTGCCGAACGCGCGTCGCATGGACTGGCTTCTTCGAGCCATGTGGCGCGCCGACACCAGTGGATTCGGTCCGCGGGCCGATCTGGTCTTCAATCGAACCACGGCGAGCGACAGCCTCACGCCTAACCAGACCATTAACCAGGTGGGAGTGATCGGCTCACTCCGCGGACCAGCGTACTCGCTCGGCGCCTCGGCCTTCTATCGCTCGCGCTGGACTTCAGCCGAACTTCGCGCCACGGCGGGGTGGTCGCCGGTTGGTTGGGTGGCACTGAGCGGGGAAGGGGTCTATCAGCGTCACGATGGTGGGCGCAGCTCAAACTGGGCCGGACTTCGTGCGGGTGTACGCCTGCCGCTCGGGCTCGAAGCCAGCGCGAATCTGCGCGCCGGCAAGGTCGTCGCTGCGCCGGCGGTCCTCACGGATCAGGCGCAAACCGTACGCGACTGGCAGCTGTCAGCTGGCTGGGAACTACGCTGGTTTGCGCTGGAGGGTGGATTGGCTCACACCTCGGAGTACCAGCCGCAGGCATATCAACCGTACGCCCAGATTCCGGTCATCAGCCCTTCCGCCGCGACCAACTGGCTCACCGGCCGGGTTCGGCTGACGCCGCTTTCGTGGATGTCGTTCGAGGGTTGGGTAAGCAACCCGCGCAATGTCGTGCCCGAGGGCTTGCCGCCTCGCCACATGCTCGGAAGCGGAACCATCCGCACCAAGCTGCTGCGGGTCTTTCCCAGCGGAACTCTCGACATCGAGCTGCGCCTCGCGGTGGAGCATTGGAGCGACGGGGTGCTGGGCCGCGACCCCTTGGGCAACCCGGTTGCGGTTTCCAGTGCGACGTATCTGCGCAGCCTGGTCCAGATCGCTCTCGGATCGTTCCAGTTTTACTGGGATCGCTCGAATCTCGACACGACAGAAAATCCGTACGTGCCAGGATTGCCGATCGAGGGCCGGCCAAGCGAGTTCGGGGTGCGCTGGACGTTTGCCAACTGAGTCGTGCCTGATCACCTTAGGCTCTTTCGCACTCGGTAGCTCGAAGTGCTTACCACTAAATGGATTGTGAGTTCTACCTGATGAACTGCAGTAACGTTCCCAAACGCCTTTGCACGCTGCTGTTGGCGATGTGAGTTGAGCCTCGGTTGCGATCGACGCACGCTGCTCGTCGCCGCTTGGCGACCTACCCGTAACCTCCGTTAACCGCTACATTTCCCGGCTTTCCCGCACTCGGGAGTTCGCCCTGCCGCTCAGCATGACGGGGTTCGGTGCCGGGGAGGGGCCCGTTGCCGGCGGACGACTGCGGATCGAGATCCGAACGGTCAACCACCGGTACTTCAACCTCGCAGCTCGACTCCCTTCCGAGTTGTCGAGTCTCGAAGGTGATTTGCGGGAACGACTCCGGCGGGACTTCGATCGCGGCCACCTTGCGGTGCAGGGTCGTTGGATCACTCAGCCCGCCCGCGCCGAACCGATCGGACTCGACCTCGAGCGGGCCAAGGCGATCGTAGCTCGGCTTCGTGAGCTGCAGAGCGCCTTGGCTCTTTCGGGAGACGTGTCGCTCGAGCTGGTCGCCCGGCAGCCCGATGTGTTCGGCGCCAACGACGGTCAGCCGATCGAGCTGGCCTGGGCCGAAGTCGAGCCGGTCGTCGCAGCGGCAGCGGCAGAGTGTCGGGCCATGCGCCGTCGCGAGGGGGAGGTGCTCTCGGCCGAGTTACGTCAGCGGCTCGACTTACTGGAGCAGGGCGCCCAGATCATTGTGGCACGGGCGCCGGAGCGATTGATCCGGGAGCGTGATCGACTGCGGGCCGGTGTCCGCGAGCTACTGGAAGGACGATCGGTAGACGAGCAGCGGCTGGCCCAGGAGCTGGCGTTCATGGCCGACAAGCTCGACATCACCGAAGAGCTTGTCCGGTTCGGCGCTCATGTGAAAGCCGCGCGCGAGGCCCTGGCGTCCGACCGGCCGGTGGGCAAGCAGCTCGGCTTCCTGGCGCAGGAGCTCGGTCGGGAGGTCAACACGATCGGCGCCAAGGCCAACGACGCCGAGATGGCCCACCGAGTGATCGGCATGAAAGGCGAGCTCGAGAAGTTTCGCGAGCAGCTCGAGAATCTCGAGTGAGGCCGCTGCTGCTCGTGCTCTCGTCGCCGTCGGGTGGCGGCAAGACCAGCATCGCCCGGCAGCTCCTCAACGCTCGCGCCGACGTGGGATACTCGGTATCGGCCACGACTCGGGCGCCTCGACGGGATGAAGAGGATGGGCGGGATTATCACTTCCTGGCCCGCCCCGAGTTCGAGCGGCGGCTCGCCGCGGGTGAATTCGTGGAGCACGCGGCGTACGGCGGTCAGCTGTACGGGACGCTGCGGTCCGAGATCGACCGGATCTTCGCGGCCAGGAAGCATGCGGTGCTCGACATCGAGGTCGACGGCGCGCGCCAGATCCGAGAGGCCGTGCCCGGTGCGGTTCAGGTGTTCGTCCTGCCGCCGACCGGCCGGGAGCTGATTCGCCGGCTGGAGGGGCGGCGCACCGAAGATCGCCTCGCAATGCGCCGCCGGCTCGATCGGGCCGACGAGGAGCTCGCCGCCGTAGGCGAGTACGACTACGCGATCGTAAACGACAACTTGGATCATGCAGTCGCCCGGGTATCGGCGATTCTCGATGCCGAAGCTGAACGGGTGGCTCGGCAGGATGGACTGAGCGAGTTCGTCACCGGCCTGCGCCGGGAGATCCAGCGGGCCAGAGATCAGGGATAGCAGTGGCTTTCTCAAGGAGACCAGATGCGCATCACCACACCGCACGACGTCGCGAAACAGGCGGGCAACAAGTATCTCGGAGTATTGGTGGCCGCCAAGTTCGCTCGCTACCTCAATGAGCTGCCACGCGACCGGATCGTGACGCAGGGCGAGAAGCTCACGACCAAGTCACTCGATTCGCTGGTCAAAGGCGACCTCAACTACAAGCTGGTGCGCCGCCGCCGCTCCGAGGCCTAATCCGTGTGGGCCGGCCGGCACGTCGTTCTCGGCGTGTCGGGCGGGATCGCGTGCTATAAGAGCTGCTTTCTCGCCCGGCGGCTCGTCGAAGCGGGCGCGATGGTCGACGCGGTGCTCACGCAGAGCGCCGCCGAATTCGTGCGGCCGGTTACGTTCGAGGCACTCACCGGGCGCCCCGTCCTGACCTCCCTCTGGGATCGCGGCGGGGCGCTCGCGCATGTCGACCTCGGCCGGGTCGCCGATCTCATCATCGTGGCTCCAGCCACAGCGAACCTGATCGCCCGGGCAGCGCTCGGACTCGCCGACGATCTTCTCACCTCGTTGCTCCTGGCCCGGCGCGCGCCGGCGCTGCTTGCTCCCGCGATGAACGACGAGATGTACGGCAACCCGATCACGCAGCGGAACCTTGCGATCCTGCAGGAACGCGGGTTTTGCCTGGTAGGACCCGAAATCGGTGCCCTGGCCGAAGGGCCGTCCGACCGGCCCGGCCGGATGAGCGAGCCTGAAACCATCCTGGCGCACGCCGCGCGGTTCCTCCGGGGAAAGACGCCGCTTCGCGGGCGCCGGGTAGTGGTAACCGCCGGACCGACGCGCGAATCGATCGATCCGGTTCGCGTCGTCACCAACCGATCCAGCGGCAAAATGGGTTATCGCGTTGCGGAAGCGGCCTGGGAGCGGGGCGCGGACGTGGTGCTCATCTCCGGACCCGTGGCGCTGCCATCGCCGGTCGGGGTGACGGTCCGGCGGGTCGAAACCACCAAGGAGCTGGAGGACGCAGTTCGCGCCGATTTACCGGAAGCCGACGTTCTGGTGATGGCGGCGGCCCCAGCGGACTACCGGCCCGCCCATCCCAACGCGAGCAAGCAGCCTCGGATGCAAGGCGCGTTGGCCGTGCCGATGGAGCCGACCGACGACATTCTCAGCACCACCGAAGAGCGTCGCAAGCAGGGCAGCGTGATCGTTGGATTTGCGCTCGAGACCGGCGACGCGTTGGACAAGGCACGGGTCAAGCTGGAACGGAAGCATCTCGATCTCATCGTGGTTAACGATGCGCTCGAGCCGGGTGCCGGATTCGAGCACGACACCAATCGGGTCGCGCTGCTGGATCGCGAGGGCAATGTGCGAATCCTGCCCCTCAAGTCGAAGCGCGAAGTGGCTGAGGCAATTCTGGATGCGGTGGAGGCGCGTCTTGTCTGACGAGCGTCGCCGTTATCTGGCGCAGCAGGTGGAGCTGGGTGGCGCGGAGGTGATCCTGGAGACGGCGCTGGTGAGGAGGGAGGCTGCCGCCGGCGCACCTGCCCCTTCCCCCCCTTCTCCCTCTTCTCCCGACCCGAAGTGGAAGAAAGGCGCTCCTCCCATTCCCGGAACGGGGGTGTACATCGAGCCGCCGGCCCCCACGTTGCTGAGTGGAAATGCCCTGAGCGAGCTCACGACTCTCGACGCGGTCGCTGAACGAATCCGCACCACCCACTGCTGCGGCTTGTGCCCCGGGCGGACCAATGCCGTTCCGGGCGAGGGGAATCCATCCGCGCAGCTCATGTTCATCGGAGAAGGACCGGGAGCGACCGAAGATACGCTTGGTCGTCCTTTCGTCGGTCAGGCGGGGAAGCTTCTGGACGAAATCATCCAGGCTATCGGACTCAGGCGCGAGGATGTATACATCACGAATATCGTAAAGTGCCGTCCGCCGCAGAACCGCAAACCGCTGCCCGATGAGATCGCCGCGTGCATGCCGTATTTGCACCGCCAAATCGCGCTTATCCGGCCGAAGGTTATCGTGGCGCTCGGCGGCACCGCGGGCGAGGCGTTGCTCGACGCCCGAAAGAGTCTGGGCGAGCTACGCGGGAAGGTCCATTCGTACGGCGGGATTCCGCTCGTCGTGACCTACCATCCGGCCGCGCTGCTGCGTAACCCGAACTGGAAGAAGCCCACCTGGGATGACGTCCGTATCGCACGACAGCTTCTCGACCGCTGATCCGTACGTCGGTCGATCCGCGCCATGGAGCCCCGAGGCGGAGCAGGCCGTCCTCGGGGCAATGCTCCTCGATCAGGATGCCGCGCTTCGAGCGGTGGAGCTGGTGGATGACACCATGTTCTACCGGGAGGAGCACCGCCGCCTCTTCCGCGCGATGCGCGCGCTGGTGGAGCGACGGAGCGTCATCGATCCCGTCACGCTCAATGACGAACTCGAGCGTCGGAGCGAGCTCGGACAGGTAGGCGGCCCGGAGTACGTGGCTGAGCTGGTGGACGCGGCGCCGACGGCGGCCAACCTCGAGCACCACACCCGTATTCTGCGCGACAAGGCCATCCTCCGGCGGTTGATCGAAGCATCCACCCAGACGATTACGGAGGCGTACGACGGCCGCTCCCAGGCGCCCGAGCTCCTCGATGCCGCCGAAGCGCGGATCTTCCACATTTCTCAGCAGCGGCTCGACCAGGGATTTACCAGACTCAAGGAGATGCTGTGGCCGGCCATGGAGCGCATCGAAGCGCTCCAGCGAAGCGGCAAAACGGTTACCGGGGTCCCCAGCGGGTTCGTAGACTTGGACGAGTTGACCTCGGGCTTCCAGCCCAGCGAGCTGGTGGTCGTCGCGGCGCGGCCCTCCATGGGCAAGACGGCACTCGTGCTGAACGTCGCCGCACATGCGGCGACGGCCACGCCGGGCACGGGCGTCGCCATTTTCTCGCTGGAAATGTCCAAGGATGCCGTCGTACAGCGCCTGCTCACCGCCGAGGCGCTGGTGGACAGCTCGCGGGTGCGTCGCTCGGCCCTGCGCGATGCCGATTTCACTCGCCTTGCCCGGGCAGCCGGCATCCTTCAGGGCTGCCCCATGTGGATCGACGATACGCCTGCCATCACACTGCTGGAGATGCGTTCCAAGGCTCGGCGGCTCAAGGCGGAGCACGACATCGGCCTGGTTGTAGTGGACTATCTCCAGCTCATGCGAAGCCCTGAGTATTCCGAGAACCGGGTTCAGGAAATCTCCGACGTCTCCCGATCGCTCAAAGGTCTGGCACGCGAGCTTCAAGTCCCGGTCATCGCGCTCTCACAGCTGTCGCGTGCGTCGGAGCAGAGAGGTGGAGAACGGAAGCCCATTCTTTCCGATCTGCGGGACTCCGGCGCCATCGAGCAGGACGCCGATGTCGTGATCTTCATCCATCGGCCCGAGTATTACGACAAGGAAGACGAGACCAAGCGTGGCATTGCGGAAATCATGCTGGCCAAACACCGGAACGGGCCCACCGGCGACATCACCCTCCGGTTCAGTCGAGAGTTTACCCGATTCGACAACTTCACGGCACGAGAGGAGCCCGCCTGAGCCATGGTGCGGCCGAGATCGGTCTATCGCTGCGCTGAGTGCGGACACGAGCATCCCAAGTGGGTAGGGCGCTGCGAGGGGTGCGGGGCGTGGAATGCGGTAAGTGAGGAGCCGATCCAGCAGGGAAGGGGAGAAAGGAGGAAGGGAAGCAAGGGTTCCTCCACGTTATCTCCAGCCGCACGTCTCCGCGACGTCGCGGCTCAGCCGCTAGCGAGGCTCCGCACCGGCATGGACGAATTCGATTTCGTTCTGGGTGGCGGTATCGTCCCGGGCTCCATGACTCTGATCGGTGGCGAGCCGGGCATCGGCAAGTCCACACTCCTCCTCCAGGCAGCGGCTCGACTCGAGACTGCCGGCAGAAGTGTTCTGTATGCAAGCGGCGAAGAGAGCCCTGACCAACTCCGCCTCCGGGCCGATCGACTCGAGGAAGATGCCGGAGCGGTCCACGTCCTGGGCGAGACCAGGCTCGAGGCGATCATCGATGCCGCAGCTCGGCTTCGCGCCGATGTGGTAGTGCTCGACTCGATTCAAACGGTTTACACCGATCTGCTGGAGAGTGCACCCGGCAACGTGGGGCAAGTGCGGGAATGCTCCGGCCAGCTGATGCGCTTCGCCAAGGAGAGCGGGACCGCTGTCGTAGTCGTCGGCCACGTCACCAAAGGCGGCGGCATCGCCGGTCCAAAGACCCTCGAGCACATCGTCGACACCGTGCTCTACTTCGAGGGCGAGGCCACCCTGGACTACCGCCTGCTGCGTGCCACGAAGAACCGCTTCGGCTCGGTGGACGAGCTTGGCGTCTTCTCGATGACGGACCACGGCCTCGTGGCGGTTCCCAATCCATCAGCCGTATTCCTGGCCGCTCGCGCCGATGGGACCACCGGAAGTGCCGTTACGGCGTTGATGGAAGGCACACGTCCGGTGCTGGTCGAAGTTCAGGCGCTTGCGGCGAGATCGAGCTATGGCACACCGCAACGGGTCGCCACCGGACTGGACCCGCGTCGGCTCGCCGTGTTGCTCGCGGTGCTCGAGCGCCGGGCCGAAACCTCGTTTGCCGAGCTGGATGTCTTCGTCCAGGTGACCGCAGGTGTCCGCCTCACCGAGGCCGGCGCCGATCTCGCTGTGGCAGCGGCTCTGGTGTCGAGTCTCCTCAATCGTCCGGCGCCGGCTGATGTCATTTTCCTGGGCGAGGTAGGCCTTGGTGGGGAAATCCGTCCCAGCGGCGGCGCCGAGCGTCGCGTCCAGGAAGCGGCGCGCCTGGGGTTCCGCCGGGTGTTCGGGTCGACGCGCAGCGCGCTCCAGGTACCCGGCGTCGCGCTGGTGGGCATCGATCATATCGGACAGCTGGTGCGAGCACTTGCCGCGTGACATCGGTGTCATTCTCGTCGCAGCCGGGTCCGGCAGTCGAATCGGCGGTGTGCCCAAGCAGTACCGGCCGATCGCGGGAGTGCCTATGCTGCTCCGGGCGCTCCGGCCATTTACCGCGCATCGCGAGGTGGCGCACGTCGTCGTCGTCCTTCCAGCCGGCCAGCTAGCTCACCCACCGGAGTTTCTCGCGCAAGTCGCCGGCGGCTCCTTGACCCTGGTCGAGGGCGGCGCCGAGCGGAGCCATTCGGTGGCTGCCGGACTCGCCGCGCTGAACGCCGATTGCGCCGTCGTGCTGGTGCACGATGCGGCTCGTCCCTTCGTACAGCCTGACACAATCGACGCGGTCGTGAAAGTCGTGAGAGGAGGCGTAGCGGCAATCGCCGCCACGCCGATCACCGATACGGTTAAAGAAGTTGGTCCCGACGACCCCCGTCGAGTGACGCGGACGGTTCCGCGGGATCGGCTCTGGCGGGCCCAGACGCCGCAGGGTTTCCCCCGTGCGCTGCTGGTGGAAGCTCACGAGCGGGCTCAGCGCGGGGGACTGACCGCCACCGATGATGCGGCGCTGGTAGAACGCCTGGGTGCCACGGTCGTCGTGATTCCTGATTCTCCCCGAAATATCAAGATTACGACGCCCGAGGACCTGGCCTGGGCCGACGCCTGGGCGGCGCGGCAATGACACTTCCCTTCGTCACGGAGTCGGAGCAGCGGGACTCGATCCCGAAGGTTATCGCCCATCTCCGGGGAGGTGGGCTCCTGGCCTATCCCACCGAGACCGTCTATGGTCTCGGTTCGCTTCCGACACCCGAGGGACTCACCGCACTCATCCAGCTCAAGGGCAGAGCGCCAAACAAACCATTCCTCTTATTGATCTCGAGTCGTGTCATGGCGGAATCCGCCGGACTCACGTTCAATGCCTCTGCGTCGGCGCTCGCTTCGGCATTTTGGCCGGGCCCGTTGACCCTGGTTCTGCCGGGCGGTGAAGGTCAGCTCCCTGATGCCTTACGAGGGGTCGAGGGTGGAATCGCGGTACGCCACACCTCGCACGCTGGCATTGCGCATGTTGTCGCCGAGCTGGGTACTCCCCTGACCTCGACTTCCGCCAATCGCCCTGGACACCCTGCGGCTCCTGGCGTCACCAGCCTGGTGGACTCGTTCCGAAGCGCGGTCGAAGCGGGTCAACTGCTGGTATTGGACGGCGGCGTGCTCGGCAACGTCCCTCCCTCGACCGTGCTCGATTGCACCGGCGTCATTCCAAAAATGATCCGGGCCGGCGCGATTCCGGTGGCTGAGCTGCGGAGGGCAGTGGGAAGTTTGGCCCCATAAAGAAAAGCGTAAACGGTAAACGGTCAGGGGTGAACGGGGGTGCTTGGCGTGTTTCCGATCAGGCAGAAGCACTGCGCGGACAACCCGTTTACCGTTCACCGTTCACCGTTTACGCTTTTTAAGAAACGTAGGCCGAGGTTTGGTTTGCATATTCTCTTCGTCTGCACTGGCAACACCTGCCGGAGCCCCATCGCCGAGGGGTTGCTTCGACGGGCCCTGGAAGCGCGGGGCTTGGCTGCCCAGATGACGGTCGCGTCCGCGGGGACCGGCGCCTGGGACGGCGCACCGGCATCCGAAGGAGCCTATCTGGTCGGCATCGAGCAGGGCGTTGACCTCTCCTCCCATCGCGCTCGTCTGCTCACCCGCGAGCTGGTCGCCTCGGCCGATGTCATTCTGGTGATGTCGAGACACCACGCGGTGCGAGTCGCCGAGTTGGGCGGCGCGGACCGCGTGCACTTGCTCGGGGAGTTTGCCAGCAAGACCGGTGAGGTCACCGACCCGTTCGGTGGGGAGCTCGAGGACTATCGCACCACGTTCGCCGAGCTGCGCGAGCTGGTGGACGCCGTCGTGACGCGCCTCCCGGCGGAGCCTCTCGGTGATCAGCGGTAGGACTCGTCTTTTCGCGATCCTCGGCGATCCCGTCTCACACACTCTCTCTCCGGTAATGCACAACGCGGCTTTTCACGCCCTCGGACTCGAGGCCGTGTATGTACCGCTGCGGTGCAAGGCCGACGCGGTCGGGCCGCTCATTCATGCTCTCACGGCGGCGGGTGGAGGGGGGAATGTGACGGTACCGCACAAGGAGATCGCTGCCGATGTCGTGGACCAGCTACGGGAGCGAGCTCGCGCGGTCCATTCCTGCAATACCTTCTGGGGCGTGGCCGACGCATCTGTGGGCGACAACACCGACACCGAGGGATTTCTCACTGCGCTCGATGATCTCGATCCACCCGACTCGGCCTGGCTGGTCGCTGGAACGGGGGGTTCAGCGCGTGCCGTCATCGGCGCGGCGCGCGAGCGAGGAACGAGCGTGGCGGTCTTGTCGCGCGATCCGCTGCGGCGTCAGGGCTTCGAGGATTGGGTCACCTCGCTGGGCGTGAGCCTGGCCCCGGCCGAGTCGTGTCGCGTACTGGTGAACGCCACGCCGCTCGGACTCCATGCGCGCGATCTCGCGCCGATTCCGAGCGACCTGACTCGGGGCGCGGAAGTCGGCCTGGATCTGGTATACGCGAAGGGGGAAACCCCCTGGGTTCGCGCCCTTCGCGCGCGGGGTATTCGAGCCATCGATGGACGAGCTATGCTGGTGGCCCAGGGTGCCGCCGCTTTCGAGCGGTGGTTCCCCGGTGTAGCCGCACCACGAGAAGTCATGCGCGCGGCGGTCGACGCCGCGCTCCGCTGATCAGATCGATACTAAGAGGAACCTGTGCGGTGAGTAGGCCGCCCGTACCGACCGCGGGAAGGTGGAAACGCCTGGGCGGGATTGTCCGCGAGGTGGAGCGCTGGCTTCTGCCCGGCGAATGTCTGTTGTGTCGGGGGCCGATTCAGATCGCAGACGACGATGCGCTGGTGTGCGGCCTGTGCCGGAGTCGCTGGCGCCCCGTGCCGGATCCGGTCTGCGATCGCTGCGGTGAGTCGCTCGACCTGGCGGAGACGTGCGCACTCTGTGAGGGTTGGCCGCAAGGACTTAGGCGGGTGCGGAGCGCTGTACAGCTCGAAGGTGGGGCCCGTGACGTGGTGCATCGGCTCAAGTACGGAGGCTGGTGGCGGGTCACCGAGCCGATGGCAGTGCGAATGACAAGCCTGGCGCCATTGACGGGCGGAGTATCCTTGATACCCATCCCGCTCGCACCAAAGCGGGAGCGGCTCCGGGGCTACAATCAGAGCGAGCGACTCGCCGCCGCTCTTGGCAGGAGCTTGGGGCTTCCGGTGTTGACCGATCTGCTGCGGCGGACTCGCGAAACCGCCACACAGACGGCCTTGACCCCTGACGAACGGCGCGCGAACGTCACCGGCGCATTCGCCGGGGGGAACGCCCACGGCATCCGGGCTGTGTTGGTGGACGACGTGTTCACGACCGGAGCTACGCTGCTGGCGGCGGCAGAGGCTTTGCTCGCCGGCGGGGCGGAGCGGGTGGAAGCTGTGACGTTTGGAAGAGCGGTCGACTGTAGCCTTTAGCTGTTGGCCACTAGCCGTTAGCCATTAGCCGTCAGCTCTTCGCCAACCGGATTGGACCGAGCGCTGGGGAGCCGACTGCTCGCAGCGCACCGCTCGTAGCTAGCGGCTCTCAAGGAGACACGATGGGAATACGCGTAGGCATCAATGGCTTCGGTCGCATCGGACGGAACGTCGTTCGAGCGGCGGTGAAGATGGGCGCAAAGGATCTCGATTTCGTGGCGGTGAATGACATCACCGACACCAAGACGCTCGCTCACCTCTTCAAATACGACTCGGTGCATGGCCGGTATCCCGGCAAGGTCGAGGCGGCCGCCGACGGCATCCACATCGATGGCAAGGCCATCAAGGTGCTCGCCGAACGGGATCCCGCCAAGCTCCCGTGGAAGGATCTCGGGGTAGACCTCGTGCTCGAGTCTACCGGCCGCTTCACCGACCGGGAGCAGGCTGCCGCCCACCTCTCCGCCGGTGCCAGGAAGGTCGTGATTTCCGCGCCGGCAAAGAAGGAGGACATCACCATCGTCGTGGGCGTGAACGATGCCAAATATGATGCTGCCAAGCACCACGTAATCTCCAACGCGAGTTGCACCACCAACTGCCTCGTTCCGGTGGTCAAGGTGATCCTCGATAGCTTCGGCTTCGTGAAGGGGTTCATGACCACCGTCCACTCGTACACCAACGATCAGCAGATTCTCGACCTGCCTCACAAGGATCTCCGCCGTGCCCGTGCCGCGGCGCTGTCTATCATTCCCACCACAACCGGAGCGGCCAAAGCCACGTCGCTGGTGCTTCCGGAAGTGAAAGGAAAGATCGACGGCGTGTCGTTGCGCGTTCCCACGCCGGACGTGTCGGTCGTCGCACTCTCGTGCGTCGTCGAGAAGGCGACTACGGCCGAGGTGGTGAACGATGCCTTTCGGCAGGCCGCGTCCGCGGGGCCCCTAAAGGGCATTATCGCCGTGAGCGACGAGCCGCTGGTCTCGGTCGACTACATCGGCAGTCTCTACTCGAGCACGGTCGACACCCTCTCGACCAATGTCGTGGACGGCACCCTGGTCAACGTGACCAGCTGGTACGACAATGAAATGGGCTACTCGGCCCGCTGTGCTGATCTGCTGCGAATCATTGGGGCCAAGTTGTGAAGCGAACGCTCGAGTCGCTCGATCCCTCGGCGCTGGAGGGCCGCCGGGCGCTCGTGCGGGTGGACTTCAACTGTCCCATCAAGGACGGTGTCGTAACCGACGATACCCGGATCCGGGCGTCGCTTCCCACGATCAAATACCTGCGGGATAAGGGCGCCCGCGTGGTGTTGTTGTCTCATCTGGGACGGCCCAAAGGCAAGCCCGACCCGGCATTTTCGCTCGAGCCCTGCGTTCGGGCGCTGGAGAAGCTCCTCGGGGCACCGGTCACTTTCCTTGCCGACCCTCTCGCGGCGGACGCGGTAACGGCGAGCAAGCGGCTGCCTCGCGGCGGCGTGGCAGTCGCCGAGAACACCCGGTTCTATCCGGGCGAAGAGAAGAATGACGCCGAGCTGGCAAGGAACTTTGCCGCGCTCGGCGATTTCTATGTGAACGACGCGTTCGGCTCGGCGCATCGGGCGCATGCCAGCACCGAAGCCGTCGCTCACTTGCTGAAGCCGGCGGTGTCCGGGTTTCTCATGGAGCGTGAGCTCAAGTATCTGGGCGAAGCGCTCGATCGTCCCGCGCGCCCATTCGTCGCGGTGCTGGGCGGCGCCAAGATCAGCGGCAAGATCGACCTGATCGACGCCCTCCTGCCAAAGGTGGACGAGATCGTGATCGGCGGCGCGATGGCGTGCACGTTCTTCCGCGCCATGGGGCTCGAGACGGGAAAGTCGCTGGTCGAGGCCGATCGCGTGGATATGGCGAAGGCTTTGATCGAGAAAGCCGGAAGAAAACTGGTGCTGCCAAGCGGGGCTGTGGTCGCGCAGAAGATCGAGCCGAGCGTCACCATTCGGACGGTCAAGCGCGACGAGATCGGGCCCGGCTGGGCGATGTACGACATCGATCGCCTGACGGAGCAGGACTTCGCGGCGATCATCGAGGCTGCGAAAACGGTTCTGTGGAACGGTCCGATGGGCGTGTTCGAGACCCCGCCGTTCGATCACGGGACCCTGGCTGTTGCCCACGCGCTCGCGCGAGCCTCGACGCACGGGGCCGTCACCGTGGTCGGCGGCGGCGACTCGGCCGCGGCGGTGGCTCAAGCCGGACTGGCCGACAAGATGACTCACGTCTCAACGGGCGGTGGCGCCAGCCTGGAGTTTCTGGAGGGGAAGGTGTTGCCGGGGGTGGCAGCCTTAGATGAAGCGTAAACGGTGACCGGTATAAACTGCGTGAACGGTGAACGGTGAACAGGCGCCTCCTTGCCGGAGCGAGCTTTCGGTCACGGGGATCATTTATGGGGTTCCTCCCGTTCACTGTTCACTGTTCACTGTTCACGCAGTTTGCGTCGCTTCAGCCCGCCTCCTAGACCATGTCCAGGCATCTCGCCTACGCCGCTAACTGGAAAATGCATCACGGGCCCGCCGCGGCGCGGGAGTTTGCTGCGCGGTTTCTGGAGCTTACCCAGCCGGTCGAGAATCGGTCCCTGTGGTTCTTTCCTCCGGCGGTGTCGCTGGCGGCGCTGGTCGAGGCGTTTCGTCGCCGCGAGGACATCAGGGTCGGGGCTCAGAATATCCATTGGGAGTCGAAAGGAGCATTCACCGGCGAGCTGTCGCTTTCGCTGGTCAGCGAGGTCGGCGCGACACTGACCTTGGTGGGCCACTCCGAGCGCAGGCATTTATTCGGCGAGACCGACGAGCAGAGCGCCCGCAAGGTGAAGGCCGCCCTCGCCGCGGGCGTTGTGCCGCTGCTCTGCGTGGGCGAGACGCTCACCGAGCGAGAGGCCGGGCGCACAGAAGACGCGGTTCGTCGTCAGCTGGAGCCGGTGGTCGCCGCAGTTACCCACCCGGAAGAACGACGTCGAGTTGTGATTGCGTACGAGCCGGTCTGGGCCATCGGTACCGGCAAGAACGCGACACCGCGGGACGCGGCCGAGGTACACCGCTTCATCCGAACGTGGCTGAGCGAGCAGGGCTGGCCCGGCCGGGTGGAGGTGCTCTATGGCGGAAGCGTCAACGCGGGGAATGCGCTCGCACTCTTGGCCGAGCCCGATCTGGACGGTGTACTGGTCGGCGGTGCCAGCCTCACACCCGACGGATGGGCCGAGATTGTTGGAATGGGCAGCGGTTGATTTTCGTTCACCACGCCGCTAGCCTATAGCCCGCCATGTTTTATCTCCTGCTCGTTCTGCTCATTCTCGACGCGCTCCTGCTCTCGGTGGTCGTACTGCTTCAGGCCGGCCAGGGCGGAGGACTTGCCTCGCTTGGCGGTGGCAACACGGACACTGTGTTGGGCGGTCGCCAGGCGGTGACCATCCTGACCAAGGCTACCTGGTGGTGCGGGGGCATCTTCCTCGCGCTCTCGCTCGTTCTGCAGTTCGTGCCCAGAGGCGGCGCGGGAAGCGCGCTCCAGGAACGCTTGCGTGCCGCTACGCCTTCGGCGCCGGTCGAGCTGCCTGGTACTTCGCCAGTTCCCCCAGCCGCCGGAGCAGATTCCGCGGCACCGGCCGCAGAACAGCCCGCTGCAGGACAGCCGCCCGCTCCAAAGTCGGCGACGCCACAGACCGGTACCGGGCCGCAGCCCGGCACCGCTCCGCAGGCCCCAGCCAAAAAGCCGGCTGCGGCGCCACCTTCGCCCCAGCCCAAGCAGTGATGCAGTGCAGGCAACGCGGGGTGAGCCGATGACGGCCCGCCCCGCGTTCGTCTTGCTTGAAGACAGTACCTGGTTCCCGGGCACCGTCCCGCGCCCCATCGAGCCCGCCTTCGGTGAAGTGGTATTCACCACCAACATCACGGGCTATCAGGAGACCTTTACCGATCCGAGCTTTCTGGGCCAGATCGTCGTCATGACTGCTCCGATGATCGGCAACTACGGTATTAACGCCGAGGACATGGAGTCGGAGCGGCCGCAAGTAAGTGGCGTCGTAGTGCGCGAGCTCGCGCGTCAACCCTCGAACTGGCGAGCAGACGTGTCACTCGACCACTGGCTCGAGCAGGCTGCCGTGCCGTTGATCGAGGGTGTGGATACTCGCCGCCTCACGCGACACATCCGCGAGCGCGGCGCGATGCGCGGTGTGGTGGCCGAAGGTCAGGAGCCCGGGCGCGAATTGAGCGCGCTGCTGATGGCTTCGCGTCGAATGGAAGGGCTCGATCTCGCCTCGAAGGCGACGGTCCATGATCGCATGACTTATGGCGAAGGACCACACATCGTCGCATACGACTACGGGATGAAGCGGAACATCGTGCGGATGCTGGTCGCGACCGGTTGCCGGGTGACTGTGGTTCCCGCGACAACATCGGCCGCGGAAGTCCGCGAGCTGGAGCCGGACGGCCTCTTTCTGAGCAACGGCCCGGGGGACCCAGCCGCTGTGAGCTACACCTTCGATACGATCAGAGCGCTGAGCGGTCGCGGACTCCCGACGTTCGGTATCTGCCTGGGACATCAGCTGATCGGGATCGCCTTCGGGGGCGCGACGGCGAAGCTGCCGTATGGCCATCGCGGCGGCAATCATCCGGTGCGCGACGCCAGAACGGGGCGAGTCCTGATCACTACACAGAACCATGGCTTCGCCGTGGTCGGCGATGAGGGCGGCGTGCCCGGAGCGCCGGCACTTGAGGTCACCCATCTCAACCTCAACGATGGCACCATCGAAGGCATTCGCCATCGCGAACTTCCGCTCTTTGCAGTTCAGTATCACCCTGAAGCCGCCCCGGGTCCGCACGACGCGTATCCCCACTTTGCGGAATTCCTCTCTCTGGTTCGGGGCCCAGGCAGCCGCGAAATCCCCAACCCCTTGACAGACAACACTTAAGCCCGTACAATCGGCCTCGGGAGCCCTTCGGGGCGCCCCCTCGTCCGCGACCCTCCTGGGGGATGCATGACC
Source organism: Gemmatimonadota bacterium (assembly GCA_046733215.1). Taxonomy (GTDB): domain Bacteria; phylum Gemmatimonadota; class Gemmatimonadetes; order Gemmatimonadales; family GWC2-71-9; genus DASQPE01. The sequence continues at coordinate 55,690 of JBKPOS010000014.1, forward strand.
AAGGCCGATCTCGTAGAGCAGGTGACCGCTTCAATCGCCCGCACTGCCGGTCCCATGATTTCCAAGAAGGACTGCGCGCGCGTGGTGGACGCTTTCCTGGAAGCGGTAAAGGACGCGCTCAAGCAGCAGCAGAACATTGAGGTACGAGGGTTCGGCACTTTCAAGATCCGCCGTCGGAAGACCAGAATGGCCCGGAATCCCCGGACCGGAGACCCTGTGGAAGTCGCTGCCCGGCCGGTGCCGGTGTTTAAGCCCAGCAAGGAGTTGCGCGCGCTGGTAGCGGAAGAGTCCGGGTCACCCGAGACCGGCGAGGCAGTTCCGGGAGCACCGGGCGCCTGAGCTGAGCCTGTGCCCGGCCGCTCGTTCGGCGGCAATTGAAGCGCATGACCGTCTCCTCAAATCCGACCGTCACCGTCCGCGTGCTGCTGTTCGCCCGCTACGCCGAAGCCTTGGGCGACTCCGCGTTGACCGTGACGGTTTCCGCTCCCGCCACACTGGGATCCGTGCTCAAGGCAATTCGGAGTCGACCCGGCGGTGACGTCCTTCCTGAGCGTCCTCTCTGTGCCGTCAATCTGATTCAGGCCCGTCTAGATTCCCCGATACAGGCCGGCGACGAGATCGCCGTGCTGCCACCGCTGGCCGGAGGGTGATGTGAGTTTTCTGAGCGATGAGCCGCTGGATTTGGGTCGGCTCGTCGCCACAGTGTCGGCGCCGGAGCGGGGCGCCGTCGTGTGTTTTGTGGGGACGGTGCGCGATCACCACGAGGGGAAATCGGTGGTGCGTCTCGAGTATTCGGCATACCAGCCGATGGCGGAAGCCGAGTGCAGCCGCATTGTGGCAGAAGCACGAAACCGTTGGGATGCGACCGTCGCGCTCCAGCATCGCACCGGCCTCCTCGAGATCGGGGAAACGTCCGTCGCGATCGCCGCTGCGGCGCCCCATCGGACCGCCGCGTTTGCAGCGAGTCGATATGTCATCGAGGAGGTCAAGCGGCGAGTGCCGATCTGGAAGCGGGAGCACTATGCAGACGGCACCGTGGGTTGGGTCGATCCTACCCAGGCGCGGCGGCGGCCCGTGAGTCAGGCGGCCCAAGATGCTCCGGCCGGATCGGGCGACGCAGCCGGGCAAGATGAGTGGGGCGTATGATCCTTTCGACTGCGCTCGCGAGCCAATTCGACGCTTCGCCCGGGCTGATTGACAGCCTCGGGCGTCCGCTGGGAAGTCTCCGACTCTCGGTGACTGACCGCTGCAATCTGCGCTGCCGCTATTGCATGCCGGAAGCGGAGTACGTCTGGCTCCCCCGCGATTCGATCCTGACCTTCGAAGAAGCAGACCGGATCGTCCGGGTGTTCACTTCACTCGGCGTGACCAAGGTGCGCCTGACCGGTGGCGAGCCGCTCCTGAGGCACGACCTGCCCGGGCTGGTGAAGCTGCTCGCTGCTAATCCTGCTGTCGCCGACCTCGCTCTGACCACCAACGGCCTGTTGCTGGCCCGACACGCGCAGGCGCTGCGTGATGCCGGGCTGCATCGCGTCACGGTGAGTCTAGATACCCTTCGCCCCGAGCGGATGCGCGAGTTCGCCCGCAGCGCTCGGCATGGCGACGTGCTCGAGGGTCTGCTCGCTGCCCGGGTAGCCGGATTCGCCGGACTCAAGCTGAACTGCGTGGTGATCCGTGGCTACAACGATGATGAGCTGGAGGCCCTGATTGAGTTCGGCCGGGCTTACGAGGCGGAGGTCCGCTTCATCGAATACATGGATGTGGGTGGCGCGACCCAGTGGAGCATGGACCAAGTTGTGTCGCAGCGCGAGATCCTGAACCGCCTGTCGGCTCGCTACGGTCCCGTGCGGCCGGTGATGGCGCCTGACGCGCCGGTTGCGCCGGCCGAACGGTTTGCACTGAGCGACGGAACCACGTTCGGCATCATCGCATCCACCACGGCGCCGTTCTGCCGGAGCTGCGACCGGAGTCGCGTCACGGCCGATGGCACTTGGTTCCTGTGCCTTTACGCGGCCACCGGCGTCGATCTCCGCGAGCCACTCCGCGCCGGTGCG
>JBKPOS010000015.1:0-28520 GCA_046733215.1 Gemmatimonadota bacterium
CGGGCCAGCACGTTCACGGTAGAAATCGGTTCGGTCCGTCTCCGCACGTTCACGGTGAGCGAGACTCGAAGCGGCCGAGCGGCGAAGCCGCGCCGTGCGGCCGCCGCCGCCAGCTGCTCCAGGCTTTCCCCGCCTCGTTTCAGCAGCCGGGCTGCCGCAGGTGTGTTGATCCAACCGCCTACGCTGGGAGCAGAACCGACGGAGTCCGGCAGCTCAATCCGCCGGCCCAGCCAGCTACTCGCGATATCGTCCCAGGAGGCCGGGAATGGCTGACGATAGATCACGAAGACTGCCGCGGCGCCGTGCCGCAGCCCCTCATCTACCTTGTACTGGCGCAAGCCGTAATCGGTCCGCTTGGGGTTCTGGAATTGGCTGGGATCCTGACTGGCGGGAGTGCCGGCGAGCGCGAGTACGACCTTTCCCTTGACGTCAGCGCCGGCATAATCAGCCCAGTTCTCTTCCGGCGCGGTGATTCCGTAGCCGACGAATACGGCGTCTGCCGTGAGCGCCGCCGAATCGATCGGTCCAGTGATGTAGCCGACGAAATCCTTTCCTGGTGATAGCGGCGGCTCGCCCGGCGTGCTGAGCTCGGACGAGAATGAGCCACCGCGAAGCGGTAGGCTCTGCAAGTAGGTTCCGTTGTCGCCCCCGGGCTCGAGGCCCAGGCGAGCAAATTGAGCCGCGATATACTTGGCCGCCAATTGACCGCCGCGCGTGCCGGTCCCCCGACCTTCCAGTGCATCCGAAGCCAGGAATTCGAGGTGAGACTGAAGTACGCTCGGCTTCACCGCACGAGCGACCTGATCCGCCGGGCTCTGAGCGTCGAGCGCGGTCGCGGCCAGCGAGCCGATCAGGAGCATAGCGGCGGAACGGCGAGCGTGACTTCGCCGACTCGAGGCGGAGAACGCTGTCAGGGTCCACCACCCGATTCGGCGTTGAAATCGGAATTGGCCGCCCACGTCGGGGCCGCGGGTGCATTGACAGCGGCAAGTACGGCGCGAACCAGCACCCGAACCTGCTGGGTGATGCCGTCCATGCTCATCCAAGACGCCAACTGGTCGCTGGGTTGGTGGTAGCGCTCGTCCCAGTACCGCTCGCGTTGCTGCCGCCCCCAGTCCGAGGGACGACCCACGAAATCGACGCCGTTGACGAGACGCATGGCCGGGATGTCAGCGCGCGCAAAGGCATAGTTGTCGGACCGAAAGAACCGGCCGCGACGAAGGTCATCGGGATCTTCGTTGATAGTCATCCTCTCCACGGCCGCGGCCTGACGAACCAGAGTTCCTAACGATGACTGATCGACGCCAACGGTTCCGTTGTCCCGGGTCTTCCCGTACAGATTGAGCACATCCATCGCGTAGCCGCCCACCAGCCGAATGCCGGCCGGGGGGTGTCGGACCAGCCATTCCGAGCCCTGCAGTCCCAACTCCTCCGCGGCAAAAGCGACGAACAGGATCGATCTCTGCGGACGAACAGCGCTCCCGACGATCGCGTCGGCCGCCGCCAGTACGGCTGCGACGCCCGACGCGTTGTCCTCAGCGCCATTGTAGATCGAATCGCCATTCACTGGTGGCCCGATCCCGAGATGATCGTAGTGCGCACCAACCACGATTGCCTCAGCAGCACGAGGTCCGCGCCCTGGAAGCTTGGCCACCACGTTCCAGGTCGGTAACGGCCGAATCGCAGTGTGGATCTCCGCTTGCAACCGCATTCCCAGCGGCACTGGGAAGAAGTCGCGGCGCTGAGCAGCAGCACGGAGTCGTTCGAGGTCCTCCCCGTTCTTCGTCGCGAGTGCAGCAGCCGCGCTGTCGGCCAACCAGGCGGTAAATGCCACCGCCTTCTCGGGGGCCGCCAATGAGATCCGCTCTCGGGTGAGCGGCTCGACCGCGGTCCACGAAATTCCTCCTCTACCTTCGGATTGGATCACTAGGAGCGCTGCTGCACCGCGACGGGCGGCCACGTCGGCCTTCTCCCGGACCGCAGTCCACGGCCGCCCGGTCAGCCGGTCGAACACGGTCGAGTCTGGGTCGCCGGGAAGTATCAGTACGACCTTGCCCCGGACATCGACGCTCTTGTAGTCGTCCCACTTGCGGGCAGGCGACACGATTCCGTAGCCGGCGAAGACGATCTCGCCCGAGACCCGGATGAGAGTGTCGTCCGACACGGGCGATACGACGTAGTCCTCTGGATATCGAAGCGTCGTTCCGCCAACGGTCAGGCTGGGCTTGGGGGTGCGTCCGAGCAACGAAACTGCCTGCAAGTAAGATCCGCTGTCGCCTGCCGGTTCGAGGCCGAGACGGCGGAACTGGGCCGCGATGAACTCGGCGGCAACCAGTCCCCCCCGCGTGCCGGTGCCTCGTCCCTCGAGAGCGTCGTCAGCCAGGAATCCGATGTACGCCCGCAGCGCATTCGGACTCACGAGGGTTGCGGCTTTTTCCGGTGTTTGAGCCTGGAGGTTGCCCGCTGCACCGGGCACAGTGAAAAAGCAGCAGGCGGCAAGACAGTTCAGGCCGCCCAGCAGTTTCATCGCTGTGCGACTGGAACGGGAAGAGAACACTCGGCTACGGCGATGGTGCCGGTGGGAAGACCCCGCTCGCTGGTGAGCACCATCCAGCTCGGATCGAGCCAGCCCACCGCCTCACCTTGGGGACCCAGCCGGCGAACATCACAGGCCAGCGGGTCACTGGGTGTTTCCAGGGTGCCATCGCGTGACGGAAAGAAAAAGTAGATCCTCGAATAGGTCCGAATCGCCACAATGCGGCCATCCGGCGAGAGTCCCGCCCCAGTAACAAGGTCTTCGGTTGACGAGAGAGGAATCGGCAAGCGTTCGATCAGCTCCGCTGTCACCGTCTTTTCAGAGCCCCAGGCACTTGCGGGTACGCGGTAGTGCCGGATAGGTCCAGACCGCCCCTTCGTCACGAGGTGCGCGTCGCCATTCTGCGCCACCCACATCGCTTCGACGTCGTGAGGCCCATCTGGGTAGCGGATCCGAAGACTTTCGGCCGGCCGGGTATCTTCGATGCGACGAGGATGCTTGCTTGGCAGCGACGGCTCGGGTACCCGATAGATGGCAACGGTCTTCTCGTTCTCTTTATTGTCGCCGGTGTCGGCCAGGTAAAGGCAGGTGTACCTGTAGCCGCAGGTCCCCAGCGCGATGTCCTCCCAATCGCGATTGCGAGCGCCGGAAACCCGAAAAGTCCCCAACGCAGCCCCCGTCGTGTCGCTGGCGTAGATCAGTGGGCCATCGCCCGCATCGTTTTGGGTCCAGAAGACTCCCGGCAGTCTTCGACTGGGAGCCACTCCGGAGGTCTCAGCGACACGCCCATCGGCAAAGCTGCCGCTGATACGGCCTTTGCTCGGTGCCTCGACCTTCCACCTGGTCTGGCCCAGGGTGGGCTTCGCGGCCAACCCAAGGAATAGCACGGTCGGGCAGATACGGAGCAAATGCATCGTGAACTTATAACACGCTCTTGCCTGCTCTATTTTCACGTTCTCCATGACCTCCATCCGCTTCGACGGTCGCGTTCTGCTTCTGACGGAGGATCCGGCAGTGCTGCGGGCCCAACTCGACGGCACCGATCTGGTCTGGTCCCCCGGGGTCGTGCTGCGTCACGACATCTCGACCGACGAGATCACACCAGCCTGGGCCTGTTATCACGCCGATGCGAGGCTGGCCGATTTCGTCTACACCGGCCTTGCATGCCGCGGTGAAACACCCGTCACAAAAGGTGCGATACGCCAGGGCCGTTTCGCTGTGTCGGTGAGCGGGCGGCGCCGCGGCAAGGGCTCGAGCCGGGAGGCGTCGCCCTATGCGGAACATGCAGCCGGCATTCGGCTGGTGATCGCCGAGAGCTTCGAGCGCATTTACCGCGAGAATTGCCAGAACCTCGGCATCTTCACCACTACCGATTTCGCGCTGCTCGACCTGATCTATGCAGGAGAGCCGATCCCGCTCGCTTACTTCACAGCGGGCGAAGGACCGGTGGGCCGGGGAATAGTAGTGAGTGGCGGGCTGCTACCCTATTGCACCGCTCGGCTCGAGGGAGATGAACCGGCCGCGTTACCAGTGATGTCGCGGCGGGCCCTCACCCTTGGGGAAAAGATCATCGCCCGCCACTGGGTGGTCGATGCGGGACGCGACCAGATCGGTGTTCCGTCGGTAGGCCCGGGCGACGAAGGATTCGTGAGGGCCGACCTCCGATTCAGCCACGAATATGTGACCCCGATGGCCGCCGAGCTCTGGGGCAGCGAGGTGGGGCCGGCAGCGCGGGTGCGCGACCCTGAATCGGTCTTGCTCTTTCGCGACCATCTCACGCTGCTGGAGCTGGTAATACCGGAATCTCGCAAGAGTGAGGGCATGCTGGATCTCGCGCTCGAGCTCAAGCGGCGACAGGAGTCCTTCGCCACCCAGCAGGGACTCAGGCTGTACGACGAATTGCAGCGCGGACCCAACGGCCTTCCGACGGCGGGATCCGAAGCGATCTGTCACGTTAAGGTACTGGAGCGTTACGCTCTCCCGGGTCAGGTCGTCATTGGGAGCGACAGCCATACCCCTCATAGCGGGGCGATCGGTTGCCTTGCTTTCGGCGTGGGAACGACCGCGCTCTGCGCCGCCTGGCTTACCCGGGACACACGCATCCGGGTGCCGCCGAGTGTGCTGGTCCGCGTGCTGGGCCACTTGCCCAGAAACGTGACTGCCAAGGACTTGATGCTCGAGTTGCTGCGGCATCCGTTCGTCCGAGAAGGCCGTGCGATCGGAAGCATTCTGGAGTACCGCGGCGAGGCGGTCGAAAACATGTCGCTCGACGAAAGAGCAACCCTCACCAACATGGCGGCCGAGGTGGGTGCATTTACCGGGCTCGTGCCCCCGGATAGCGTCGTGGCGGACTTTCTCACGACTGAGCGAGGGCTGCCCCTCGCTGAGATCGACAGGCTGTTGACCGGTCTGACTTCTGATAGAGACGCCGTCTACGCGTCGGTGATCGAGATCGATGCTGGTTCTCTCCGCCCGATGGTCGCGCTCCCGGGTGATCCCGGCAATGGATGCTTCATCGACGAGTTGGGGGCGCCGGTGGCGGTAGACATCGCATATGCCGGAAGCTGTACCGCGGGCAAGCGGGAAGACATGGACATGTACGCACAGGTCTTCGCGCATGCCGCGCGCTCTGGCCGCCGGGTAGCGCCGGGGGTGCGGTGCTACGTGCAGTTTGGCAGCCAGGATGTGAAACGCCACGCACAGCAGCGTGGCTACGTCGAGATTTTTCGCGCTGTCGGCGCCGAGGTGCTTGGCCCCTCCTGCGGTGCCTGCATCAATGCAGGGCCTGGCGCGAGTTCAGACCGCGGAACTGTGACCATCAGCGCGATCAATCGCAATTTTCCGGGGCGCTCGGGGCCGGGGCAGGTGTATCTGGCGAGTCCGTACACGGTGGCAGCGTCAGCACTTGCGGGGAGAATTGTGGGCTGGGAGGCAGAAGTAGCGAGAGCCTTCCCCCGCCTCTAGAGCCTTGCCGAGGGACACAAATCCGCCACCACGCAGTTAGCGCACCTGGGCTTTCGGGCAATGCAGATCTGGCGGCCGTGAAAAATCAGCAGGTGGGAAAGCAACGCCCAGGAGCTCTGCGGGAACAGCTTCATCAGCGACTGCTCGATCTTCACCGGATCGGTTTGTCGCGTGAGACGCAGACGAAGGCTGAGGCGGGTAACGTGAGTGTCGACCACGATTCCTTCGTTCATCCCGAAGGCATTTCCCAACACCACGTTCGCCGTCTTGCGCCCCACGCCGGGCAGCTTGATCAGCTGCTCCATGGTGTTCGGCACTTCACCCCCGTAATCGGCCACCAGGGCTTGTGCCATGCCGATGATGCTCTTGGCCTTGTTCCGGAAGAAGCCGGTGGACTGGATCAGCTTCTCGACGTCGCTCTGTCGAGCGCGGGCCAGTGCTGCCGCGTCGGGATAGCGAGCGAATAACGCCGGCGTCACCAGGTTCACCCTGACGTCCGTGGTCTGGGCCGACAGGATCGTGGCGACGAGCAGCTCGAATGGATTGGTGTGGTTCAGCGCGGTTTTCGCTTCGGGATAGGCTGCATGCAGCCGCTCGAAGATGATCGGCGCGCGGACCACCGCCCGGGCCAGGCTGGTCCCTCGCCGTTTCACCCCGGTCTCCGCTTCGCCGCGAACGCGAGGAAATCTTCCAGCGGGCGGGCATTGAGAATGTCGTTCGGACCCAGCCAGCCCTTCCGCGCCATTCCCACACCGTACTCCACGTTGCCGATGCTCGACACGTTGTGGGCGTCGGCACCAATGGAGATCGTGACGCCGGCCTCGCGCGCTCGCCGCAAGACCCGCCAGTCGAGATCGAGCCGGTGAGGATCGGCATTGATCTCCATCGCGACGCCACGTGAGGCGGCTTTCTCGAACAAGGCATCCAGGTCGACATCGTACGGCTCACGCGAAAGCAGCAGCCGGCCAGTCGGGTGCCCGATGATGGTGACGTAGGGGTTGTCCATCGCGGCGAGCATGCGCGTCGTCATCTCCGCAGCATTCAGATTGAATCGGCTGTGGATCGAAGCGATGACGAAATCGAGCCGAGCGAGTACAGCGGCGCCGTAATCGATGCTGCCGTCAACCAGGATGTCGGCTTCGATGCCTTTGAGTACGCGGATCCCGTCCAGCTTCTTGTTTGCCGCATCCACTTCCTCTGCCTGACGCACAAGGTCCTCCGCGGGAAGCCCGCCCGCGTAGGCAGCGGCCTGACTGTGATCGGTCAAACCGACGTACGAGTAGCCGACGGATCGACAGCCCAGGGCGATCTCCTCGACCGTGTTGGATCCGTCGGAATAGTTGGTGTGGCAGTGAAGTAGTCCGCGAAGCTGAGCGCGCTCGACCAGCACGGGGATCTTGCCGGCTGCGGCAGCCTCGATCTCGCCCTGCCCCTCCCGCAGCTCCGGCGGAATTTCGGCCAATCCCAGAGCACGGTACAGCCCACCTTCGGATGGTGTCGGCACGAACTCGTGGCCCCGCCAGAGGGCCGCACCGCTGAGATCGTAGCCTTTCGCAGCGGCATGCTTTGCCAGCGCCTCGAGATGTGCCTCGCTGCCGGTCGCCTGGACGAGAACCGCGCCAAGGTTGACCGGCGTGGTGACGATGATTTGCGCGCTGGCGCCGCCGGCAAATCGCAGAGTAACCCGCCGCTCGTCCTGACCGGCAAACTCATGTACGCCGGGCAGGCGTCCCAGTCGCTCGAACAGCTCGGCGGGTGGCACCTCTGCCACGACCACGAGTACGACGTCCCTCACCAGCTCGGCCCGTCGCCGCACGTCGCCCGCGATAATTGCGCGAAGCACGCCGGGGAGCTTTTCGAGCGCCTCTCTCAGTGCCGCAGCCTCCTCCGCGGCGTGATGCGAGAGACGATAGATCGTCGCCTGGCGGAGGTAGGCGATTCCGCGGAGGATGTTTTCCGAGGTTTTGGCACCGAAGCGCGGCAGCCTGGCCAGTCGGCCGTCCAGCGCCGCCGCCTCCAGCTCGGGGAGTGAATCGATGTCCAGCAGGTCGTGAATCTGGCGAATCTTGGCCACGCCGAGGCCGGCAATGGACAACATTTCCACCAAGCCGGGCGGAACCTGTTCACGCAGTTCCTCGAGGGTCGATGAGCGCCCGGTCGAGGCAAGCTCACCGATGATCTGCAGGGTGGCCGGTCCGATGCCCCGGGTGCCCGCTAGCGACCCATCCTCGAGTGCCTCGCCCAGCTCACCGGGAATGACGGCAAGGGCCCGGGCAGCGGTCCGGAACGCTCGAATTCGGAAGGGATTGTCTCCCTTGAGCTCCATGAAAGAGGCGATTTGCTCCAGGACTTGAGCAACCGCCTTCTTGTCCATGGTCTCCATTCAGGGTGTCCTTCCGGCGTCGCGTACCCGCCAAGCCAGCTCGAGCAGTTCCTCACCGCCGAGGATCTCGCGCAGGCGGGCTGCTTGGCCTCCGCGAAGTGTGGGTGCAAAGAGCGGAGAGCCGTCCGGCCGAAGCAGGTTGGCCGAACGGGGTCCGATCGCTTCCACAACGGTGAAACCCATTCGGTCCGGGTGCAAGCCGAAGACGGCAAGCGTGCGAAGGAGGCCGTCCGGGGCGACATGAGCGAACCAGCCGTCGAGCGGTTCGTACGCCTCGTCCTCAACCGGACGAGCCCAGATCATTCGCTCCGGAAGCTGAACATACGGCGCCTGGGCTTGCGTGCCCTCGGAAACCGGCGGCGGCGATCCAAGCAGCTTGTCCGTCAACGTCCGGTCGAGGAGAACGAGTTCGCTTCCGTGGTCCCAGAACAGGTAGGCATGATGTACCAGCGCGGCGAGCCGGTCGATGTCCTCGCCCAGGCCCTCGTCCGGTCTGAGATCATGGATCAGCCGGGCGGCATCGGCGGTCAGCAGAAAGACGTCACGATCTCGCGAATCACTGCCGGCGTCGGAAAGAGCGGCTCGAATGGCGGGGAAGCGCTGCTCCGCCAATGGGGCGAAGACGAGGTCGTAAGGAGTCGGGCGCACTGGCACGGGGAGAATGGTAGCTCGGTCTGCCCGGGAACCTCGGTAGTGGCCCAGTTTTAGAATGGGCCAGTACCCGAACCCCTTTGCTCTGGCCCGGAACTCGCACCCGGGCTATGCTTCCCCCTGGCCGGCAAGGCCACCCCTTTTCTCGATAACGGGAAAATCCCGTGGATCTCAGGGCCCAACTCCAAGTCGCGTTGGCCGACCGCTACCGCGTCGAGCGAGAGCTTGGTCGTGGCGGGATGGCGACCGTCTTTCTGGCTCAGGATCTGAGGCACGACCGCCCGGTGGCGGTCAAGGTGCTTCATCCGGAGCTCGCGGCTACGCTCGGACCCGAGCGCTTTCAGCGCGAGATCCGATTCGCGGCACGCTTGCAGCACCCTCACATCCTCACGGTTCTGGACTCGGGCGGGACAGAAAGACATCTCTGGTTCACGATGCCGTACGTGGATGGAGAAACCCTCCGCGCCCGACTGAAGCGAGAAGGGCAGCTCTCCGTTCCCGAGGCCCTCCGCATCGCACGCGAGACCGCGGCGGCCTTGAGTTACGCCCACCGACAGGGTGTGGTTCACCGCGATATCAAGCCGGAAAACATCCTGCTTACCCGCGACGGCGACACGCTGGTCGCGGACTTCGGCATTGCGAGGGCACTGGGCGGATCAATTGGGGGCGCCACCGAGGGGTCGCAGGCTCCGCTGACCGAAACCGGCATGTCGCTCGGTACGCCGGCTTACATGAGTCCCGAACAGGCGAGCGGCGATCGAGAGATCGACGCCAGAACTGACGTCTACTCGCTCGGCTGTGTGCTGTACGAGATGCTCGCGGGCGAGCCGCCCTTCACCGGGCCCTCTGGCCAGGCCATCCTGCTTCGGAAGTTTACCGAGACACCACGGCCGCTCAGGGCCGTCCGGGACACGGTGCCGGAGGCGGTCGAACAGTCGGTCACGAAGGCGCTGGCGCGTTCGCCGGCAGACCGATGGGCCTCGGCGGCCGACTTCGGCAAGACCTTGGAAACGACCGGCGCCACACCAACCGCAGCTACCCACCCGTCGTCGCCGGGCGCCACGGTGTCGTCCGCCTCTGCGGTAGCACCACCGGCTCACCGACCCGGCGTCGCCCGCCGCTACGCGATCACCTTTGCGCTGCTCGGCGGATTCGCCATCGGCCTGGGTGTTCTCTTCGCCTGGCGCCGAGGGCATACGGCTGCGGATACCGACGTTACCGGTATCAAGCGACTCGCGGTGCTTCCGTTTGAAAATCTGGGCGACTCCGCGAGCGAATACTTCGCCGACGGGATCACCGATGAGGTGCGGGGTAAGCTCTCTGCGCTTCCCGGCCTCCAGGTGATCGCCAGTCGCAGCTCTGGCGAGTACAAGCATACGTCGAAGCGGCTGCCCGACATCGCCCGCGAGCTGGGCGTGCACTACGTGCTGATCGGCAAGGTGCGATGGGAGAAGGGAGCGGCGGGCACGGCAAGTCGGGTGCGCGTGAGCCCGGAACTAGTGGCAGTTGAGGGTGGCGTTCCCACTACGAAATGGCAACAACCCTTCGACGCGAGCCTGACGGATGTCTTTCAGGTGCAGGGAGACATCGCCGGCCGGGTGGCCGACGCGCTGAATCTGGCGATGGGATCGACCCAGCGCGAAACGCTCAAGGAAAAGCCCACGGCCAACCTCGCTGCCTACGATGCTTACCTGAAAGGCGAAGCAGCATCGCAGGGGATCGGAGTCAATGACCCTCCGAGCCTGCGACAAGCAATCGCATACTACGAGCAGGCCGTGGCGCTCGATTCGACGTTCCTGCTCGCGTGGGCTCAGCTCGCGCGGGCGAACGCCTGGTACTACTCGGCCGGTACGCCCATCCCCTCTGCGGCCGAGGGAGCCAAGCGCGCTTCGGACCGTGCCATCAAGCTCGGTTCCGACCGGCCGGAGAGCCAGCTTGCGCTCGGCAACTATCACGCGTTCGTGAGGAACGAGCCCGCGGCTGCCCTGGCGGCATACGAAGCAGGGCTCAAGGGCGCACCGGACAACGCTGATTTGCTCACGGCCTCGGCATTAGTGGAGGAAACCCTGGGTCGCTGGGATGAGGCGGTTGCGCATCTAAAGCGCGCACAGACCATCGATCCCCGGTCAGTCCTGACGGCCCGCCGTCTCGCGGCTGCATACATCTGGCTCCGTCGTTATCCCGAAGCGCTCGCGGCGGCAGACCGGGCGCTGGCCCTCGCGCCGACAAACCTTGCCGTCATTGAGTTTCGAGCCATGGTCCAGCTGGCTCAAGGTGATCTGGCGGGAGCGCGTGCGGTCATTGCGGGCGTTCCGCCAGAGGTTGAGCCCACCGCACTCGCGGCCTTCTTTGGTGTGTACGCCGACCTGTATTGGGTGCTCGATGATGCTCAGCAGCTGTTGCTGTTGCGCTTGCCGCCGAGCGCATTCGACGATGATCGCGGCAACTGGGGCATTGTACTGGCCCAGACCTATCATCTGCGCGGTGATTTCGCCAAGGCCAGAGCGTATGCTGATTCGGCCCAGATGGCGTTTGAGGACCACATCCGAGGCGCCCCTAACGACGCGCAGCAGCATGCGCTTCTTGGGGTAAGCCTGGCGATCATGGGGGGACGAAAGGCCGAGGCTATTCGGGAGGGACAGCGCGCTGTAGAACTCAACCCGACCAGCCAGGATGGTTTCGCGGGACCATATCAGCAACATCAGCTGGCGCGGATCTACACCCTAACAGGAGAGCCGGACAAGGCAATCGATCAGCTCGAGGCTTTGCTCAAGGTCCCTTACAACCTCTCACCCGGTCTGCTTCGGATTGATCCAAACTTCGCACCACTCCGGAAGAACCCTCGCTTTCAGCGGCTAATCGCTATTCAGTAACGGCCGCACCAGCCCTGCCTGCTCGGAAGGCGGCAAGGTTCACGGGCCCGTTCCCGCAATCAAGGCGTCGCCTGGAGCGGAATCACGCCGGCACTCCCCGGCTTGCCAGGATCGTTGTCGCCCGGCCCCTTCGGTCCACCCCGGCGCGCCTTGGCACTCATGGCATCGATTCGAAGCGGTACGAGTGCGGTGGCGTCTAGATGAGCATCGGGAATGGGCGCGAAGTCCCTCCCGAGCTCGCGATCGGGGAAGCAGCGCGACACCATGGCGTGCAGGATCTCACGAGCCCGCTCGGGCTCGGGAATCGGGGCCCCGCGCCCGAAGCACACGACGCTGCGGTAGTTGACCGAGTGATACAGCGCAGTCTTCGAGTAGACCAATCCGTCCACCAGCGTCACCGTGACGCACACTGGCGCTCCGGTGGCAAGATGAGAAAGGAGCCGGCTGCTGGGCCCTCCGTGCAGGTATAACGCGTCGGGCTCGGCTGGGTCGAACTGGTACGTCATCGGGATGACGACTGGCTGGCCGTCCTCGACGATCCCCACATGCGCGACCAAGCCGGCGGCAAGGATCTCGAGTGCTTCGTCGGGCACTGAGCGCTCGGGATGAACCCGAATGTGCGTGTCGGGATGGGGAGTGGCCGTCATGGCGATATATTAGGTCGACTCTGGCCCTGTCAAAAGAGCCAGATCGTGCCAAGTTATGGTGCCAGATACCGACACTCAGAGTTTGCCCATGCGCGGCCGACCCACGCCCCTCACACTCGTCCCCCTCGATCCGGACGACGACGCTCCGCTTCACCGCCAACTGTACGACGGATTCCGGGATGCGATTCTGACCGGACGGCTGTCGCCCGGGGGAAAGATTCCCTCCTCGCGGCTTCTGGCCCGGGAGCTGCGCCTGTCGCGCAACACGGTCGCTCTTGCCTTCGCGCAGCTCCACGCGGAGGGCTATATCGAAGGCCAGCTGCGGTCGGGAACGTATGTCTCGCGAACGGTTCCGGATGCGCTGCTGCGCGCGCAAAGGCGACCGGCTGATCGGGCAGCCGCCTCATCGCGTCAGGCCGGTCTGTCGGCTCGGGGCAGGGCGCTCGCCGGAACAGGCCTCCACTCGGAAGGGCCCGCTCCCGATCCGCCGAGACCTTTCCGTCCTGGCTTACCGGCACTGGACGCGTTTCCCCGGCGGCTCTGGAATCGTCTGGCGAACCGCCGCTGGCGCGGCTCCGACCTGCCCCTCGCGTACAACGACCCCGCGGGTTTTCGCCCGCTCAGGGAAGCCATTGCCGGGCATGTCGCCGCGGCGCGCGGCGCGCACTGCACCGCCGAGCAGGTGATCGTGGTGAGTGGCTCACAGCAGGCCCTGGATCTGGCTGCGCGGGTGCTGCTCGACCCGGGTGACGCAGTGTGGCTCGAGGAGCCCGGCTATCTCGGTGCTCGGGCGGCGTTGGTCGGGGCGGCGGCGCGCATCGTGCCGGTTCCGCTCGATCGCGAAGGGTTGAGCGTAACCGAGGGTGAGCGAGACGCGCCTTCAGCCCGAATGGTCTGCGTCACCCCGTCGCATCAGTATCCGACCGGAGTCACCATGAGTGCGGGACGCCGGCTTTCGCTGCTGCAGTGGGCCGCGCGCGCGGATGCCTGGATACTGGAGGACGATTACGACAGCGATTTTCGTTACGCGAGCCGGCCGCTCGCCTGCCTGCAGGGCATGGACGCAGGGGGGCGCGTCGTCTACATCGGCACCTTCAGTAAAACGCTTTTCCCGGCGCTCCGGCTCGGCTACTTGATCGTTCCTCTACACGTGGCGGGTGCATTCCGTGCCGCTCGCGCCGTGTGCGATCGGCACTCTCCCACCATCGATCAGGCGGTGCTTGCCGATTTCATCGGCGAAGGCCACTTCGGGCGCCATGTTCGCAGAATGCGCGCCCTGTACGAAGAGCGGCAGGTTGCGCTGGTGGACGCGGGACGTGCCCTTGAGGGCCTGATCGATATTCGGCCGGCCGAAGCTGGATTGCACCTGGTCGGCTGGTTGCCGCCTGGTGTGAGCGACCGTCCAGCTGCTGCTGCGCTCAAGGGGGAGGGCGTCGAGGCCCTCGCATTCTCACCGCACTACATCCGTTCGACGGAGCGAGACGCGCTTCTCCTCGGCTACGCGGCGTTCGATCCGCGGGCCATCCGCCGCGGGGTGGAAAAGATGGCAACGGTGCTCAGGCGACTCTCACATCGGCCACAGGCATCGGTGTAGCCCGGCGCATTACCAGATCTGCATTCGCTGCTCCGGCACCCGAGCCAGGGAATCCCCCGTCTTGCAGCCGAACG
The DNA here is from genome assembly GCA_046733215.1 of Gemmatimonadota bacterium. Lineage (GTDB taxonomy): Bacteria > Gemmatimonadota > Gemmatimonadetes > Gemmatimonadales > GWC2-71-9 > DASQPE01. The sequence goes on from JBKPOS010000015.1 coordinate 13,723, forward strand.
CCTCGGCGAACGCTGGGACGTGCCCCACCACGCCGTTCACTCTCCAGCGCACCGAGCTGTGCGGGTTGGAGACTGCCCAGGTGCGCTCCATCTCGGGCCGCACTTTTTCGCGCCATGACACGGCATACGCGATGAAAAACCGCTGCTGAGCTGTGAAGCCGTCGATGGGTGCCGGCTCCGGCTTGCCGGCGAGTGACCTTCTCCAGGCGTCGTACGCGATGGTTAGCCCGGCGATGTCGGCGATGTTTTCGCCCAGCGTGAGCCTGCCGTTTACATGGAACGTGTCGACCGCGATGTATCCGTTGTATTGGTCAACAACCACTTGCGCACGCTTCTCGTACTGCGCCGAATCCTGCGTTGTCCACCAGTTCCGAAGATTACCGACTGCGTCAAAGTAGCGGCCCTGGTCGTCGAATCCATGAGTAAGCTCGTGACCGATCGTGGCGCCGGTGGCGCCATAGTTCACGGCATCGTCTGCTGTGGGATCGAATAAGGGTGGCTGCAGGATGCCGGCCGGGAAAACAATTTCGTTGAACGCGGGATTGTAGTAAGCGTTATACGTGGGCGGCGTCATCCTCCACTCAGTCCGGTCCACCGGCTTGCCCACCTCCGCCAGCTGGCGGTCGGTCTCGAATCTCTGCGCTGCCAGATAGTTGGTGACGTACGGGCCGGGGACCAGCGCGAGCTTCGAGTAGTCCCGCCACTTGTCCGGGTAGCCGATCTTGGGCGAAACCGCATCGAGCTTCTTGAACGCCTCGGCCTTGGTGGAGTCGCTCATCCAGGTCAGCGTGTTCAGCCGATCCCGCATCGCGGCTCGCAGGTTTGCGATCATTGCCTGCATCCGCGCCTTTGCCTCGGGCGGAAACGCGACCTTCACGTACTCCCTGCCGAGCGCCTGACCGATCGCCTGGTCGGTGGCCTGCTGGCAGCGCTGCCATCGCGGCTTGAGCTGGGTCTCGCCTCGGGTGAGGCGGCGAAGGACCAGCGCCTCCTGCTGGAAGGGGGGGCCCAACGCCGGTGCCGTTGCCGTGGCCAGATGCCAGCGAAGATAGGCCCGCCAGTCGGAAATCGACGCAGTGCGGATCAGGCTATCCACGCCTCGGATGAATCCGGGGATCGCCACGTTAATCGTATCTGGCGCGCCGACCGCGGTGGCGCTGAAGAATCCGGTCCAGTCGATATCAGGCGCCATTCGCAGCAAGCTTGCCCGCGCCGTGGGGTGGTAGAGACGGCTGAATGCCCGCGCATCCTGCGCCGGGATAGACGTTCGCGCAATCGCGGTCTCGAGCGCCACGATACGCCTGGCGTCAGCCTCAGCGGAGTCCTTTGGGGAGCCGAGCAGTGTGAGCATACGGCCCACATGGGCTGTGTATTCACGCCGGATGGCGGTGAATTGCGAATCGCCGCGCAGGTAGAAGTCGCGATCCGGGAGTCCCAGGCCGCCCTGGTAGAGATGGAAGCTCATCACCCTGCTGTTCTTGAAATTCGGGTACGCGAAGTAGGCTATTGGGCCGTCCACCCCCTCGCGCTCGAGCTCGGCCATGACGCCGACCAGCTGGGCCCGGGAGCGAATTGCGGCAATCCTGCCGAGCCGGCTCCCCAGCGGCTTCGCCCCTTCCCGGTCCACTCGAACCGAGTCCATGCAGCTTCCGTAAAACAACCCGATTCGGCGGGTGTCGGCATCGGTGGTGTTCTTCGCATCCCGTGCCGCCTTATCCAGGATCCGATACAGCAGCGCTTCGGTACGATCCTGGATGTCGCGGTCGACGCCGGTGATCGAGTACTGCGGCGGAATGGTCGTGCGAGCGAGCCATCCCCCATTGACATAGCCGAAGAAATCGCGGCACGGTGCGCACGTGGTATCGAAATTGGCCCGGTCCACGGCGTGGAGTGGTGGAAAAACGGAATCCTGCTGGGCCAGAACCTGCGTGGCGGCAAGAGGAAACAACAGGCAGAGAAATCGCATGAGACGAAAGGGCATGGCTCGCTTACGGGTGAGCAGGAAAGCTGGTTTCGAACGCGACACGAATCCGGGTCACCCTGACAAAAACCCGCTTACGATCTCCTTGAACTCCGTGGGCCGCTCGACATGGGGGCAGTGACCGCAGCGGTCGAGCGCACGGAACACAGCCCCTAACAGATTCGCCGTTTGGCGGGAGGCTTCGATCGGAATCGGGTCGTCTTCCCCGTGGAGGATGAGCGACGGAGTGGATCGAAGGGCCGGAAGCCTGGATCGCAGATCATAGTTGCCCAGGCTTTTCCAGACGTCTTCCTGGGTCCGGCCGATCACCCGGAATGGAGTGAGCTCCCGGGCCTTTCCGGGATCGAAGAAGTAGGGAACAACCGAAAGCTCGAACATGCGACGCTGAAATGCTTCGGGGTCGCGGGCTCGGAGATCGCTCGCCCGGACCGCCTCGCGCTGCGCCTGAAGCTCGGGGGCCAGATTTCGCTGTGCAAAACGGCGTTCGAACTCGTCGCGCGCAGCGCGCCATGACGGCCCGGGCGAGACCAGCGCGAGCCGGGTCACCCGAGCCGGATGCTCGGTCGCGTACAACTGTGCGAGCAGGCCGCCCCAGGAATACCCGACAATCACCAGGCGGTCGAGCCCCCACAGCTCTCGCAGCGCATCCAGATCCGCGACGTGCTCCCGCCAGCCCACAGGAGTATCGCGCGAAACGGGCGACTGGCCGCCACCCCGCTGGTCGTAGTAGATCAGCTCCCGCCCTTCGGCGAGAAGATCAAAGCCGGGGAGCAGATATCCGTGATCGGCACCAGGGCCCCCGTGGAGCACTACGACTGGATCGCCCGAGCCCACGCGGCGCTCGAACAAAGAAACGCCCCGCACTTGGCGCATTGCCGTGCGCGGCGCGATCTCGGTGGCGTCAGCCGTACACCCTCCGCAGCTCGGTAAGGGTGTTGGTGTGGATCGTGACCACATCTTCCAGGGCCCGGGCGTACCCGCCTGCCATCGTGACCACGACTGGGAGCGCGTGCCGGCGGCAGCAATCGAAGACCCGCGCATCGCGCGCTCGTAAGCCGTCAACCGACATCGCGAGGCGGCCGAACCGATCCTCGCGGTAGGGATCGGCCCCGGCCAGATAGAAGACCAACTCGGGCCGCGCCGTGGCAATGACGTCATCGAGATGCGCCGTGAGCGACGCCAGGAATGCCGAGTCGCCGGTTCCATCCGGAAGCGCGAGATCGAGCGAGCTCTTTTCCTTGTGAAACGGAAAGTTGCCGGCGCCATGCATCGAGAAAGTGAAGACGTCGGGGTCGCCGGCAAAGATTCGCGCCGTTCCGTTACCCTGGTGCACGTCGAGGTCCACAATCGCCGCCCGGCGCACCCGGCCCTCCCGTTGCAACACGCGGATGGCCACCGCAACGTCGTTGAACACACAGAAACCTTCGCCGTGATCGGCGAAGGCATGGTGAGTGCCGCCGGCGAGGGTAACCCCGGCGCCAGAACTCATCGCGTCTCGGGCGGCCTCGATGGTTGCCTGCACGGTGTGCAGTGAGCGCTCCCGCAACTGCTCGCTCCACGGAAAACCCAACCGCCTGGTCTCGGGCAAAGTCAACCTGCCCTCGAATACTGCGTCCACGTAACTCCGCGAGTGCACCAGCTCGAGAGCCCAGCGGTCAACGGCTTCGGGCTCATGAACCTCGGATCGGTCGAATACTCCGCGAGCCACAGCTCCGTCCCGGACCATGGCATACTTGCCGATGGGAAATCGGTGGCCCGGAGGGAGGTCCACGGTGAAGCGGGCGGAGGACCAGGCCTTCAAAGCAGAACCGCCAGCGCGTCCGCCACCTTGCGTACTGCCTCTTCTTCATCCGCCGTGAAGGGGTCAGGCTCGTCGCTGTCGATATCGATCTGGCCCAGGATAAGGTTTCCTCGGCGAATGAGGACGACCAACTCGGACCGCGTCCACGTGTTGCAAGCGAGATAGTTGGCAACCGCAGTAACATCAGGAACGTTCTGATCCCGGCCGGTTGCGACGGCTGTTCCGCACACGCCCCGTCCCACTGCGATTCGGGTGTGCTCGGTCTCGCGGCCCGCGTACGCCTCGAGTACAAGATCGGCGCCGTGAAGCATGTAGAGATAGACCGAGGTGTAGGGTGCGCCCGCAGCCCGGATCCGCTCCGCGGCGAGCGTGAGGAGCGCTTGCCTGCCCACGTCCCGGCTGAACGCGCCGCGCAGGGCGGCTACTACTCTATCGCCGTCCAGAATCGCCATCATCAGCTCCTTCGGCCCAATTTTGCGCGAATGGTCGCGGTAGAGTCACCACGCCGGATGACGATATCCACCACGTCGCCCGGCTTGTGGGCTCTCAACGCGTCGGTCATCGCCTGCAGATCCGGGACATCCATGTCGCCGATACGGGTAATGATGTCATCGCCGCGCAACCCGGCTTGCTCGGCCGGGCTTCCGGCGCGTACGGCAGAAAGTCGCACGCCTCCCGGCGTATCGGTCATGTCCGGCACCGTCCCCAGATAGGCACCGTATCCAGGGGTGAGGACCGGGCCGCCTCCGTGCGCGCGAACCGGCACATTTACGAAGGTCAGCGACTCCCTCCGATTTGCCAGAGCGGCGACGGTCGCGGCTGCGAAGTCCGCCACTTGGCGCAGACCTTGGGCGTTAATCTTCGGCCAGTCGTCGGTGGACCGATGATAGTCCTCGTGCAGATCGGTAAAGAAGTGCAGCACCGGTTTTCCGGCGGCGTAGAACGACGACTGATCGCTTGGGCCGAAGCCGTCGCCTCGCGCCTGGAGATCCAAACCCGCGACGCGGTCGAGCGAGTCGAGCAGTCCGGGAAACTCTTTCGCCGTCGCTGTCCCATACACGATCAGCCGGTTGTTCCGCAGCCGTCCGACCATGTCGAGATTTAGCATCCCCACAGTCTGCGCCATCGCCACGATCGGATGCTTCACGTAGTAGGCGGAACCGAGCAGCCCGAGCTCCTCGCCGGCAAACGCCACAAAGATGACAGTCCGTGCCGGTCGCAGAGCGGCAAGCGACTGCGCGATCGCAATCAGGGCGGCCACGCCGGACGCGTTGTCGTCGGCGCCGTTGTGCACCACGCCGACGCTGTCGGGGTCCAGGGCGAAGGGTCCGCCCATGCCAAGGTGATCGTAATGGGCTCCGACGACGACGGCTTCCGCTCGAAGAGTGGGGTCCCGGCCGCGCAGAACGCCGACGACATTACTGCCGCGTACCTCTCCTGTACCGGCATGATGCGCCGCAGGCGCCCGTACCGAGATAGTGAAATCCTGGAGCCATCCACCGGAGGGCCTTGTGAGCCCCGACTCGGCAAACCGACGCGCGATGTACCTCGCCGCCGAGTCGGCTCCCGGCGTCCCGGTCATGCGTCCAGCAAGGCGGTCTGCGCTGAGGTACTTGATGTCGTCGAGCAGGCGATCAGGGGTCTGGGCGACGCCAGCCGACAAGGCAAGAGCTAGCTGAAGGCCGAGCAACGCAATAGTGCGCGTAGCTTGCTTGAGAAAGCCGGTCACCGGCACGAGAATCGTCGCTAACGAGGAACGAAATCGGTGTCCGGTGCGATGCCGCGGGCAAACGCCGCGAGGAGGCGCGCCGCGCGTTCCAGGTCCTCCAACGCTACCATCTCGTTCGGACTGTGCATGTACCGGTTGGGCACCGACACCAACCCGGTCGCAATGCCCTGATGCGCGGTATAGATCGCGTCCGCATCAGTGCCGGTGTATTTGGGCGCAGCTTGAATGCTGAACGGAATGTGTTCCTGCTCGGCGGCCGCAGCCAGGCGATCGAAAACCACCGGATTGACGGCCGAGCCTCGTGCGAGAACGACGCCGCCGCCCAGCTTGATGTCGCCGTGCCGCTTCTTCTCCGCGCCCGGGTGATCGGTCGCGTGCGTTACGTCCACCACGATTGCCACTTTCGCGTTCAGGCCGACGGCTGTCGTGCGAGCACCTCCGCCGGTGGTGTAGGCGATCTCCTCCTGGGTTGTCGCGACCGCGGTCACGGACGCGGTGGGTCGGTCGGTCGCGAGCAGCCGGAGCGCCTCGAGCACCACGAACGCGCCGATCCGGTTGTCCAGGCTTCGGCTGACGATGCGTCCGTTAGGCAACTCCTGGAGCGATGAGGCGAGCACCCCTGCATCGCCCACCCGGAGACGGGCCTCGGCATCGGCCCGGCCGGCAGCGCCGATGTCGATCCACAAGTCGGACGGCTTCGAGACCTTGTCCCGGTCCTCCTTTTCCTGGATGTGGACGGCGAGCTTTCCTATCACGCCGGGGACAGGCCCGTCGCGACCGAGCAGCACCACTCGCTGTCCCACGAAGACCTGGTGGTCCCAGCCGCCGATCGGCTCGAAGTGGACGTATCCCTCGTCGTCGATATGGACCACCATGAGGCCGATCTCATCGATGTGGCCGGCGAACATGACGCGAGGGTTCGCATCCGGATTGATGGTCGCGAGCGAATTACCGCCAACGTCGGCCGTCACACGGTCGGCAAACTGCTCTGCTTCCGCCCTCCACACCCGGGCAGGGCCGGTTTCGAACCCACTGGGGCCCGGCGCATCGAGGAGGGCCTCGAGAAAACGTCGCGAGTTTTGGTTCATAGCAGAGAAAAGATAGACCGGACCTCAGCCGGCTGCGCCACTCGCGGGCGCGGCCGTGGGCAGTGGAGCCGGCTCGACCTGATGCAGCCGACCCACGTTGATGCTGAGGACGGCGCGCGGATCGTCGTGATTAAAGACGTCGGCAAAGCGCGCACCCCAGACGATCTCATGAGGCTTGTACGACGTCCGAGTGTGAACGATCGTGGCGAAGGTTTCGTCGTACCCGGTCAGGAGCACAATGAATTCGGCGTCCTTGGCCAGGAGCAAGTCGCGGGTGACGTCGCGCAGCGGACTGTCGTCGGTTATGGGATGAACCACCGTCCAGGCCGCTGGAAAGAATGAAACCCGGGTCCGCTCGAGTGGCAGGTTGTAGTAGTCCCGGAAGGGCTTGCCGTCGCGGGGTTCCACCCAGCTCAGCATCACCTTGCACTCGACTTCCAGCAACTGGCTCCGCCGCAGATTCACCAGACGGAACTCGAAGGCGGTAATGCCCTGGTACGGTGCCACGATGGCCGAGCGGCTGAACATGACGCGGGCGTTGGGCCGAGCGAAGCGGGCGAAGATGATTCCGGTGGCGACCGCGAGGAAGGTGAGACCGAGGAATGACTCGAGTGTTACGACCGCGTGAGCCGGCGCACCCACCGGCATGATGTTCCCGTACCCGATCGTGCCGAACGTCTCGACACTGAAGAAGAACGCCCGGAAAAACGGACTCGCTACCGGTAGAGGCTCCACACTCTGCAGCGAGCCCGATCCGCAGAGGAGGTAGAGCTTGGCGAATCCAGCGTTGATGACCAGATAGCTGACGGCGGCCAACGCGATAAACCGGGGCCAGCTGAGCTCGAGCAAGGCGTGATACAGGCTGAGCGAGGACCAGAAGGGCAGGCCGTCCCGCACCACGTTGAAGCTGCCATCCCGGTTCACGAGTCGGTGACGGCTCGTTTGCGATACTACCGAGCCGAAGCCCAAATCCCGATTGACGTCGCGTGTCATCATGCTCACTCTCTCCCACGAACCCGCGAGCCCATTGAACGTGTTCCCAGCGGGACCTGCAAATCGGCCAGGCCCTGCGTGGACGCCTCCATGTCCAGCTCCCGCTCGAGCTGGAGGAGGACCTCATCGCTGATCTCGCCCTGATCCCGCAGTTGGATAAGCACCCGGCGTTCCGCGTTCAGGGTCTCGTGCCGGACGCGCTTGAACGCCGCATCGGCTAACGATGAGCTGGCTGGAACGCCGGCCTGCCGGTCGGCGATGATCCGGGCGCGCTCCTCATAATGCTTCCGCAGATCCGCCAGGTGCTCATCGGGCCCGCCGCGCCGGCTTTCGATTTCAGAGATTCGCTTCAGCGCAGCTTGGACGGCGCGGTCACGGGCCTGAATCTCCTCGCGCTCGAGGGTCTGATCGTCCGGAATCTTGAGCCAGCGCACCAGCGGCCCCAACGACAGCCCCTGCACAACCAGGGTTACGAGGATCACGATGAACGCAAGGATGATGATCTGCTCGCGGAATGGAAGCGGCGCGCCGCCGGCAGTCGTGAGGGGCAGGGCGAGTGCCGCGGCCAGGGTCACGATGCCCCGCATGGAGGCCCATGCTACCAGCGCAATGGCCCGCCAAGGAGGCATTGGATCGCGGGCGCGAATGCTGGGGATTTGACGAGGCAGCCACGTGGCAATGGGAACCCAGACGAGCCGGGTCACGATGGCAGCGGCGCTCACGAGAAGCCCCTGCCAAACCAGGGAGTATAGCTCGCCGGGTCGGACCGAGTGAGCGAGGGTGCGCAGCTGCAGGCCGATCAGAATGAAAATGACGCCGTTCAGGGCGAAGATCAGCAGGTCCCAAACGGCGGTGGCCTGAAGTCGAGTGGCCGGCGAGACGGCGTGGCTGAAAAAGCGGCGAACCAGAAGCCCGCCGGCGACGCAGGCCAGCACCGGAGAGGTATGGGCTCGTTCGCTCAGCGACCAGGCGATGTAGGGTGCAAGCAGAGTAATCGCGATGTCGGCGAGGCTGTCCTTGGACCACTGGAGCACGAGCCCGAACAGGGCGCCGACCATGACCCCGATGACCAATCCCCCTACCGCTGCGAACACGAATGTCTGTGCGGCCTCGCCGAGGCTGAACGTCCCGCTCACCATGGCAATGACCGCGGCGCGGTACAGCACCAGGGCGGTGGCATCGTTGACCAGACTCTCGCCCTCGAGCACCACGAGCACCCGATGGGGAATCCGCAGATGGCGAAGAATTGCCACCGCGGCGACCGCATCCGGAGGTGAGACGATCGCGCCGAGCGCGGCGGCGGCAGCCCAGCTCATGCCCGGGAGGAGGGCATGCGCCAGCGCAGCCACCGACACCGTCGTCACCAGGACCAGCCCGATGGCGAGAAAACCGATCGGCCGGAGGTTCGCGCGGAAGTCGCGGAACGAAGTGACGTACGCCGCCGCCCAGAGAATCGGCGGGAGGAACACGAAGAAAACGATCTCGGGGTCGAGCCGTACCGTTGGGAGACCCGGGATCAGCGCCAGTCCGAGGCCGCCGATAACGAGCAGGATCGGATAAGGCAGGACAAGCCGACGAGCCACGACGCTCACGCCGATGACGGCGACGAACAGGAGCGCGATCAGCTCGACCGGGTTGAGATTTGGAATCATGCCGCTCGCTGGGCCGGACGCCAGCGGCGGAGGCCGGGCATCTCACGATCCTGGAGCGCTGCCTGAATCCGCTCCGCCCCGTCCACCACCCGCGGACCGGGTCGAGACGTGTATGCGTTTCCGTCGAGCACCCATACCGGCACGCGGTGAAGCAGCGGCGTTGCAACAGGGTCAGCGACGGCGTTCAGGTCTCGCATGGCACGCTCGACTCCAAAGCCGCAGAGCATGACAACGATGATGTCGGGTTCGAGCTCAGCCACGTCGTGCCAACTGCGGACAGTGGAGTGATCGCCGGCCCGAGCGCCTACGTCCTGGCCGCCCGCTGCGGCCACCAGCTCGGGAACCCAATGACCCGCCAGGTAAAGTGGCTCGAGCCACTCGACGCAGACGACGCGGGGCCCGGGCGGGCTTGGCGCTCCACTGCTGAGCCGGGTCAGTCGCTGATTCAATGATTCGATCAGCCGCCTCGCTGAGCCAACCAGGCCGAGTGCTTCAGCGGTCCTGCGGATGTCGGACCGAATACCGGAGAGTGTCGTCGCAGTGAGCGAGATGATATCGGGAGCGGGGTCGAATAGAGCGGCCAGGCGGTGCACCTCGCCATCGGCAACCGCGCAGACCTCGCAGAGACCCTGGGTCAGGATGAGATCGGGGTCGAGCCTCCGCAACGCCCCGCCATCCACTCCGATGACCGGACGGTTCTCGGCGCGCCGCCGACGAACCTCCTCGTCGATCCGTGCCGGGGCGGCATTCGGGTCGATGGGCGTCGTCGTGAGCCTCGGTAGCCTGGTCACCCATTCCGGGTAGTCGCACTCGTGGGAAACGCCGACCAGGCTCGACCCCGCACCGAGCGCAGCGACGATTTCAGTCGCCGCAGGTAACAAGGTCACGACTCGACGGACTGCTGTCGTCACTTACCCCTTCGGGACTCAATGGTCATCGGACTCGGGGCAAAGCCGTCGCCATGCGGAATCCTGGATTGGGGTGGGCGAACGACGGGAGAAGTGTAGAGAGGAAACACCGCAGGCGTCCAGTTAGAGTGACACGCTACCTTGCCCCCTTTGTGATGGGGCTTACCTTAAGGACTATGAGGCCTGGGACTGTTCTGGGAGCACTGCTCATCTTCGCCGGCGTGGTTGCGCTGTCGGTTGGAGGCTTTTCCTTCACCAGCCGCGAGAAAGTCGCCGAAGTGGGCCCGGTGAAAGTGACCACCGAGAAGCAGCATTCCGTTCCGGTGCCAACCATCCTCGCCGGTCTCGCTGTCGTCGCTGGGGTCGTTCTCATCGTCGCCAGCAGCCGGAAAACCCGCTGACCCAACTACCCGGAAAACCACCCCAACTCCAGCAGCGTTGATACCAGTGCGGCGCCGGCGACGAAGGTGCTGGCGGGCCGTGGCGCGATGATGCATTACTAGAAGCGTGTCCTCTCCGCGCGACCCGAAGCCATCGCCGTCCACGAGCCCGTCCACGGGCTCTTCCACGCCCCTCACTGTCGCAGGCCAGTCATCGCTCCGGGATCGGCTCATCGCCCGTGACGAGCGGGCCCTGGTCGAGCTGATCGACACGGCCACCCCATGGCTGTTGGGTTTGGTGCAGGGGATGCTTCAGGATCAGGACGAAGCCGAGGAGGTCGTACTGGAGACGTTCCGAATCGCGTGGGATCGCGTGGCGACACTCGGTGACCAGCATGAGGAGCTGATGCCCTGGCTCCTTCGCGTGGCGCGCAACCGCGCCATCGACCGGCTCCGCCGTCGGGCCCGCTGGCGCCGCAAGACTGCCCGAGCCGAGGCGCTCGGCGCCATCGGCCCGGCCAATACGCCCTTCCAGGAGCCTGACGAGTCGGCTCATCCAGGCTGGCATGTTCACGAGTCGGTTCACGCTGCGCTGCAGGCTCTCCCCGAAGAGCAGCAGAAAGTCGTCCGGCTTGCGTACTTCGGTGGACTCACGCACTCGGAGATTGCGAAGGAGCTTTCCATTCCGATGGGAACGGTGAAGACGAGATTGCGCCTCGCCTTCGACAAGTTGCGGGTGGCGCTCGCGTCCATCGGGGATTGGGTTCGATGACGCCGCACGACTGGTACGTGGAAAATCGCACTGCGTTTGTCGTGCGCGCGCTCGAGATCCGCGAGGAGCGGCTCTTCGCCGATCACCTCCCTCGCTGCGACGAATGCCGCCGGGAGGTCGCTCGGCTCGAGCAGGATCTGGGTGCCCTACCCATGGCGGCGATGCCGGTCGCGCCGCGGCCCGGCTTGGCCCGCCATCTGGCGGACGCGGTCCTCAACCGGCGAGTGTGGTGGCGCCGGGCAGCGCCGGCATTGGCAGCCGCTGCAGTTCTCGTGCTGGCGATTGGCTTCGGGCTACGCGAGCGAGCACACCGATCCGTGCTGGCGACCACCCTGGCCGAACGGGAGCGCGAGCTGTCGGCGCTCCGGGATACCCTGTCGATCTGGCGGGAATCGCAGCGGGTGGTGCAGCGGGATATAGCAATGGGGAACCACAAGGGTGGGCTGCTGATCTTCGACGACCCCACGACCCACCGATGGAATGTCGTCATGCACGGCCTGCCGGCGGCCCCGACCGACTCCGTCTACCAGTTCTGGTTCATCACCCGGAGCGGGATGGTGCGATCAGTAGAGCTTCGTTGCGAGGCCAATCGGCCTGCGTTCGCCACGCTGGACATGCCCAAGACCCCAGGGCCTGTCATGGGGGCTGCGCTAACGGTCGAGCCGGCGGTAAGTCATTCCCCCGAGCCGCGGGGACTCGAGCTGGCGCACGTGCAGTTCTAGGGGCGAGGCTCAGTCCTGGGTGGTCGAGTCCGGCGTCACGGCGGAGAGAGAGTCGTCGTCTACTGCGGTGGTGTCTGTCGAATCGGACTTCCAGGCAGGAACGAAATCGCTTTCGTTTTCGCCCCCCAGATGCGGAAGCACCGACTCCGGCAGGGTGTCGCTCGGAATGACGACGCCATGCGCACCGAGATCGCGGAACAGCTTCCATTCCACTTTGCGCGCCGCCCAGGGTCGGGAGCCGTTGTAGAGCAGGGCCACCAGCAGCACGCCGTCATCCCGACCGAGATAGCCTACCACGTTCGCGACCTGTGCGAGCGTCCCCGTCTTGGCCCGCACCACGCCTTCACTCGGCAGCCCGGAGGCGAGATGATAGAGGGTACCTGTGCCGTTGGCGGGCAGTAACTGAGGGAAATTGCGACCCTCGGGCATCGCCGAGAACTTCGCGAGGTATGCGATGAATGTCCGCGCCGTCACCCGGTCATCGTAGGACAATCCGCTACCGTCCACCAGCTGGAGCCCAGCGCTCGTACCAGTTACCTGCTGCACGTGCTGCATGAGACGCGACGCCGGGGTCTCGCGTCCTCCCGCCCATTGGAGCAACAGCTCCGCTCCGTAATTCAGGCTGCGGCGGTTGATCTCGCTGGCGAGCGAATCGAGCGGAGGGGACGAGACTTCTGCCAGGACGCGTGGAGCGGCGGTGGGGGGCGCACCGACGAACGACGCAGGATTCCAGGTGATACCTGCCCTTTGCAGCGCGCGAGTCCACGCGGCGGCAAGCACCACCTTGGGGTCCGCGGCGACAGCGGCGAGCCTGCGCGGGCGGGCCCGCACGCCAATTGCGCCGGTCACAACCCAGCCGCCTTCGGGGCGAGCACGAAGTGCGAGACTCGAGCGTCGCCCGGAACGGGTCGTTGCTTTGATAGTCACCAGGGACCCGATTCCCTCGGGCGATTCGGCGACCATGCGAGGACGGACCCCGGGCCGAGATCCCGGCTGCACCACGACCCATACCAGGTTCTCGTTGATGGTGATCGGGCCGATTAACGGAGCGAACAGCCGCCCGAAATGGTGGCGGGACCAGACGCTCGGGAAGACCGCATCGGCTGCGCCGTCCGAGCTCTGAACGTTGAGCGGACCGACCAGCTTCCGAATCCCCGAGCTGGAGAGCTGGAGTGCGAGATCGTAAAGCGTGGGCCCTGCGCCGGGGCCGCGCTCGAAGGACGGGTCGCCGTTGAGCTCCAGGCTCCAGCTCCCAATCCACTGGCCGCTGCCCGGATCGACCTTGCCCGACCCGACGACGCGGGTCGGCCGCCGGGCACTGCTGCCAAGAACCGACCGGGCGAACCCAGTGGTGAAGACCTTGACCGTCGACGCCGGGATCAGCGGATCGTCAGGGTTGATGCTCCAGAGGACTTGCCCGTCCAGGTCGGCGACCGCGATGCCCCAGTGGCCTGGCGCCTGCTTGGAGGCCACGCGGTACCAGGCCCCCATTTTTTGGTCAAGCCAATCCTGGCCTGTTGCCTGAGCCCAAGCGGGTACACTGTGGCCCACCAGCAACAGGAGCCCGAGTTGCCCCAGGCTCCCCTTCAGTCGCGTATGGCCAAGTGGCCCTGAGCGATAGCCGATCGGCACCCTTTACCTCAGCATCATTTTCGCAATGGTCTGCAACTGCATGTTGCTAGTCCCCTCATAGATCGTGCCGATCTTGGCGTCCCGGTAATACTTCTCTGCCGGATACTCCTTGGAATACCCGTAACCCCCGAATAGCTCGAGGCATCGGGAGGTCGTCCGGTCGGCGACCTGGGAGCTGAAAAGCTTCGCCATTGCAGCCTCGCGCGCGAACGGTCGGCCACTGTCCTTGAGCTTCGCGGCATTGTACACCGTGAGTCGGGCTGCTTCCAGCTCCGTCGCCATCTGTGCCAGCTGAAACTGCACCCCCTGGAATTCGGAGATCGACTTGCCGAATTGCTTTCGTTCCTTGACGTACCGCGTCGCGGCCTCGAGCGCTCCGGCCGCGATCCCGATCATCTGCGCTCCAATTCCGATTCGGCCCTCGTTCAGAGTCTCGATCGCGATCTTGTAACCGTGTCCCACCGGTCCCAATACGTTCGCCTGGGGAACCTGGCACTCTTCCAGGATGAGCTCGACCGTGCTCGAGGCTCGAATGCCGAGCTTGTTTTCCTTCTTCCCGATCGAAAAGCCGGGGAAGTCCCGCTCTACCAGAAATCCGGTGATGCCTTTGTAGCCCTTGGAGAAGTCGGTATTGGCGAAGACCACGAAAAAGCCGGCTTCACCGCCGTTGGTGATCCAGAATTTCCGACCGGTGAGGAGCCAGTCGTTGCCGGACGGTGTTGCCTTGGTCTCGAGCGCAAATGCATCGCTTCCGCTCGCCGGCTCCGACAGCGCGAAGGCGCCGAGGAGGTCGGCGTTGAGCCGCGGGAAGTAGCGGGCTTTCTGCTCGTCATTGCCCCAGCGATCGAGCGCGTTGCAGACCAGCGTAGTGTGAACGTCCACGTAAATGGCGGCCGAGGCATCCACCCGGGCCAGCTCCTCGATGGCGAGTGTCGCCATGAAGATTGTCCCGCCCGCTCCGCCGAATCGATCAGGCACACCGATGCCCATCAAGCCGAGCTCGAAAAGCTTCGGGATCAGGTCAGGCCTGAACTGGCCCGCCTCGTCCATGGCACTCACGTGCGGCCCTATCTCACTCTCCGCGAACTCGCGGACGGTGGCCCTGAACAGCTCCTCTTCCTCCGTCAGAACGGTCAGGGC
>JBKPOS010000016.1:0-6011 GCA_046733215.1 Gemmatimonadota bacterium
CAGTACTGGTCGTCGGCAGTCTTCGGGCCACCATCCATGGGGTGAAGGTCGCCCGGAAGCTCCAGCGGCAACAGAACCCAAATGGCTCGAGGCAGGCTCCATGAACGAGCCTTACCATACCGTATTCCGGGTCTTGCACGCCGGCGGCGGCTGGTTGGCGTTCGCAGCCGGCGCTTTCGCACTGGGCACGGTCAAGGGCGGCACTAGACATAAGTACGCCGGCCGCTGCTTCGTTGTGTTCCTGGGCTCAGGAGTCCTCGCAGGCATTCTCCTCGCCACGATCAGACCCGACTTTGTTCGCGATCTTTTCCTGCTCGGCCTCATAACGCTGTTCTTCCTGGGCACCGGGTACCTGGCTCCGCGAATTGGGCGGGGGTCTCGACCTCTCTACTGGTGGGACCGCGCTCTGACCCTGGTGGGACTCCTCGCCAGTGTAGTACTCATGGGCTACGGCGCTCAACGGATCACAGTTGATGAACCGATTCAGGAAGGCGTGGTCTTCGGGGGTCTCGGACTCTGGGTCGCGATCTTCCATGGGCGATGGCGGGGACCGGCCGATCCATCGCGCTGGCGGCTCGAGCACCTCACGAGCCTGCTCGCGGCGTACACCATCACATGGTCGTTCATCATTGGGCTGTACATCCAGGCGCTACCGATGACGGCACGAGTGCTGATCCCGGCGACCGGCGGCATTCTGGGGATCTGGTGGGCTCGTCGGCGGTTTGCCGAGCCTGCGGCCCGGCCTCATCCCGGTCCAGGAGCGGTGGCCGGGGCTACGTAGGCCGCCTTCCAGTTGCTGAGCGGGTACACGATATGAGCAACCCGGAGCTCGAACCCAAGCGCCTGCCGGTGGACGAACGGCGAGTCGCGGTCGAGGAACGAAGGATTGCGCTGGAAGAGCGCAAAGCGGCATCCGAAGATCGCTTCGTGAGACGGAACTTCGCCACGCTCGCGACCGCCCTCATTTCCATTGCCACAATCGTCTTCTCGGTCGTTCAATGGAAGATGAGCAGTCGCAAGGCCGAGCTGGATGCCCAGCAAATCGCCAAGCGCGCCGACCGCGAGTACGACATGGAGACATACAAAGTCGTCCTGGCCTCGGTCAGCAGTAAGGACTCGGCACAGCAGTACGCTGCGTTGAGTCTGGTGGCGAGAATGAATGATTCCACCTTGCGCGATGCCTTGCGAGACGCGTTGCAACGAGGCGGCACCGCCCCCATTCGCGTCGCCGCGGCAGAGAAACTGGCCCAGGAACAGCAATTCAAGCTGGATAATGAGAGATTTGCGACGACCGGCCCGAGCTCGAAATGGCGATATGACGTGTTTTACTGCGAGAGCTCCGGCCCGGCAGCAAAGCTTCTGGCCGACTCGATCGCCAGTCGCTTGCAGGGCGAGGCAACCGTACGAACGAGAGCACTGACCAGCTGGATCAATGCGTCGCCCGGCTATCGGGTTTCCGGCTTTCAGGTTCGGTTTGAGCCGTCAGAGGAGGCTCAGGCCACGCCCCTGATCGACCGCCTCAACGCCTCCAGCTTAGGGCCACGTCAGTTCGTTGGACAAGTCGTGTCTAATAAGACTGCGCGCTACCTAAGCATCTTTGTGTGTCCCTAGAGCCCGCCATGACGAGCAGAGACCGAACCGTGGATGGTAACGATGACGCGACGGCGGAGACCCTCCGGGCCACCGAGCGCGAGCGCCTCCGCGCGCGCTGGTCTCGGGAGACGTAAGATGGGCAAGCGAACTCCATACCGACGATTTCGAGCTGATCAATCCTCTCGGCGGAGTGCTCTCAAAAGAGCAGTACCTGGACGGCATCAGCTCGGGGCAGCTCCGTTATCTATACTGGGAGCCTGATGCGATCGCGGTCAGGGTCTACGGCGAGGTGGCTGTCATCGGTATCAGTCGCAGCTCGAAGTAGTAGTCCAAGGCCGCCCTATCCCCCGCCAACATTACTGGCACACCGATGTGTACGAGCGGCGCGGGGCAGAGTGGCGGGTCGCATGGTCGCACGCGACAGGGATCCAATAGCCTGAATTAGCCAGCGGACTCCGCACACATGGACCTTCCAACGTCCCTAGATGCCTGGAGAACAAAAGAGCATGGCAACCTCGAAGCAGCGAGCGGCGGCACGCCGGAACATCAAGAAGGCCAAGAAGGCGGCGAAACGAAAGAAGACGCTTGCCCATTTGTCCAAGAAGACGAGGACCGCGCTTGGCAAGGAGGGCGCTAAGGCAGCGAAAAGGAAGCGACGGTCGCGCTGAGGCGCTGCAAGACCTCAGCGCCCTGCAGGTGGCGAACGTGTGAGGGCGGCCGGTCGAGCACGCTGAAATTGCGGTGATGGTCACGCCGGGGCCCCGATGACACTTGAGCTTGTTCATCCCGACATCAGACGCTATCTCGACTCGCTGGTCCCACCGCGAGCACCGGAGCTCGCGGCAATGGAGGCCGAGGCGGAGCGAGCCAAGTTCCCCATCATCGGGGCTGCCGCCGGACAGTTCTGCTACACGGTCGCCCGCTTGATCGAGGCTCGCTCCGTCTTCGAGCTCGGCTCCGGATTCGGCTATTCGACCGCCTGGTTTGCCCGCGCGGTCCGGGAAAATGGAGGCGGCATTGTTCATCACACGGTGTGGGACGCTGAGCTCTCCAAGGAGGCCCGCACCCGTCTCGGCGCTCTGGGCTTTGCCGATATCGTTCAGTATCACATTGGAGAAGCCGTCCAAACATTGCGTGAGGCCCGAGGCTCTTTCGACCTTGTGTTTCTCGACATCGACAAAGACGGCTACCCGGCTGCACTGCCCGTCATTCGCGAGAGGCTTCGTCCGGGCGGCGTTCTCATCGCCGACAACCTGTTGTGGCATGGCCAGGTGATCGACCCGAAGGATCATTCGGAGACCACGGTGGGCGTCCGGGAGTTCACCCGTCTGGTTACAACCGGCCAGGATTGGCTGGCATCGGTGGTGCCAATTCGTGACGGCCTGCTGCTTGCCCATCGCCGCTGAGCGTCAATGACGTCGATTCCACCGAGCTTCGACCGGTCGATCGCTGCCTATTACGACCGGGCACCCGAGGAGACTCGACTAGAGCAGCTCCCGTTTGTGCTCGAAGAGATCCGCACTCGTGAGCTGATTCAACGCTACGCGCCCACGCCGCCGGCAACGGTGCTGGACGTTGGTGGAGGCGCAGGGCCGTATGCCATGTGGCTGACCGAAGTCGGCTATGCTGTGCATCTCCTCGACGCATCACCACGATTGGTCGCCGAGGCGCGTCGCCGCGCTGCCTCCCTGCCCCGTCCTCTCGTGTCCTGCCAGGTTGGGGACGCACGCCGGCTCGAGTTCGGGGACTCCTTCGCCGATATGGTCCTGCTGCTCGGGCCGCTGTACCACCTGACCGACGCAGCGGACAGAGGTCTTGCGCTAGGTGAAGTGTTCCGTGTGCTCAAGTCCGGGGGTGTTCTCTTCGCTGCAGCCATTTCTCGCTACGCCTCGGCACTGGACGGCATGAGCCGCGATCTTTTCCAGGATCTACGCTTCAGATCCATCGTGGAAGCCGATCTAGCTGAGGGCCAGCATCGAAACCCCACGGAGCGGCTCGACTTTTTCACCTCCGCCTACTTTCACCGGCCCGAGGATCTTCGCGCAGAGGCGCAAGATGCCGGGTTCGATGTCGAGGGCGTGTACGGACTCGAGGGTCCGGCATGGTTCCTCCCGGATCTCGCTGCGCGGTGGGCCGACGCGCGCCAGCGCTCCGATCTGCTGCGTCTCGCGGGCCAGCTCGAGACCGAGCCGTCTGTCCTCGGCATCAGCGCCCATCTCCTCGCCGTGGCACGAAAGCCCAGCCGGCTCAAGGCCGCATGAGTGACCGACCCTGGTGGGCCACGGCCATCCAGTGGGGTGTATGGCTCGTCATCATGAGTCTGGTGATGGCCTGGGTGGCCCGAGGCCGGCTGCGGTCGGCGCCGACGCAAGGCGGCGGAGCCCTCGTGCACCCTCCGAGCACGCTCATCATCGGCCTGGTCTGCGCCGGTCTCTTTCTTACCCTCGCTATCCTCTCGGCGCTGTTCCCCGGAAAGACCGGGTCGCCGGCAATAACCTTCTTCTTCGTAGGGTTCGCGGCGCTCGGGCTGTTGATGATCCTGGAGTATCGAAATGGACGCCACACGCTCACTGAGGATGGGCTTCAGTACGGCAGGATGCTCGGGCAGACCGGCGCCTTGCGATGGAACGAGGTGCGCCGTCTGGCGTATTCCGAGTCGGCCAAGTGGTTTCGCATCGAGCTCGCCGACGGACGGGTGGTGCGAGTGTCGGCTATGCTGGTCGGCCTTCCGAGCTTTGCCCGCGCCGCCCTCGATCATGTTCCACCGACCGCCATTGACTCGAGCACACACAGCGTGCTCGAGGCGACCGCCGCCGGCAATCTGCCGCGCATCTGGGGATAGCCGACGGCCTCCCCCGGCGCCTTGAAGGAGAGGTAAGTTCAGCAGGTGCATGTCCCCCAGTTTCGGCGCAATCGTTGAGAAGGAGCAGCTTATGGGGAAGATGGTAGAATGTGCCAAGGTCGACCCTTCATCCGGATGCAAGCATGTCATCCGCGGAAAGACCGACGACGAGGTCATGAAGAACGCGATGGAGCACGCGAAACAACACGGGATCCGGGAGGCAACTCCGGAATTGATGGCAAAGGTGAAAGCCGCTATCCGTGACGAGGCGTAAGATCCTCACCCTACCGCGGCGAGCCTGGCCGCTCTACTGAGCGCACCGCCCGCCGCGGTACACGCCCACCGACGGATGACCCTCGAGATCGAATACAAAGTCCTCGCGTTCGACGTGTTCGGCACTGTAGTTGACTGGCGCTCAGGGATCATCTCTGCTGGAGAACGCCTGGCAGCGCGGCATGGACTCCGCGTAGACTGGGCGGGATTCGCTGATGCCTGGCGTGACGAGTACTCACCGAGCATGGACCGAGTGCGCAGAGGTGAGCTGCCCTGGACCAAGCTGGATGAGCTGCACCGCCACACGCTCGATGCGCTCATTCCTCGTTTCGGCCTCGAGGCTTTCCCCGAAGCCGACCGCGACGCGATGAACCGCGCCTGGCATGCGCTACCGGCATGGCCGGATGCCGTGGAAGGGCTGAGGCGGCTTCGAAGCCGATTCACCATCACGACGCTTTCCAACGGCAATGTTTCCCTGCTCACTGAAATGGCCCGAAATGCCGGCCTTCCCTGGGACTGCATCCTCTCTGCCGAGCTGGTGCAGCATTACAAGCCGGAGCCCGAGGCGTATCTCCAGGTGCCCCGGTTGCTCGACGTCCGGCCGGATCAGGTGCTCATGGTCGCGGCCCACGCGAACGACCTGGACGCGGCTCGTCAATCGGGTCTCCGCACCGCCTTCATCCATCGCCCGCTGGAATGGGGATCGGGGAACGCGGCGCCCCGGCCCCCGAAGGGACATTTCGACCACGAGGCCGCTGATTTTCTGGAATTGGCCGCGCAGCTGGGTGTTTGATTCCACGTGTTCCACCACGCATTGTCCATTCGGGCAGGATGAGACCCGGAGCTAGAGCGAGCCTGGTTGCAGGCGGGTATGTGGCCGCGTTCGCGATCGCCTGGCTGGTCGTTCACGTGTACATAGCAGCGACGAATAGCCCCGACAGGGACACGTACGCAGCGATGTATGACTTCGGTGACAGCCTTCTGTTCCTTGGCACCCTCGGGCTTGCTGCTGTCCCGGCCACCGGCGCCGCACTCTTCTTTCTCAGAGGGCGCCCTGCGTTCTGGAAAATCCTCTCGATCACGGCGCTGGCGATCGCGTGCACTAGCGTGGCCGCTTTCCTTATCTATCTGACTTCCATGTTGCTCTCGCCAAGGCCCATGACCAATTCCTGGTCCGCCTTCGCGTCACTCAGAATTCTGGTGGCGCCGGTGTTCGGCCTTTTCTTTCTACTGTCCTGGCTCTTCGCCCCTAATCGTTCGGCGCGAATGGCACTCCTGACCGCCGGGCTGATCGAAACAGCTG
>JBKPOS010000017.1:0-15389 GCA_046733215.1 Gemmatimonadota bacterium
GATCGGCACCGGCGGCGAGCTCAGATGGCTGGCTCGGCGCGCGCGAGCTATCGAGCGCCCCAGCCTGGTCGTGCTATGCGACACGAGCGGCTCGATGGACAGCCATGCACGGTTTCTGCTCACCTTCATGCTTTCGCTCCGCCGGGCAGCAAGACACATCGAGCTGTTCGCTTTCAACACGACGCTCACTCGCCTCACACCACTTCTCACCGGCGGACCGCCGAAGGTCGAGTCCGCGGACATAGAGCGTGACGCGCACGGCCGGGTGAGCAGCGTCCTCGCCCGGCTCGCGGCCGAGGTGCCCGACTGGTCCGGCGGGACTCGGCTGGGCGAATGTCTGGCGGAGTTTGTCGAACGATATGGAAGCTTGGTCGATTCGAGGACGACCGTAGTCATCGTGAGCGACGGGCTGGATCGCGGCGACCCGGACATTCTGGCTCGGGCCATGCGCACGATTCAGTCTCGAGCCTGGAAGGTCATCTGGCTCAACCCGCTGCTGGGCGACTCCCGCTATCAACCGCTCGCGCGCGGCATGCAGGCAGCGCTGCCTTTCGTCGACCGCTTTGCGCCGGCGCACAATCTGGAATCCTTGGAGCGATTCATCACACATCTGGAGGTTGCATGATACCAGCGGCCTTCGAATATCACCGCGCCGCCGACCTGGCGGACGCGCTGGCGCTGCTGGAGCGCCACGGGGAGGGGGCCAAGGTGCTGGCCGGAGGCCAGAGCCTCTTGCCGTTGCTCAAGTTACGCCTGGGTATGGTCACCGATCTGGTGGACATCGGGGCGGTAGAGGGACTGGACTATATAAAGGAAGAGGGCGGCTTCCTCAAAATCGGGGCGATGACGCGGGAGGTCGAGCTGGAACGCTCAGATTTGATCAAGTCCAGGTATCCGATTTTGCTCGACACCGCCACCGTCATCGCCGACCCGCTGGTCCGAAATCGGGCCACCGTCGGCGGTAATCTGGCCCACGCCGACCCCGCCAACGATCATCCGGCTACCATGATCGCGCTCGGCGCGACAGTTGTCGCGCGGGGACCCAAGGGTGAACGCACCATCCCGATCGAACAGTTCTTCAAGGACTTCTTCAGCACCGCTCTCGCCCCCAACGAAATCCTGACCGAAATCCGGATTCCGGTTCCCGGGCCGAGAACAGGTGGCGCGTACGTCAAGCTCGAGCGAAAGGTGGGTGACTTCGCGATTGCGGCAGCAGCGGCGCAGGTGACCCTGCGGGAAAGCGGCGAAGTTGAGCGAGCAGGCATCGGGCTTACAGACGCGGGGAAAGTCGCGTTAAAAGCGGGGGAAGGGGAGAAATATCTGGTGGGAAAGAGGCCGGATCCGGCGACTTTGGGGGAAGCGGGGAAGCTGGCGGCCGAGGCCACGGCACCCACCGCTGATCGTCGGGGCTCGGTGCAGTACAAGCGGGAGATGGCTCGGGTCCTCACAACGCGCGCGCTGCAGAAGGCGGTGGAGCGGGCGGGAGGGCGGCGCTGATGTCGAGACATCCAATTCGTGTCACCGTAAACGGGACCAGTCACGAAGTCGAGGTCGAGTCGCGGCTGCTCCTGGTCCACCTGATTCGCGATCAGCTTCGACTAACTGGCACCCACATCGGCTGCGATACCACTCACTGTGGCGCTTGCACCGTGCTCCTCACCGGACCCGACGGCACGCCGGAGCCGGTCAAGTCGTGCACCGTGCTCGCGGTCCAGGCAGACGGGCGCGAGGTGACCACGGTCGAGGGCCTGGAAAAAGACGGCAAGCTCGACCCGATCCAGGAAGGCTTCTGGCAGGAGCACGGACTCCAGTGTGGCTTCTGCACGCCGGGCATGATGCTCACGAGCGTTGCGTTGCTGAAGCGGAATCCCCGCCCCAGCGAGGCCGACATCCGGCACGCCATCTCGGGCAATCTGTGCCGCTGCACGGGTTACGTGAACATCGTCAAGGCCGTGCAGTACGCGGCCGGAAAGCGGTAAAAGGGAGAAAGGGGAAAGGGGTTCATGACTCTCCGCACTTCGGCTGAAGTTTCGGGGATGGGCCACTCGATGAAGCGAAAGGAAGACCCGCGCTTCATCCGGGGCAAAGGCACCTACGTTGACGACATCACGCTGCCGGGCATGGTGTACCTGGACATCGTCCGGAGTCCACTGGCTCATGCGAAGATCGTCTCGATCAACACCGACAACGCGCTCAAAATTCCCGGCGTCCTCGCTGTGATCACCGGGCAGACGCTGGCGCAGTTCAATCTCCACTGGATGCCAACTCTGATGTCGGACACGCAGATGGTGCTGCCGGTGGAAAAGGTGATGTACCAGGCGCAGGAAGTGGCTGCCGTGGTCGCAACCGACCGTTACGCTGCCGCTGATGGAGTTGCCGCCGTGGACGTGGATTACGACACACTTCCGGTTGTGGTGGATCCGTTCAAAGCGCTCGAGCCCGGCGCGCCGGTGCTCCGGACCGACAAGAAGGACAAGAAGGACAATCGGATCTTCCATTGGGAGGCCGGCGACAAGGCAGCGACCGACAAGGCCTTCGCCGCGGCCGACATAGTAGTCAAACAAAACCTCTACATCCCGCGGATTCACGTAGCCTCGATCGAGACCTGCGGCTGCGTCGCGGACTTCGATCGGGTACGCGGCAAGCTCACCGTGTACATGACCACCCAGGCCCCGCATGCGATCCGCACCGTGTTCGCGCTGGTGGCAGGGCACGTGGGACTCTCCGAGGAAAAGATCCGGATCATCTCGCCTGACATCGGGGGTGGATTCGGCGGTAAGGTCCCGGTCTACCCCGGGTACGTCATCGCGGTGGCGGCGTCGGTGGTGCTGGGCCGCCCGGTCAAATGGATCGAGGACCGAATGGAGAACCTCCAGGCCGACTCCTTCGCGCGGGACTACCACGTGGCCGCGGAGCTGGCCGCCAAGAAAGACGGCAGGATGACGGCGCTCCGGATCAAGACGGTGGCTGACCATGGTTACGCGGACGCTGCCTGCAATCCATCCAAGTTTCCCGCAGGCCTCTTCTCGATCTGCACCGGCTCCTACGATCTCAAGAACGCCTTTGCCGAGGTCGACGGGGTCTACACCAACAAGCCGCCGGGCGGGATCGCCTATCGCTGCTCGTTCCGCGTCACGGAAGCGGTGCACACGATCGAGCGCATCACCGACGTGCTGGCCCAGCAGCTCGGCATGGACCCGGCGGAGCTTCGGCTCAAGAACTTCATTCCGAAGGACCGTTTCCCCTACAAGTCCGCGCTGGGCTGGGAATACGACAGCGGCGATTACACGGCTGCTCTCGAGAAGGCCATGGAGATCGTGGACTACCCCGCGCTCCGGAAAGAGCAAGCCGAGAAGCGGAAGCGGGGCGAGCTGATGGGGATCGGGATAGCGAGCTTCACCGAAATCGTCGGCGCCGGTCCTTCGAAGGACTTCGACATCCTCGGCCTCAAGATGTTCGACTCCTGCGAGATCCGGGTGCATCCCACGGGCAAGGCGGTCGCCCGCTTCGGCACCAAGTCGCAGGGCCAGGGGCACGAGACCACCTACGCCCAGATCGTGGCCGAGGAGCTGGGAATTCCCGCGGCGCACGTGGAGGTGGAAGAAGGAGACACCGACACGGCACCCTATGGGCTCGGCACCTACGCCAGCCGCTCGACGCCGACCGCCGGCGCAGCCGGAGCGATGGCGGCTCGCAAGATCCGCGACAAGGCAAAGAAGATCGCCGCGCACCTGCTCGAGGTGAGCGAGGAAGATCTGGAGTGGGAGCCCGGCAAGTTTTCGGTCAAGGGCGCGCCCCAGAAGTCGAAGACGATCCAGGACATCGCGTTCGCCGCCTACACCAACCATCCGCAGGGGATGGAGGCGGGACTCGAAGCGGTCTCCTACTACGACCCGCCCAATCTCACCTTCCCGTTCGGCAGCTACATCTGCGTAGTGGACATCGACCGCGGCACCGGCGAGGTCAAGATCCGGCGCTTCGTGGCGGTGGACGACTGCGGCACCATCATCAATCCCATGATCGTGGACGGCCAGATCCACGGTGGTCTGACCATGGGCATGGCACCCGCGCTGCTCGAGGAGATCAGCTATGACGAGAGCGGCAACGTTCAGGGCGGGAGCTTCATGGACTACCTGGTCCCCACCGCGATGGAGACTCCCAAGTGGGAGACCGACAAGACCATCACCCCGTCGCCGCACCATCCCTTCGGTGCCAAGGGTGTGGGCGAGTCCGCGACCGTGGGAGCGCCACCGGCCATTGTCAACGCCGTGGTCGATGCGCTGGCACACCTTGGAGTGAAGCACATCGACATCCCCATCACGCCGGAGAAAGTGTGGGCCATTCTGAAGGAGAAAGGGGTCGCCGAGTGAGACGCCTCATAATCGGACTAGCTCTTTTCTGCGCTGCCGCGTCCGCGGTTGCACAGGCGCAATCGAAGAAGGTGTCCTCGCAGGCAGCAAGCGGCGGCGGGCAGCTCACCCAGGCGCTCGCCGGCGTGAAGGCCGATCCGTTCAAGGCGCATCTGTCGTTTCTCGCCGACGACCAGCTGGAAGGGCGGGGAACGGGTACCCGGGGGCAAGAGATCGCGTCGATCTATGTCGCCTCGGAGTTTGCCAGGTACGGCCTCGAGCCGATGGGCGACAAGGGGACCTGGTATCAGCGAATCCCCTTCCGCGAGATAACGGTGATCCCGGAGCAGTGCGAGTTGACGCTCACGCGGGCCGGCAAGGAGCAGTCACTCAAGTGGGGCGACGATTTCCTGATGCGGGGCCACGAGCTGACCCCTGACGCGAGGGCCGAGGGATCAGTCGTGTTCGTGGGCTACGGCGTGACGGCGCCGAATCAGAACTACGACGACTATGCTAACATCGAGGTCCGTGGGAAAATCGTCGCATATCTGGCCGGCGCGCCGGCCCGCTTCCCGTCCGAGCAGCGGGCGCATTACGGGTCGGGCCGGGAAAAGGCCAAGACCGCGGTCGCCCATGGAGCGATCGGCATCATCGCCCTCAACACGCCGGACTGGTCCAAGTCGCTCCCCTGGGAACGCGTAATCATCGGGTATGCATTCCCTGCGATGCGCTGGCTGGGCCCGGACGGCATGCCCAACGATGCATTTCCCGAGCTGCGGGCCACCGCTGCCCTCTCATTGCCCGCGAGCAAAGCCTTCTTCGAGGGCGCGCCCAAGTCATGGGACCAGGTCTGGGCCGACGCACAAGCCGGCAAGCCCCAGGCGTTCGCCATGCCGATGACCGCGAGGCTCCACAACGTGAGCAAGCAGCGACAGATCACGAGCCCGAATGTCATCGGCGTGCTACGCGGCTCAGACCCCAAGCGGAAGAATGAGTACGTGGTCTACACCGCGCACACCGATCACCTGGGCATCGGGAAGCCGATCAACGGCGACAGCATCTACAACGGAGCGTTGGATAACGCGTCGGGAACCGCCGCGCTGCTCGAGATCGCCGAGACGTTCTCCCATCTGCCCAAGCGGCCAGCACGGTCCATCCTGTTCGTCGCCGTCACGGGAGAAGAGAAAGGCCTGCTGGGATCGGACTTCTTCGCCCATTTCCCCACGGTGCCGAAGGAGTCGATGGTCGCGAACGTGAACATGGATGGCGCCTCGCTGACCTACGACTTCGCCGACATCGTGCCTTTTGGCGCGGAGCACAGCAGCCTGATGCAGGTCGTTCGCAAAGAAGCCAAGCGCTTCAACGTCTCGGTGAGCCCGGACCCGACGCCGGAGCAGGTCTCCTTCATTCGGAGCGATCAATACTCCTTCGTTCGCCAGGGGATTCCGGCCGTGTTCCTCACCGAGGGCTTCCATGCAGTGGACCCCAATGTCGACGGCCGTAAGGTCACCGAGCACTGGATCGAGAAGTACTACCACTCGCCGTTCGATGACATGAGTCAGCCGCTGGTCTACGAGGCGGCGGTCAAGTTCATGAAGCTGAACATCGCAGTCGGCTACGATGTCGCTAATGCGCCCGAGCGCCCGACCTGGAATCCGGGAGACTTCTTTGGCGAGCTGTATGCAGGGAAGCGACCGGCGAGCTAGAGTTGCTATGTGTGCGTCAGATCACACGATGCATGGTCAAATCCGTCAGGACATCTGCGAGTTGCCGAATCGGCATTTTGGGGGCATTTTATCGTGTGCCTTTCGGCAGAAACGACACCCAAAAGCTGAGGAGGAATAAATGAGGTTGGTACTTGCCCTGACTGCGGCCGCCGTCCTGGTGGCATGTTCGAAGAACAAGACGGACGTGAACACGGCGCCTGAGACCGGGCGCGTGGCCACCGACACGGTGAAGACCACAGGGGCCAAGGGCGATTCCGCGCATACCGTCGTTACCGAGAAGGCGGCGAATCCGACGACCGACACCACGGCCAGCGCCGCGGCCGCCGCTGAGGTGAAAGCAGACAGCGTGCCGCACGCCCCCACCGTCACGCCCGACTCGGCCAGCGCACCGGTGGCGCCACACGACTCGATGTGATCTGCGCTCGCAACCTGCAGGACGGGGCCGAGGATCTAACCTCGGCCTTTGTTTTTGCTGGGAGCAGGGTTTTTCCCAAGCGCCGGAATGATGACGTTCGCCAGGAGGACGTCGCGGAACCGCTGCCAGATCCCGCCGAACATGTAGTTCCCCGCGGTGAATACGACGACGAGGTCGAGCTCGGGAACGATTATGAGAAGCTGCCCCCCGTTCCCGCTCGCTTCATACTCGCGATAGGTCCGGTTCCCTGACTGGAGCTCCGACAGGTGCCAGGCATACCCATCCCAGGCCTTGTTGTAGAACTCCGGGAACTGGGTGGAGTCGAGGCCAGTCGTCACCTCGGATATTTCCATCTGACGCGATGTCGAGCGGGTCACCCACGAGACATCCACCAGCCTGCGACCGCGCCAAACCCCTCCGTCGAGGTAGAGCTGCCCAACCTTCAGGAGATCGCGTGGCCGCATGAACACGCCGCCGCCGAGATACCCATCGAGTGACGGCATGAGATTGTAGTAATAACGGCCGAACTGCAGCGGACGGGCGATGGTTCGGTTGAACAGATCGGGGAGCCATGTAGCCGTGGCGCGGGTAAGAGCGCCACCCACCAGGTTCATTCCACCTGAGCAGTAGGCATATCGGGTCCCCGGGTCGTGCGCCATCGGAAGGTCCAGCTGGTATTGCCAGTAGTCGGGCTGAGCCCGCTGGTTCAGCATCGTGTTTTCATTGCCCGGCGACTCGTCGACGTTGTCGTCGCAGGCGAGACCGGACGTGTGGGTCATGAGGTGGGCCACCGTAATTCGCTGCTTGCGCGGATCGGGGTTGGCAGCGGGCTTCCCCCGCAGGATGAGCGGATAAGCCGCCGTCTCCGGCGTAATCGGAGCCCCGTCGCGCATCACGGCGCCCAGCATGACAGAGGCAAAGGTCTTCGCGGCTGAGCGGGTGTCGTGGGTGCGCTCGCGGTCGTGCCCGAAGAAGTATTCCTCGAGCACCAGTTTCCCATGCCGCGCAATGAGCAGCGAGTGGATGAAGGGAGAGCGGGGAAAGTTCGGGAGCGTGTCAGCGATCCGCTGCACGAGTTGGGCTAGCGCAGTTTCGTCGAATCCAACAGTGCGGGCGGGGGCAACCATCCAGCCGTCGTTCGCGGGAGCGGGGACGCGGTAGTCATAGGCGAGACCGCGAGGCACCCGGGGATACAAACCGACCGCCTGGTCCTCGCCGATCCGCCTCAGCACCAACGGCTGCTCTCGCTCCCAGAAGATGGGCCACGAGATGACCAGCCGGCCGGCCACCGAGTCGAAGGCGGCCGCGCGTCGAATCTCGGGCTCGGTGGTATCCGGCCTCGCGGTAAACACCACCGAGTCGGCTGTCCGAGACACCTGAAACTGAGAGGCGCCGCCCCGGGTATTGCGCTCGGGATTCCGGAAGGACCCGACCAGCTCGCCGGCATCGTCCTTCCACACGAGCAGGTACAAGGAAAATGCGTCATCCAGCGGCACCACGGTCCCCTGCCATACACCGGGCTGCACGAGGGACAGCCTGAGAGGTGTCGCGAATGGATAGGGCAGGACCACGCCGCGGGGTTGAATCCAGAAACCCTCAATAGTCCGTCCATTGGTCTCCATACTTCCGCGGAATTCGCCCATTCCGGGGCCGAACGAGAAGCGGATGCTGTCGCCTCGCACCCGGAACCTGCTCTCGGCGCTCGAGATCACGGCGCGCCAGGTGGAGTCGCCCCGGGTCACACGCAGCTCGCCTCGGAGGGTCGGGCCAAAGGTGGTTTCGCTGGACCATACGCCTTCCAGTGAGCCGGGCGTGGGTGCGGGAACGACCTGAGCGACCGCGAATCCGCTGGTGCCGAGTGCGGCGGTCGCGAGCGCAACGCCGACCATGCGGCTTGTCATGAGGCCTCCGGGGATTTCCAAAAGAAAGGCTGCCACAGGTGGGACACCAGACGCCTCGGGCTGGTTGCGTCATGGCTGGCGCAAGGGCACTTCCGGCGTTTACTTGGGAACCGGACCTTGGCCCATCCCGAATGACCATCAACCCCCCCGACGACACGCTGCGGCTGGCCGAGCCTTCGATTGCGCCCGACGAGGAGCACCCCGAGCGCATAGGTCCCTATCGCATCGTCCGGGTTCTGGGCCGGGGTGGAATGGGGCTGGTCTATGAGGCCGAGCAGCTCGAGCCGCTACGCCGGACGGTGGCCCTCAAGGTGATCCGCCGCGGGATGGACACGCGCGAAGTGCTGGCCCGGTTCGAGTCCGAGCGACAGGCCCTCGCAGTCATGGACCACCCCAACATTGCCAAGGCGCTCGATGCGGGGACCACCGAAGGGGGGCTGCCCTACTTCGTGATGGAGCTGGTGCAAGGCCAGCCGATCACGATGTACTGCGACGCCAACCGCATCGACACCCGCGGCCGGCTCGAGTTGATCATCGGCGTGTGCCAGGGCGTCCAGCACGCCCATCAAAAGGGCGTCATTCACCGCGACCTCAAGCCTTCCAACATTCTGGTGCGCCAGCAGGACGGGAAATCGGTGCCCACCATCATCGACTTCGGGATCGCCAAGGCTGTCGAGCGCAATCCGGCCGAGGGTGGCTTTGCCACCGAGGTTGGCGCCTTGGTGGGGACGCCGGCCTATATGAGCCCGGAACAGGCGCAGGCGTCCGGGCTCGATATCGACACCCGGTCCGACATCTACAGCCTCGGCATGGTGATGTATGAGCTGGTCACGGGTGTCCTGCCGTTCGATCGTGAAGGCGGACTGCTGGCATATCTCGGGCAGCATCCGTTGGGCGACGGGGACATGCCCACGCCGAGCCGGCGAATCGCGAGTCTCGCGTTCGACACCGCGAGCGACGTTGCAGACCACCGGCAGACGACACCGGTGGGGTTACGACGACAGCTGCGCGGCGACCTGGACTGGATCACCCTGAAGGCGATCGAGCACGACCGCGGCCGCCGGTACGAAACGGCGAACGCGCTCGGCAACGACATTCGCCGCTATCTCGACGACAAGCCGGTGGTCGCCCGGCCACCGACCAAGATGTATACCGTCGGGAAATTCGTGCACCGGCACCGGCTCGGCGTCGCTATGGGGGCGCTGGCAGCGGTCGCGCTGATCGGCGTGGCGGTAACCATGGCGGTGCTCGCTGGCCGCATCGCTCGGGAACGCACCCGAGCCGAACGTGAAGGCGAGAAGGCGCAGGCGATCAGCGTGTTCCTCGAAGACATGCTGAAGTCGGCCGATCCATGGCAGGGCGGGGCACGACAGATCACGGTGGTCGAGGCCCTCAAGGCCGGCGTGAACAAGCTGGACGGCGGGGCGATTCGCGATCCGCTGGTGCGAGCGTCGATCAAGCGGACTATCGGCAGCGTGTATCTCGGTCTGGGCCGCACCGCGGAGGCGGACACGCTCATTCGGGCCGCGCTGACAGCCCGGATTGCCAAGGCCGGTCCGGAGACTGAGGAAGCGGCCCAGAGCCTGTCCGACCTGGGCGCGTTGTACATCGCGCAGGCGAAATTCGACTCCGCCCGCCCGCCGCTCGAGCGAGCTCTGGCTATCCGCCGAAAGCTCGGCGGGCCGCGGGACACCCTGGTCGCGGCCAGCCTGCTCGATCTGGGGGACTTGGCACACGAACAAGGCGAGTACCGCCGCGAGGACTCCCTGGCTCGTGCGGCCCTGGTGCTGCTCCGGAACAGCCACGGCGAAAAGCACATAGCTGTCGCCAACGCCATGCGGCGCATCGTGTCGGCCCAACAGGCGATGGAGAATTACAAAGAGGCCGAGACGATGGCGCGCAAGACTGCGCGGATGCTGACCGCGCTGGGAATGCAGCGGAGCGTCGAGATGGCCTCGGTGCTCAACGATCTCGGATTGGCCCGCGCGGATCAAAAGGATTACGTCGAAGCGGAGAGCTTGCTCAAGCAGGTGGTGGCGCTCGACTCTGTCCTCTTCGGTTCCTTGCACCCGGACCTCGCGGCCGATCTCGAGAACCTCGGCTATGTCTATTATCAGGCCGGGCGGTACGATGACGATATCGCGATGCTCAAGCAGACCCTGGCAATGCGGCGCGCGATGCTGAGCCCTAACGACCCGGCCATTGCCCGCACCCTGTACAACATTGCGGCGACACTAGACGCCAAGAAGGACTACGCTGGGGCCGAGCCGCTCTACGAGGAGGCGTATGCACGAATGCGGCGCGCGCTTGGGCCTGACCACCCCAACAGCGTGGTGGCGACCTGGACGCTGGGTCGGAATCAGGCGAGGCTCGGGCGCCGTAAGGAGGCGGAGGCGAATTTGAGAGCGGTGCTCGCGGTGAAAGCGCCTGATGGGAAGCTCGCCCCGGACGACGAGGCCAAAGTGTCGTCCATCCTCGCCTCGGTCCTCATCGACGAGCGCAGATACGGCGAGGCCGAGCCGCTGGCGCTAAGGGCGCTCGCGGTGTGGGATAGCATGCCCGATACCACGCGCGCCAGGGAAGGTGCGGAGCAATTGGTGACACTGTACGATCGATGGGGGAAGCCAGATCGAGCGGCCGCCTATCGGCAGCGGAAATGAGTCGTCAACCGGATCACCATTCACTCAAGTCAATGGAGCAGTACTATGAGATTCTCGTTTGCGCTCAGCGGGCTCATCGCCTGTTCTCTCTCGACCACCGCCGTCGCGCAGAGTGCCGGAACGCCTGTTTCCGATGCGCTTCGCTCCAGCCAGGAGCGCTCGGCCAAGAATCTCATCGCCGCGGCCGAGGAGTTTCCTGCCGACAAGTACGGCTTCAAGCCCACCCCGCCACAGATGAGCGTGGGCGAGATCGTCGGGCACCTCATTGAAGGCAACGATTTTCTTTGCTCCAAGGTCAGCGGCACCGAGGCGCCCAAACGCACGGCGCTGGCAAAGACAGCAACGAAGGACCAGCTCGTCGCCCGGCTCAAGGAAACCTTCCAGTTCTGCGAAACGGCGCTGGCCAAGGTGAACGATTCGGATCTCGGCGCAAAGATGCAGCTCTTCGGAAAGCGGGAGTTCACCCGCGCCCAGGCGATGTTTATCACGTCCGACGACTGGGCGGACCATTACAGCCAACTGGCGATCTACCTGCGGCTCAACGGCCTCCTGCCGCCGACGGCGAAGAAACAGCCGTGAGCCAGAAGCATCGCTCACCGCGCACTCCAGGTGGAGCGAACCGATCACACTCTGGGTACGACCGGCCTGGTGCATGAGGCATACCTCAAGCTGGTCGACCAAACCCGGATTCAATACCGCGACCGTGGCCATTTCTTAGGGCAGGTGGTCGAGTGCCGCTTCTTCGGCGGATTGAGCGAGCAGGAAACGGCAGAGGTCGTGGGCGTCACTACACGTACGGTGCGTCGCGACTGGACCAAGGCGAAGGGATGGCTCCGCGAACAGCTCAGCGCCTGACGGAGCCATCACTTGGTCTGCCGGAGCCATCACTTGCCGCGGGAGCTGCCGGTGCACGCACTCGCGTCGATCGTGGTCGGCGTGTACGACATGGTTGCGACGGCACCCGACGCCCACCGCTCAGCCGCTGCCATAGGGGGCGCGGTACCAGCCGGCGACTCCCCGAGCGCAATCCCCTGGATCGGCGAATCGTTGTCCGCTACGGCCCCGAGAGAGGTAGCCTTGCCGGTGAGCGCGTCGAGCCTGAGCAGAAGGTTCTTGGCCGCACTCAGGACCACCGCGAAGATGTTCACCTTGCCATCCGGACCGACTCCGACTTTAATCTCCGCGCACCGGGCAAAGATCATCTCCAGCGGCCCGATGGTGGTGAACTCGCCCGTCTCAGGGTCGATGGAGGCGATCAGAGTGCCTTCGTCGGCGTCGAGCGCGAGCAGTGTCCCTGCGAGCGGTGACGGGCCGAGCGCCGCCGATCCAGATCGCCGCGCAGCCACCGCCGCGCCACCGACTGCGGCGGCCCCGAGCGGGACGTAGCCGAGCCCGGAAATCCTCGGAGTGATTCCCTCGTTGGGATCTCCCGTCGCGTAACTCACGCTCTTTTCGAGCACGGCGGTTCCGTCGTCCGGATTGATCGAGTAGTTGGCTCCGGACTCGGCGACCATCAGGCGAATTCGCTCCGTGGCCGGGTCGAATCCCATCCCGAAATGCACCTCGAAAAAGTCGATCGCCGGCTCGAAGGGCCCGGTTCCCACCGCGGTCGCTGCGCCGCTGACAGGATCGATAATGTAGACCCGGGAGTCGTTTCCGACTCCGTAGAGCTTTCCGTTCGAAGGGCGGAAGTCGATCCCGACGATTCGCTTGAGGATTGGGAGTCCGGTGATCGGCACTTTGCGGCTGAGTGTTCCGGGACTCTCGGTTCCGAAGAGGACGAGTTGGTTGTGCAGGTCCACGCCGTAAATGGCTTGGCCCCTGGGAGCCGGCAGCTGCTGCGGAGGCTCCGACTGCGGTGGTTCGGAGGGTGGCGGCTCGATCGGCCCGCCACCGTCACCGCCGCAGCCGGGGACAGCAAGGGTAAGCAGCGTGAGGGCAGTGGCTTCGGCCCATCGACGGATGGTGTCGGACATCGGGACCTCCAGCAGAGATGGCACGGCGCGACGCCGTTTCACCCTTTAAGGCGAAAGCGCCCGCCGAAACCGGACATCCGCCGGATTGCCAGACCGGGTTCCGACCCGCATGTTGAGCCCGCTACCTCCCGAAAAAAGCGGCGGGGGACGGCAGCGGAGGGAGGTGTTCCGCTCTGGGCCCGCAGGTGGACATAGGGATCTCCCGTGAGCGGTGGGACGCGATCCAGCGCGTGCTGGATGGCGCGCTCGAGTGTGCCCCGGCGGACCGGGTTGCCTACCTCGCGCAGGCGTGCGCCGGCGACGTCGAGCTTCAGGTATGCCGCTCCCCTGGCGCGCAGTCTCGACGCCGACGCGGGGTCCGTCGGCGTGGGCGCCCGTGTCGGCCCGTTTCGGGTGCTACGCGAGCTGGGCCACGGGGGAATGGGAACGGTGTGGCTCGCCGAGCGCGACGATGAGTTCCACCAGCAGGTGGCGCTCAAGCTGAACCCGTGGGGCGCTCGCGTTCGAGGATCACCTGGTCCGGCGCTTTCGCGAGGAGCGGCAGATCCTCGCGTCGCTCGATCACCCGGGAATCGCGCACCTGTTTGATGGGGGCGTAACGGCCGAAGGACTCCCCTGGTTCGCGATGGAGCGCGTCGAGGGGATCCCGCTCGATCGCTATGCACGGGAGCGCGATCTGCCGCTCGAGGCGCGCCTCTCTTGCTTCGGTACAAGGGTGAGCTCGCCGAGGCAGAGCGCGCGCTGACGGAGGCGCTGGCGATGGATCGGAAGGTTCTGCCTCCCGGCCATCCGCTCACGCTTGGCATCCTGACGGACCTCGGTGGGATCAAGACAGAGAACGGAAACGCAGGTGAGGCCGAGCCGCTGCTCCGCGAGTCGCTGACCGGCTGGCTCGCCAAAGCGGACGCAGACGACAATCGCACGCAGGGGCCCGGCGCGAGCTGGGCGCCTGCCTCACTCGACTAGGCAAGCACCAGGAAGCGGAGACTGTGCTGCTGGAAGCGAAGCAGCAAAGTATCGCGTGCTGGCAGAAACACACCCGGCGTTGTGACGGTCGACGTCAGCCCACGACAACGATCACTTGATCGTTGCTTGACTCCAAATCGCTACTGTAGAGTCCCGCAATCGAACATTTAGGCCACGGAGTCGAACAATGACTGGCCTGCCGCACTCGAAGATCACACTGTTTTCGCTCACGACACTCCTTGCCCTGACTGCCTGCGAAGAGGCGGGCGAGTCGCCTACAGCTCCGCCGGCTCCTCCCGCCCGAATCCAACGGCTGCAGGGCGGCGCATATGACCTGGGCTCGCTTTCGCCTTCGCTGTTCGTTGGCGGCCGCCGCCCTGCCGAACGGAAGGCCCCGCTCTTATCTCAGCGAGTTCCGTTTGAGTCCCAATCGGCAAAGAAGAAATCCAAGGGGAAGCCATCCCCGCTCGCCAACGGCAGCTTCGAGCTGAACGGGGGAGTAAGCACCAACCAGTTCACTGACTGGACCGTGTTCGATACCACGGTCTCTTCGGGGAGTTGGTGGGTCCAGCAGGGAAGTGGCTCTCCCTTGAACGGCTTCACGGTGGGAAGCCCCACCGATGGCAACTTCGCCGCGATGACCGACCAGTTCGGACCGGGTCTCCACATTCTCTATCAGGATGTGCAGGTCCCGCCGCACGGTCAGGCAATCCTCAGCTTTGACCTCTACCTCAACAACCTGGCTGGGGCGTTCTTCACACCTGGTACCCTGTCTCCCGACGAGTTCCCGAACCAGCAATTCCGGGTTGATGTCGTGGATCCGTCGGCGCCACTGGATGACGTTGCCGGTGTGCTATTGCCGGTGTACCGGACTGAAGAAGGCGATTCTGCGACCACGCCCTATAAGAATGTCAGCGTCTCTCTCAAGCAGTTCGCCGGCCGTACTGTCCGGGTCCGTTTCGCAGAGGTTGACAACCAATTCTTCTTCCTCGTGGGGCTGGACCGGGTGCAGCTGGGTCATAAGCCCCGGCCGCTCAAGGTACCCAAGGAGGCTGGACGTGCAACGGCCAACGCGATTCCATTCGCGCCCGAGGCAGGGCCATTCCCCAACGCCCTGACACTAGGTGACGATGAGACCACCGGCCCGCTTCCTATTGGATTCGAGTTCGAGTTCTTCGGCGTCCATTATAGCCAGTTCAATGTGTCCTCGAATGGCTTCGTCAGCTTCGATGCGGGCGCACCCAACGGCTGCTGCAGTGGAGGAGTGATTCCGTCCGACGACGGACTAAACAACCTGATCGCGCTTGCCTGGACCGATCTTTTCCCGCCTGGCGGCGGGCAGATCGCCTACGCGGTCCGAGGAACTGCGCCCAAGCGCCGACTGGTGGTCACCTT
>JBKPOS010000018.1:0-4986 GCA_046733215.1 Gemmatimonadota bacterium
GCGCGCCCACGTTCATGTTCCTGGCCGGGACGGGTGCCTTTCTCTATGGGTCTCGCCCGGGCCGGACGCGAAACGAGTTGGCACGCTTCCTCCTGAGTCGAGGAATTTGGCTCCTGTTCATCGAGATGACAGTGGTGCGGCTGGCTTGGTGGTTCAACTTCGATTACCACTTTTTCAGTATGCAGGTGATCTGGGCCATCGGCTGGTCCATGATTGTGCTCGCGGGGCTGGTGTTCCTGCCGATGTGGCTGATCGGTCTCATCGGCGTTGCCATGATTCTAACGCACAATCTGTTGGATGGAATCGGCGCGACGCGTTTGATGGCCACCCCCGGGGTCTTCTCCGACGCCGGTGTGAAAGATTGGCTGTGGAGCATTCTCCATGTGCAGAATCCACCGGTCATGTATCCTCTGATTCCCTGGATCGGAGTGATGGCAGCAGGATATGCCTTCGGACCTGTGCTTAAGCACGAGCCCGATCGCCGGCGGCGTGAGCTCTTATGGCTGGGGACAATTCTCGTCCTCGGCTTTGTGCTATTGCGCACCCTCAACGTGTACGGTGATCCGCGTCCCTGGGCCGTCCAACCCACGCCACTGTTCACTTTTTTCTCTTTTCTCAACACGACAAAGTACCCGCCGTCGCTGCTGTTTCTGCTCATGACTCTGGGGCCCGCGATTCTGTCGCTGGTACTCTTCGAGACGTGGCGGGGGCCGGTGGCGCGCTTCTTCATTGTCTACGGCAGAGTCCCATTTCTCTTTTATGTGGCGCATTTGTATCTGATCCATGCCCTGGTCCTCCTAGCGGCCGCCTTCCGCGGCGATGACCTGCACGGGTACCTGACCCTCTGGCGCTTCTTGCCCCAGTCCTGGGGTTATGGCCTCGGCGTCGCATACGTGGTATGGGTGGGGGTCGTGTTGGCGCTTTATCCGGTCTGCCGGTGGTTCGCCGGAGTGAAGGCCCGTCGGCGCGATGCCTGGCTCAGTTACCTGTGACCACCTTTCACTTCGCTTTCTTCGTGAAGGACCTCGCCTCCACCCGGCGGTTCTATTGTGACGTGCTGGGCTGCCAGGAAGGACGGAGTACGGATACCTGGGTTGATTTCGATTTCTTTGGACATCAGATCTCGGCCCACGTCACCGGGCCGGTTGTGCCCACAGTCGATGCCGGCGCAGTCGATGGCGTTCGGGTGCCCATGCCTCACTTCGGTGCACTGCTGGCGTGGGACGAATTTGCCCGAGTGACCGAGCGAATTCGTCAGGCGGAAATTCCGTTCATAATTGAGCCACGCGTCCGATATCCCGGCCAGCCGGGCGAGCAGATGACGATGTTTCTGCGCGATCCGAGCGGAAACGCTCTGGAGTTCAAGAGCTTCAGGCATCCGGAGCACGTCTTCACCGCGTGACTTCGGCTGACGTTGTGGTGCTGGGTGCAGGTGTAATGGGAGCCAGCACCGCCTGGCATCTGGCTCGGCGCGGAGTGCCAAACGTGCTGCTGCTGGATGCCGCGACCACGGCGAGTGCCGGGAGCACCGGTCGCGCTACAGGCGGGTTTCGCGCCCAGTACGCCACCGCCATCAACGTGAGGCTATCCCTTCTTTCCCGGGAAAAATTGAAGGCGTTCGCCGACGAGACCGGCGTGGATCCCGGCTATGCTCCACACGGCTACCTCTGGCTGGCCCGCACGGACCGCGAGCTCACATTGCTGGAGGAGGGACGGCGGGTACAGCACGAAGCCGGGTTGAGCGAGGCTCGCGGGGTAACCCCGCACGAGATCCTGGAGCTCAACCCGGCCCTTGCGCCCGACGACATCGTGGGCGGCGCGTTTTGCCCGACCGACGGATATCTTCTCCCCCTCAACATCCTGGAGGGCTATCTCGCCGGCGCTCGAAAGTTGGGCGCCGAAGTTCATTGGGGCGCTCGGGTCACCGAGCTCGAGGTGAGCCGGGGCGGTCGAGTGACTGCGGTGCGGGCAGGGAGTGAACGGATCGGTTGTGGGGCAGTGATCAACGCCCTCGGCCCCTGGGCGGCGACGATCATGGAGACGACGGGCTTCGTGCTACCGGTCTCACCGTTGCGACGTCAGATAGCCGCGACGGTGCGGACCACCGTGCTCCCTCCCACGACACCGATGACGATCTTCGCCGGTGACGGATTTCACTTCCGAGTACGGGATGGCCGGGTGCTCCTTCTCTGGCCCACCCCGGGCGTACCCGGCCGCCCGTACGATGACTCGGTCGACTCAGCCTGGGTCTCGCAGGTCACTGCGATGGCGCATGCCAGGGTGCCGTGCCTGCGACCGATCCCGATCGATCCGGACGCCTGCTGGGCCGGGCTCTACGAGGTCTCTCCGGACAGGCACGCGATCCTCGGTTCCACTCCCGGCCTTCCCAACCTGTACCTGATCAACGGGTCGTCCGGCCACGGGGTGATGCATGCGCCAGCGCTTGGCCAGCTCCTGGCCGAAATTGTGTGCGATGGCCACGCATCCACGCTCGATGTTGCGCCTCTCGCGCCCGAACGATTTGCCGAGGGCAGGATGAACCCTGTTTCCGAGCTCCTGTAGATGGATGTCGTGATCATTGGCGGGGGAGCGGCGGGGCTCGCGGCGGCGCGGGTATTGGCCAAGGCAGGTGTCTCGGTCGAGCTACTCGAGGCGCAGGAGCGGCTCGGCGGCCGGATTCTGACCGTGGAAGACTCGGATGGCCAGCCGCTCGAGCTTGGTGCCGAGTTCATACACGGAAATCCGGAAACTACCTTGGCGCTCGTAAAGGAAGCGGGGCTGCCACTCGTTCCTGTCGCGACGCCTCACTGGGAGCTCCGGAACGGAGCGCTCGAGCTGGCCGATCGTGTGTTCGATGGCGTCGCACAGCTCATGCGCCAGGCGCAGGGCCATGGTGAGGAAACGTCCGTCGCATTGTTCCTCAAGCGATTCGACGAGAAGCATCCGCTTCATGAGGCTGCCGAGTGGGCCCGACGGCTCGTTGAAGGATTCGATGCGGCGGATCCCACACACGCGAGTCTTGCCGCCATTGTGGATGAGTGGACTGGTGGCGCCGGCGTCCAGCGAAACCAGAGCCGGATCGAAGGCGGCTACGGGCGGCTGATCGCTTACCTCGCCTCGTTTGCGAAGGCGAATGGCGTCGAAACAAGGCTTGGGACGGCGGTCACCAGTGTTGGCTGGAAGCCGAAAGAGGTCGCGGTGGAGGCAGTGGCCGGCGGACAGGCTTATCGCGTCGTTGCGCGCTGTGCCATCCTCACCCTCCCGCTCAGTATCCTCCAGGCAAAGTCGAGCGAGGCGCCGGCCGTTTCCTTTACCCCTGCACTTACGTCAAAGGCCGATGCGCTCGATCACCTCATCATGGGCGACGTGCTCAAGGTGGTCCTTCGGTTTCGCGAGCCATTCTGGGAAACCATTTCCGACGGCCGGTTTCGCGGTGCCGCCTTCTTCCACGCCAGGGATCAGGAATTTCCGACATTCTGGACCGAGCAGCCGGAGCAAGCCTCTGTGTTGACTGCATGGACCGGAGGTCCCCGGGCCGAGCGGCTGTCGAGTGCAGATGACGCCACCATCATTCATACGGCAGTTAACGGGCTCGGGGCGGTTTTCGCCGGCAAGATCGATGTGGCGAGCCAACTGGTCGACGCCCGGCTGCACAACTGGCAGCGCGACCCGTTTTCGCGCGGTGCCTACAGCTATGTCGCCGTGGGCGGTCGCAAGGCCCGGAGCGGGCTCGCGGCCGCGCTCGAGAACACTCTCTTCTTCGCCGGCGAAGCAACCGACGACTCCGGCGAAGCCGGCACCGTTGCCGGAGCGCTTGCATCGGGTGAGCGCGCTGCCACTCAGGTGCTCGCGTCGTTCAAGGCGTGAAGACCTGACACCATTCTCGATCCGCCTTCGTACGGTCCCGAGTCGATCGCGGTAACGTCGCCAGTCAATCCGGGAGCATCTGCATGGCACGCGCGCTCAGCGGGCTTGGGCTGTTCATCGTCGCTTCTCTCTCGCTCGCGGCCGTGCGGAACGGTATCGCGCAGCACTCGGGCGGAAAGAGCGCGATCGCCACCTTCCGGGGTGATGCTGCACATGCGGGCGTCTACGCAGCGCCAACACCGGCTGCGTACGCGGGGCTGGCGTGGCGAGTTCAGACTGGAGGCACGGTCGTCTCGTCACCCGCTGTGGGTGAGTCCACTGTCTACATCGGGAGCAACGATCGGCATCTGTACGCGATCGACCGGATATCGGGTCGGGTCCGCTGGACGTTCGATGCGTACAGCGCGTTGGGCTCCTCGCCAGCCGTGGCTATGGGCATGGTGGCCTTTACGACGGCTGACGGGCACATCTTCGCCGTCGATGCGAACACGGGTCGGCTGCGATGGAAGCTTGCGACGGGTTCCACCGTTCCGTTTCCGTGGGGCTACGAGAGCGGTGACTTCTGGACGTCCTCGCCCGTGTTCGCGGACGGGATGTTTGTCGTGGGCGCGGGCGACGGAAACCTGTACGCGGTGGACGGGGCGTCGGGCAAGGTGCGCTGGCGTCTCAAGACCGGCGGTCGCGTCCGCTCATCCCCGGCGGTGGCGGGCGCCACCGTGTTCGTTGGGAGTGCCGACGGACGATTCTATGCCGCGGATCTCGCGAGTGGCAAAGAGCGCTGGCATTTCGACACCGAAGGCCACGCCCTCGAGTCCGCCAAGTTCGGATTCGACCGGCGCACCATCCAGTCCTCACCGGTCGTAGCCGGCGATCTGGTGCTCTTCGGGGCGCGCGACGGCTTTCTGTACGCCCTCGATCGCGAAACAGGTCGGCAGCGCTGGCGCTACGACTACAAGGTGTCCTGGATCAATGCCTCTCCTGCCGTGTCCGACGGCGTCGTCTACGTCGGAACGTCGGATGCGCATTTCGTTCAGGCGCTCGATCTGGCTAGCGGCAAAGAGCGCTGGCGATTCGACGCGATGGGGATCGTGTGGTCATCCGCTGCCGTGGTGGGTGATG
>JBKPOS010000019.1:0-42697 GCA_046733215.1 Gemmatimonadota bacterium
TTCCGGGTGCGAGCTCGATCCACAGGAGGTGACCGCCCTTGGGTCGTGAGACTCGAGTCCCCTGCGGGAACAGCCTCGCAATCGCGTGGGCGTAGTCGGAGACCTGAGCCCGAAACGCCTGGCGCAGGCGGCGAAGGTGATGCTCCGCCCCGCCCCCGCTCAGATACTCTGCGACCGCCAACTGAGCCAAGGTGTTGGTATGGATTGAGCTTGCCAGCTTGAGCTGGCGAATCCGTCCGGCATGACGACCAGCAGCGACCCAGCCGATGCGGTAGCCAGGCGCCAGCGTCTTGGAGAAGGAAGAACACAGAATCACGTTGCCGTTCGTGTCGAATGCCTTGAGCGACGCCGGCCGTGTCTCCCCGAAGTACAAGTCGCCGTAGAGATCGTCTTCCACCACCGCGACATCGTGTCGGGCGAGCAGCGCCACTTGCTCCCGCTTGACTGCGTCGGGCACCGCAAACCCCAGCGGGTTCTGGAAATTGGGATTGGTGAGGAATACCCGCGGCTTGGTGCGCCGAATGGCCGAGTCGAGGTGCTCGAGGGACGCACCTGTTTCCGGATCGGTCGGCACTTCCACTACCCGCAGATCCAGTGACTCCGCCGTCTGAGGAAATCCGTAGTACGAAGGCGATTCGACCAGGATCACATCGCCCGGTCGAGTAAGGGCCCGCAGGGCAAGCTGAATCGCCTCGGTGCAGCCGTTGGTAACGATCAGCTCGTCCGGCTGGAGCGTGAGCCCGGCGGCAAGTGCCCGCCGAGCCAACTGATGGAGAAGAGCCTCATGGCCCACCGGAGACCCGTAGACCAGACCGGCGGCTCCCGCCTCGCGGATGACTCGCGTCATGATCCGGCTCAGCCGATGCGTCGGGTAGTGCTCTGGTGCGGCCGTCGCGATTCCGAAGGGCGCCATGCCCTTGTCGTTCACCCGAGTCAGCAGCTCCCACGCGAGATCCGCAATCCGCACCTCTTCCTTGGTGAACGACGGCCTCGGCATGGAGGGCGACGGCGCCCGACTCGCCGGAGTCGCGCTCACGTAGTGGCCCGACTGAGGCCGGACCTCGAGGTACCCGCGATCCTCGAGCAGCTGGTAGGCCCGGAGCACGGTCGCGAGGCTCACCCGTTTCTGCCGGCTATAGGTGCGGACCGAGGGAAGCCGATCGCCGCTCCGCAGCGTGCGGGTTTCGATCAGGCCCACGAGCTCATCGGCGAGCCGTTGATAGAGAACCCGTTCACGCCGTCGGCGCCGTCTGGAAACTGTACTGGTTGCAGTCGTCATATGCTGAAACTGTTATGGTTACAGATTCCACGATACGTTGAGACGTGCCGTCCGGCAAGTCACCGGCCCCCGGAGATCGCGATGCTCGATCCCACGGTCCTGCTCGACATCCGCATCGTTCCCTACGCCCCCGAGTACCGGAACGCCTTCCGCGATCTCAACCTCGAATGGATCGCGACCTACTTCGAGGTCGAAGCGGAGGATCGCAAAATCCTGGACGACCCCGAAACCCATGTCGTGGGAAAGGGAGGCGCGATCCTCATGGCGATCGAGGGCGAGGACCCGGTGGGAACCGGCGCCCTCATCCCGACCGGGAGCCACGATTTCGAGCTGGCAAAGATGGCCGTCACTCCCCGCGCTCAAGGGCGCGGTGTGGGCCGGCGGCTCTGCGCCGCGCTGATCGATCTGGCCCGGCGGATGGGCGCTCACCGGGTCGAGCTGGTCTCTCACCGATCGCTGGTTCCCGCGATCGCGCTGTATCGATCGCTCGGGTTCCGTGAAGTACCGCTCGGAGACGTCGCGTATCGCCGCGCGAACATCCGGATGGAGTTGCCGCTCCGGTGAAGGCCCGCATCATCGCGGCCTTTGCGGTCGTCTACCTCGTCTGGGGTTCGACCTACCTCGGCATCCGTTGGGCCGTCGAGTCGTTCCCCCCCTTCGTGATGACGGCAAGCCGGTTTCTGGTAGCCGGCGCGCTGCTGTACCTGCTCGCTCGCCTGCGGGGCGTGCCGGCGCCGCCGCGGCGGGCCTGGCTTCCAGCGACGCTGATAGGCACGCTGCTGATCACGGGCGGTAATGGTCTGGTAGTCTGGGCCGAGCAGCGGGTGCCGTCTGGCCTGACCGCGCTGATCGTGGCCGGAATGCCGCTCTGGGTGGCTGTGTTCGAGCGAGTGGCACCGGGAGGTAAGCCGCTTTCGCTCGCGCGGGTGGCGGGACTTCTCCTGGGTTTCGGCGGCCTGGCACTCCTAGTGACCGGCTCGACGCCTGAGAGCGCCGGGTGCGGCGCATCGACGCCCTGCGGCGCGGCGTCCGACGTGCCGCTGTTCTACCTGCTCACGGTGCCGCTGGCGTCGATCAGTTGGGCTCTCGGTTCGGTGGCCTCCCGACGGGTGCGCTTGCCGGCCAATCAGGTGCTGACGTCGGCGATGAACATGATGGCCGGTGGCGCCGTGGCGCTCCTGATTGCCCTGGTCACTGGTGAGTTGCGTGGCTTCAGCCCGGCGCAGCTGTCGGCGAGCTCGGTGGCAGCATGGGCCTACCTGGTGGTTTTCGGCTCCATGCTCGCATTTACGTGCTTCACCTGGCTGGTGAGCGTCGTTGAGCCGACCCGGGTAGCCACCTACGCCTACGTGAACCCGGTGGTCGCTCTGGTACTCGGTGCCTGGCTCGCAGGCGAGCCGGTCGGCTCCCGCATTCTGCTCGCGACTCCGATCATTCTGGTCGGCCTTGCGCTCGTGCTGCGATCCAAGCCCCGGGCCGGTGAGTCCGGCAGCG
The DNA here is from genome assembly GCA_046733215.1 of Gemmatimonadota bacterium. GTDB lineage: Bacteria > Gemmatimonadota > Gemmatimonadetes > Gemmatimonadales > GWC2-71-9 > DASQPE01. Next base: position 2,774 of record JBKPOS010000019.1, read on the forward strand.
AATCGTCTGCCGGGCGGCGCGCCGTATCTCGTCCGTCCAACCCGGGTCAGCCCGCCGACACTGCGGCCTGATCGGGCCTTCGCTGCGCTCAGCTTCTTGCGCCGGAGTGCGCGTACTCTTCCGCTCGCCATCAGCCGATGGTAGACATTCGCCGTGACCGAGCGGCTCTACTACACCGACTCCTACCTCACTGTCTTCGACGCGCGCGTCACCGAGCGCGGCGACGACGGCCGGCGAATTTACCTCGATCGGACGGCGTTCTACCCCACGTCCGGTGGTCAGCCACATGACACGGGGCTGCTAGGTGAGGCCAAGGTGCTCGACGTTGTCGACGAAGAAGAGCGGATTGCTCATCTCCTGAGCCAACCGCTACCGGCGGACCGCGTCGCGGGCAGGGTGGATTGGGACCGGCGCTTCGACCACATGCAGCAGCACACCGGTCAGCATCTGCTTTCCGCCGTGCTGACCGACCTGTATCGCTTCGCAACCGTAAGCGTACACTTCGGTCAGGAGACCTCGACGCTCGACCTCGACGTGGCCGAAGTCACGCCTAGCCAGCTCGCCGACGCCGAAATACGGGCCAATGCGATCGTGACAGAGAATCGCCCCGTAACTGTCGGCTTCGAGGACGCCGCGCTGGCCGCCAATCTGAGAAGGCCATCCGACCGCCAAGGTCCCCTGCGAATCGTCACTATCGCGGATCTCGATCGCAGTGCCTGTGGCGGGACCCACGTTCGCGCCACCGGTGAGATCGGTGCCATTCTGATCCGCAGGCTGGAGCGGGTGCGGAAGTCGGCGCGGATCGAGTTCGTCTGCGGACGTCGGGCGATTCGGGCGGCCCGCGCCGACAGCGATCTGCTCTCGCGCATTGCCGGTTCGTTTTCCGCCGCGGCAGCTGACCTCCCCGCCTTGATCGACGCGCAGCGGGCCGCGCTCAAGGAAGCGGCATCTACTCGTCGGGAGCTGGAGTCCAGGCTCGATGCATTGCGGGCGCGGGAGCTCTATGCCGATGCAGCTCCCGATCCTGACGGTGTTCGCCGGATCATTGTGCGCAACGAGTCCGCCATCGAACGTCTGCGCTTTCTCGGGCAGGCGGTGGCGTCGCTGGCCCAAGTCGTATTCATTGGCGCTGCAAGGACTCCACCCGGTCTGATAGTGGCTACGTCGGACGACTCGGGTCGGGATGCTGCCGCGTGGCTCCGGACGGTTCTCGAACGCGTGGGCGGTCGAGGCGGAGGCAATGCGCGGCTGGCACAGGGAACTGTGCCTGCCGATAAGCTGGATGCGGCGCTGGATATGTTGACGGAGTAGTCAGCGGGGCAATGGGTCGGGCAGGTCGGCCGCGACGTATGCCATGACCGCGAGTGCCGCCACGCACCGTTGTAGCTCGCCCGGCGCGATCTTGTCGAATGTGTCGCCGGCGGAGTGGTGATACCAGAAGTACCGTGAGGCGTCAACCCGCAGTCCCATCGCGGGCACACCATCGTTGGCGAGCGGCTCGACGTCTGCCTCCGGGCCCTCCTTCTCCCGCTCGATGGTCGCAGCGCCCACTCGTTCGAGCAGTCCCCCAATCTCCCGCGCGACGGCGGCAGCGGAATCCGATCCCCGGAGCGAAAAGCCCGTTGGCGCGAATACTCCGTTGTCCGTTTCGATGGCCAGGACGTGACGGCTCAGCTCAGCCTGATGCCGATCGCGGTATGCCTTCCCGCCGGCCGCACCAGTCTCTTCGCTGGTCCAGAGAACCACCCGGACTGTTCGCTTTGGCCGGAGGCCAAGCTCCTTCATCAGCCTGACCGCTTCCCAGGCGGCTATCGCTCCGCCGCCATCATCGACAGCACCCTGGCCAACATCCCAGGAATCGATGTGGCCGCCGAGAACGACTACCTCATCTGGCCGCTCCGAGCCCGAAAGCTCCGCGATCGCGTTGCGAGAGGGCGCCTCTGGTAACATGCGGTCGTCCATCGTCAAGCGAACCGCCACCGAGTCCCCCCGCCGCTGAAGGCGGTGCAGCATCTCGGCGTCCTCGACACTCAGCGCGGCGGTAGGAATCCGCGCGACTGTCGAGTCGTAGCGCATGATCCCGGTGTGCGGACTCTGAATCGAGAACGACGCCACCGAACGGATCAGCACCGCCAGCGCACCCACCCGCGCACCGGCGCTGGCGCCGTCGACTCGATACTTCACGGCTTCGTCGTAGGCAACAAAAGGAGGCTTGTCGGCAGCCATGGGAACGTCGAACAGCACGATTTTACCCTTTGCCTGAGCGGCGTGCTGGGCAAGCTCGTCGAAGCTCTCGACCACCAGCAGGGGCGCCGTAATCCCCTTGGCCGGCGTGCCGACGCTTCCGCCCAGGCCGAGGACGTGGAGCGTGAGCCGCCGCGGCGCTACCAGCTCCGCGGATTCAGCGCCCCGCACCCAATGGGGCACCATGACCCGTTCGCCCCGCATCCGCGAAAATCCGTCCGCCCGCATGGTTGCAAGCACCCAATCGATTGCGCGCTCGAGCGCCTCGGATCCGCTGGGGCGGTTTCCAATCTTGTCGGTCAGGTATTCCAGCCTCCGATACGCCGTGGTGTCCGCCAGCGCAGCCTCGATGAGCCGATTGGCCGGATCGCGGTAGCGATCGGCAATCGATCCGGCCGCGGTCTGGGCGCTGACCAGCCGCGCGGAGGAGCAGATGACGCCGGTCACCAGAATCCACGCCTTCAGGGGGTACAACATCGGCGAAAATCTCATGCGTGCTCGCGGGTGCGGAGAGGTCTGAGCCGTACGGGATAGTGCGGGACGAGGTGTCGTGGGGCCCGGAGGGATGGTCAGCGCGAAGCTTCGGGCACGACGGCGACCAACCCGGCATCGCGCAGGAACAGGTCGCCCCCGGACGAACGTCCTGCCCGGCGCTCGGTGCGAGTTAGCACCAGGCGATCTTTGGCCCTTGTCATTCCGACGTAGAGGAGTCGTCGAGCCTCCTGTATTTCCTGCTCCCGATTCTCCTCCAGTTCGTGCCAGCCGGGCATCTGGTTGTCCTCGACGCCCACGACGTAAACCCGGGAGAATTCGAGCCCTTTAGTCGAGTGGAGAGTGAGCAGGCTGACCCGCGCCGGATTAGTCTCGACCCCCTCACTGCTCGAGAGGGCCACCAGATCCAGCAGACCGTCGATACGCTCGCGTAACGAGTCGCCCTTGCTCGACTCCACCAGCGCCGAGAGCCGAGCCACGGCCTCAGGATATCGCTCGGCCGGCGTTCTCTCTGCCCACAAGCGCTCCATGATGCGGCGACCGCCAAGCCGTTCGATCAACTCTTCGAGCGGAGGGGCTCCGGGAGCGCCCGCCTCGAATTCAGCGGCGTATTGCTCCAGGCAATCCCCGTAGCGTCCGAGAGCATGTGGCAGGGCGATCTCCCTGAGCAGGCGCTCTTCCGGTGTGGGCGCCGGTGCCTGATCCAGGGCCAGCGCCATCGCGAGGTAGCCCAGCACTTGCGCCAGGGCGGCCTTGCGCCCGCGCACCAGCTTGAGCTGTTCGAGATGCGCAAGCACGCCGGCCAGGGCCCGGGCGTCGTCCAGTGCGTGATGAGCCCGGCCCAGCGGGACCTCGAATCGCGACGCGAGGTCTTCCAGACGTGCGCTCTCGTCCAGCACCGATCGGGCGAGCGGCAGGGTGTCGAAGAACACGAGGTCTTCGGTCCCGCCGCACGCGGCCGCGAGCCGACGCAAGACCGGAACATCGAATCGCTGTCCGTTATGGGCGACCAGGAGATCGCTGCCCACGAATCGGCGGAATCGGGACCAGACCTCGGCAAATGGCGCCGCCAGTCGCAAATCCTCGTCACCGTAGCCGTGGATGGCTCGTGCCTTCGCACTCACCGGCCGGGTGCATCGGACCAGCTCGCGGAACTCCGCCGCCGGCTTACCGTCGCGAACCCGGACGCCAGCCAGCTCGACAATCTCGCATCCGCCCACGTCGAGATCGGTCGTCTCCAGATCGAACGCGACGTAGTCGGTCAGCTGATTCCGGGTGCTCCGCACGTGCACCAGCTGAAGCGCCTTGAACACGAGCATGGGCCAACGCCAGGCTACGGCATCGGCTGGTCGGAGCGTGAACGCTCCGGCAGGGGCAGACTGACCCGGGAGCAGCCGACTCACGTTTGCCAGGCCGGCCTTTCGGAGCATCCCCTGCAGGGCGATCTCGACACCGCGATCGGGCTCGAGCCACACTTCCGCTCCCGACTGCATCGCCGCTTCCACACGGTCCGCCAGCTCGGCCGCGCCGGGATATGCTGCCGGATCCCTCAGCTCCTGGTGGTGCTCTTCCAGTGGATTGCGATACGGCCCAACCCGAAGCCGCAGCAACTCCTCGACCAGCGCCTCGAGAGACTCATGCGAGCGTCCCAGCGCCCGCAGGTTTTCGACCGAATAAACGAATTGCCACGAGCGGCGAGCATCCGGATCTCCCTTGCGCTGTCGGCGCGCAAACCTCCTGAGGCTCGCGACCAGATCATCGCCTGGCTCCGAAATCCGGAGTCGTTCCAGAAACGGCGCCGGTAACACGCGAGCGGCCAGAGCGTCGATGGCCACCGGATCGTCCGGCGTGCGCACCACACGCAGCGAAGCCACAATGTGCGCGATCACCTTGTCATCCAGCAGCGCATGGCCTCGGGCCAGCCGGCACGGCACGCCAGCCTCGAGCAAACGTACTTCGAGGAACCGGCCAACGCTGTGCTTGCGGTACAGCAAGGCGTATTCGCCCCAGGGTAGCCCGGTCAGCGCGTGGTCTTCAACCACGTCTGCGACCAGCCAGGCGGCCTCGGCACCCTCATCCTCGAAGACGTGCGCCGCCACTTCATAGATGGATTCACGATCGGCCGCGATTTCCTTCTGGAACTGACGCGGGTTCCACTCCACCAGGCGCCGTGCCGCATCGAATATCTGGATCGAGCAGCGCCGGTTTCGGTCCAGGATGATGGGGCGGGTACCCTCGAAGTCCTCGGTGAAGCGGCGAAGAATGCTCGGGTCCGCGCCAGTCCACGAGAAGATCGATTGCTCGTCGTCACCGACGACGAAGAGATTGGCGTGACGAGCAGCCAGCAGCTTGACCACGCCATACTGCGCCAGATTGAAGTCCTGAAACTCGTCGACCAGAACGTGATCGAAGCGCCCGAGCTGTGCCGCGCTCACCGTGGCATCGGTTCGCAGCAGTTTCTCCGTCAGCGAAATGAGATCATCGAAGTCCACCAGGTTGCGGCTCCTGAGAATCTCCTGATAGGCATCGAACAGCTCCTGGTCACCGGCGGTCAGCTTCCGCTGTTCGAGACGGTACCGGCCGAAGAGAATGAGCAGTTGGCCCTGCCGCTCGTCCCGAACCCTGAGCCTTCGGAGCACGCTGCGTTGATAGTCCTCATCCGCCACCCCGAATCCGCGGCGCAGGCCCGCCGCTTCTGCATGCTCCCGCAGCACGCCCAGACAGAGTGAATGGAGCGTCCCACCCACGACCTCGTCGGCGCCGGCGGACCGGCTCCGGTGCAAACGGGTCGCTATCTCCTCCGCGGCTTTGTTGGTGAACGTGACTGCGCAGATACGAGACGGAGGCACCTGGTGCTCCGTCATGAGTCGGTGAATTCGAGCGATGAGGCAGTAGGTCTTCCCGGCGCCCGGGCCGGCCAACACCAGGACCGGGCCGAGCGCTGCTTCGATGGCCCGGCGCTGTTCGGGGGTGGGGTCGAAGTCGGCTAGAGGGCCGTGCGTCATAGGAGACCCTTGGCGACGGCCCATGAGGCGATGGCATCGGCCAGCTCCGCCATTACCTCTTCCTGGTCGCGGCCGGATCGCTTGAGCACCGCAAAGGAATGATCGCCGCCCTCGAGGACATGAAGCGTCGCCCGCTCACCCAATCGGCCGCAAACCGTGCGCATGAGCGTGAGGTCGGCCAGCGCATCGCGAGTTCCTTGCAGGAACAGCATGGGTCGTTGAACAGCGTCGAGGTGTTCGGCTCGCTCGATTCCCGGGCGATTCGGCGCATGGAGGGGAAAGCCGAGAAAGACCAGTCCGCGAACCCCAGGCAATTCTCCCCGTGCTGCGGCCGAGGAGGTCATCCGCCCGCCCAACGACTTGCCGCCCGCCAGAAGGGGCAGCCCGGGCGCGACGTTCCGTGCTGTCGCTACGGCGGAGCGAACGGTCGCCTGAAGGACCGCCGGCGGATCCGGCCGGCGTCCACCGACTTCAGTGTAGGGAAATTGATAACGCAGGGTAGCGACACCGCGCTCTGAGAGCCCCGCCGCGACCGCCTCCATGAAACGATGCCGCATGCCCGCACCGGCCCCGTGCGCCAGGACGTAGAGGCAACGCGCGTCGGGAGGCCGCATCAGCAAGCCGGACACAGCCCCCGCGCTCTCGCCGACCTCGATGGACAGGGCCGCGGTGTCGATGTTGCTCATGGTTCGCCTAGGCCCGGGCCGCGAGGCGCTCGAGCACACGACCGAGGTCCGGAACGAGATCGATCACATCGCGCAGGGGATCCACCTTGCCCTTGTTCATGCGCTCCGGCACGGTGCGAATGGTGAAGGAGCGGATATCGAGCTTCTTGGTCACTTCCCGCCACTCGAGTGGAGTCGAAACCGGAGCTCCGGGCAAGGGTCGCACGCTGAAGGGCGAGGCAATGAGCTGCCCTGCAATGTTCTGGAGATAGTCCAGGTAGACTTTCCCACCCCTACGCGCAACATGGCGCGTGATGGTCGCGATCTCCGGCAGCTCCGCGACGACCACGCGCGCAAGCAGCTCACCCAGCGAGCGAGACTGCTCATAACTCACCTGGCGGCCGAGCGGCAGCATGACGTGCAGCCCGGACGAACCGCTGGTTTTCACGAAGTGGGGAAGCTCGATCTCCTCGCAGAGCGCCCGCAGCGACTTGGCGACGTCCACGACATGCTCGAACGGAGCCCCCTTGGGGTCCAGATCCAGCACGCACCAGTCGGGCCGGTCGAGCGTTTGGGCGCGGCTGGCCCACACGTGGAGCGGGATGGAGCCCAGGTTGGCCAGATAGAGCAGCGATTCGAGGTCATCGCAAATGAAGTAATCGATCTCACGCTGGGTGTCTTCGCTCCAGATCCGCTGGGTGCGAAGCCAACCCGGGACGAAGACCGGTGCATCCTTCTGGTAGAACCATTTTCCGTCGATGCCGTCGGGGTAACGCGTGAGGACGACGGGTCGATCCTTGAGATAAGGAAGAAGCCAGGGCGACACGGCCCGGTAATACTCGATCAGATCGCCTTTCGTGTAACGCTCCGCAGGCCAGAAAACCTTCTTGAGGTTGGAGAAGACAACATCGTGCGCCGGGGGCCCCTGGTCCACCGACTCAGGTGGGAGCGGGCGAGGCCGGGAGCGCACCGAGGCCGGCGGCTCAGTCATCTCATCGCTGTTCTCGTCTTCCTCCACCCCGTTCGGTCCGTTCCCCTCGGGTCCCGGCCGTGGCTTGCCTTGTACCTCGGCCGGACGCTTGTCGTCCCGAAACCTGAGGAATACCGGCTGGCGGAGCAGGCCCTCGTCGGTCCACTCCGTGTACTCCACCTCGCACACGATTCGCGGCTCGACCCAGGTCGTGCTGCGGTCCTTCGGCAACGGCCCCTCGCAGGGCGGCGTCGGCCGACGGATAGCCTCGAGATCCGCATGGACCCGGGCCAGCTCCTTCCCGGTGAACCCACTTCCTGCCCGGCCGCTGTAGGTCAACTTCCCGTCGACGTACTGTGCCAGATGGAGTGCACCGAATCCTTCCCGCGTTCCTTTCGGTGCAGTGAAGCCAACCACGATAAAGTCGTCCGTTTTCCGGGTCCGGACCTTGATCCACGCAGGCGACCGACCGCCTCGATACGGCGAGTCCGCCTTCTTACCGATGATCCCCTCGAGCCCGAGCCCACGCACCTGCTCGTACAGAGTCACACCGTCGCGCTCGAAGTGATCGAGATAGCGGAGCACGCCGGTTGCCGGAAGTATCCTCTGGAGCACGGACTTCCGGTCCAGCAGCTGCAACGGCCTCAGATCGACATCCTCGAAGCCGAGGAGGTCGAATCCGTAGAATGTCGCTGGGCTCGCAACCGCCGCGCGCCGAACATCCAGCGAGCGGCGCAGCCGCGCCCGACCCTGCAGTCGCTGGAAGCTGGGACGCCCGTCGTCATCCAGCGTGACGATCTCGCCATCGAGGAGCAATCGCTCGAAGGGCAAGGCGGCCATTGCCCGGACGACATCGGGGAAGCTCGGAGCGAGGTCGTTGCCGTTGCGGGAGAGCAGGCGGACGATACCGCCCTCTTTTGCCGCCAGGATTCGATAGCCGTCGAGCTTGAGCTCGAAGACCCAGCCCGGGCGCGAAAAGGGCTCGTCGGCCGTCTCTGCGAGCATGAGTTGCACGCCATCCGGGATCACCGGTTTGGCCGGAGCCCCCAACCTTTCCAACACCCGGCGGATCTCGCTCTCCGGTGTCCGCCCTTGCTCCAGGTCTTCCACCGTCAAGCCCGAAAGCACCGACTCTTCCGGAAACTCGGTGCCCGGACTCTTTGCGTAACCGTCGCGCTCCTTGATCAGCAGCCATTCCTTGTCGGTCTTCTTCAGCTTCACCAGGGTCCACATCCCCTTCAGCTTGAAGCCGCGCAGCTCGAACAGGAGCTTCCCTTTTTCGAGGCCTTGCAGCGGGTTCTCGTGGGGAATCCACTGGCCGCGATCCCACACGATGACCGCACCGGCGCCGTAGTTGCCTTCGGGGATCAGACCTTCGAAGTCGCCGTATTCGAGCGGGTGGTCCTCGACGTGAACCGCAAGGCGCTTGTCAGCCGGATCAAATGATGGCCCCTTGGGAACCGCCCACGACCGAAGTACGCCCTCCATTTCGAGTCGGAGGTCGTAATGGAGCCTGCGGGCCGCATGCTTGTGAACCACAAAAAGGCGGCTTGCCTCGGGCTCCGGGACGACGGTGCCGGCGGGCTCGGGAGTCCGGCCCAGGGACCGTTTCGCTCGGTACGCCGACAGCGGGTCGGGGCGGGGGGGCATGTAGGAAAAAAGCGTGAACGGTGAACGGTGAACAGTGAACAGGCCCGGCCACGCACTCATGGACCCGCGCATTTGACCCCCGTTCACTGTTCACTGTTCTTTGTTTACGCTTTTCACTTCAACAGCTTACGGGTATCGCCTTAAGTCTTCTTGCGCCCGCTTCCAAAACCTCCTATCGTCTCCGTCCTATGCCAGCGCGCTCAATTGCCTCCGCCACGATCTCGTTCGGACTGGTCTCGGTCCCGGTCGGCCTCTACTCGTCGAGTGAGAGTTCCGCGCACGTCAGCTTCAACATGATTCACAAGAAGTGCGGCACGCGGCTCAAACAGCAGTACATCTGTCCCAAGGACAATGAGGTAGTCGAGCGGGACGACATCGCTAAAGGGTACGAGTTCGCCAAGGGTCAGTACGTTCTGTTCACGCCTGAAGAGCTCAAGGCGCTGGACGAGAAGGCGACCAATACCATCGATATCGCCGAGTTCGTGCCTCTATCCAAGGTGGACCGGATCTATCTCGACCGGACCTATTACCTCGGACCGGACAAAGGCGGTGAGCGGGCGTACAAGCTCCTGACGGAGGCGCTCGAGAAGACCGGTCGGGCGGCAGTCGGGCAGTATTCCGCGCGGGGAAAACAATATCTCGTGCTGGTGCGGCCGATGGACGGCGTGCTCGCCATGGAGCAGCTGCACTATGCCGACGAGCTTCGAAGTGCGGCGGACGTTCCGGTTCCCGAAGTGAAACTCAAGCCTACCGAACTGACGCTGGCGGAGCAGTTGATCGAACAGTCGGCGACGGACGAATTCAAGCCTCAACAGTACCACGACCAGGTGCGGGATCGCGTGCTCGAAGCCATCCAGCGGAAGGTGGAAGGCGAGGAGATTACGGCAGAGCCACAGGAAGCCCCGCAGGCGAAGATTATCGACCTCATGGAGGCCTTGAAGGCAAGCATTGCGAAAAAGGGAGAGACTCCCGCAGAAGGAAAGGCCGATCGTGCCGCCTCGACGGCCAAGGCCGCCAAGCCGACACGGAAGCGCGCCCGCAAGGCGTCGTAGGGATGGGGCTGGCGGTCCGAGTACCGAGCCCGCACCGCGCGAGCAGTGCGGGCTAGTCGTTTGAATGGCGTGTCATTCAGCGGCGCTCGCGCATCCCCACGTTAATCATGACTCCATTGCATCTCGGGCTCACCCTACTGCTTGTGGCCGTCCAGTCACCCGCTCCCGCCGACACCATCCCGGGCTATCTCAAGTTCGGTTTCGCCTTGTTGCGACAGCGTCTCGAGGTAACCCCGAACGAGAACATCTCCATCTCCCCCGCCAGCGCCGGATTTGCTCTGAGTGCTGCAGCCCTCGGCGCCCGCGCACGGACGCAGGAGCAAATGCTGAACGTACTCGGCTTCGAGAGCAGGACGCCTGATGATGCCGGACGGGTCAATCATGCCTGGATCGTCGCACTGCGTAATCCACCGGAGGTCGAGCTTGAGATTGCCAATGCCGTGTGGGTGGACCGGGAGTTCGCGCTCGATTCCGCTTACGCACACCGCACGGCGCAGCTCTTTCAGGCCGACGTGACATCGGCAGCGTTACGCACGCCTGACGGCGTGGCTGACGTCAACGCCTGGGTTGCCCGCCATACTCACGATCGCATTGAGAAAATCCTGGACGAGCCACGCACCAACACGGCGGCGTTCATCGCCAACGCGATCTACTTCAAGGGCAAGTGGCTCAAGGAATTTGCCAAGAACGCCACGCGGCCCAAGCCGTTTTATTCCTCGCCCGGCTCGGCCCGCAACGTTCCCACCATGCATGCCAAGCTCTCCGCGGGGTATGCCCGGGCCGACAAAGTCGAGCTCGCTCGCCTGCCATATCGCGGCGGCCGGTTCGAGATGGTCATAGTGCTGCCGGATTCGGGCGTGGAAGCCGTGAGCCTTGCGAGAGACCTGAAGGACTCAGTCTGGCAGAGCTGGCTGGCACAGACCAGGTCCACTGAGCTCGAGCTTGCCCTGCCGCGTTTCAAGCTCGAGACGACGATGAACCTCAAGCCCGACCTCGAAGCAATGGGCATGACTGACGCGTTCGATCCGAGGTTGGCGGACCTCGGTGCGATGTTCGCCAGTGGCACACCCAGCACGTTCCTGTCGGAGGTGGTCCAGAAGACCTGGCTGGTGGTAGACGAAGAAGGGACAGAGGCGGCCGCGGCAACCGGGGTCACTGTCGGCGTGACCTCCGCGCGAATCGGGCGCCCGACTCCGTTCGTAGTAAACCGGCCGTTCATCTACGCTCTGCGGGATTCCAAGACCGGGCTGGTGCTTTTCCTCGGCTTGGTCAGAGACCCATCGGCTGCGACCCACAGCTGATAGCTGATAGCTCTTTACCCCCCCTTGATCCCTCCAGCCCTACATGGTGAACCACCTTACGGAGGTTCCCATGCGCCGCATTATTGCCCCAACTCTCCTGCTGCTCGCCGCCTGTGGGCAGGACCAGCCCACCGAACCGGTTACCCAACCAGCGGTCCGCGCGACGGATGTCGCGCCCGGGTCCTCGATTCAGGCCGCCATCGATGCGGCCGGCACGGGCGACGTCATCCACATCCGCCCGGGTCTCTATCGCGAAGCGCTCCGCGTTGACAAGCCGGGCATCAAGATCATCGGCCAGTCGACCACAGCCGGCGGTGTCGTGTTGGAAAACCCCGGCGACGCCGACAACGGGATTGTCGTAACGACGAACGGAGACGGGTTCGCCTTGTCCGACGTAACCGTGCGTGGGTTCGAAGAGAACGGCGTGCTGTTGATCGGTGTGGACGGCTTTTCTCTTACCCGGGTCACCACCGAGAGGAACGGGGAGTACGGCCTTTTCCCTGTCCGATCCAGCCATGGTGTAATCAAGGATTGTTCAGCCACCGGCCATACCGACACCGGGATTTACGTGGGGCAGTCGCAAGGTATCGAGGTGAGCAACAGCCTAGCATTCGGCAACGTTATCGGCATCGAGATCGAAAACTCGTCTGACGTCCGCGTCTCAGGTAATCGTACCCGGGGCAACACTGCGGGCATGCTCGCTGTTCTTCTACCCGGTCTCAACGTCAAGACGAGCAGCAATGTCGTGCTGACTGGGAACGACGTGCGCGACAACAATCGCCCCAACGCCGGGGCGCCCGGGGAGCTCGAATCATTCGTGCCGGCGGGTTCCGGTATACTGGTGGTCGGAGCGGACGCAGTAACGGTGGATCACAACACCGTGACCGGAAACGGCTTCGTCGGCATCGGTGTGGCCAGCGCTCTGGTTCTGGGTGCACTGGCCGGGTTGCCGCCGGAAGCATTCGGGGACATCGAGCCCAACCCGGACGGCGGGCGAGTTATTTCGAATACCGTGCGCGGTAACGGTGGATCGCCGCCACCCATTCCGCTTCCGGGAGCGGATCTGTTCTGGGACGGCTCCGGCACCGGCACCTGCTGGGAGAAGAACGATTTCGGGTCCAGCGTACCGAGTCCGCTGCCCGCGTGCAGATAGCGGGGAGCCGGTCTACCCGGCGCCCTCTCATCCGGCGATGTTGGGGTGCAGGACGGAGGTTCGAATGCGGCTGTCTGTCGGGACCAGCGGGTACGCGTACAAAGAATGGAAGGGTGCGTTCTACCCGCCGAAGCTGCCAGCGGATGAAATGTTGCGCTTTTACGCCGGGCGTCTGCCGGCGGTTGAGATAAACAACACATTCTACCGCATGCCGACAGAGCGGGTGCTGTTGGACTGGACCACTCAGGTCCCGGAGGGGTTCCGCTTCGTGCTCAAGGCCCCGCAACGGATCACCCACTACGCCCGGCTCAAGCTCGAGGATGATTCACTGGAGTACTTCCTTCGAACCGCGAACGTGATGGGCGGGAAGCTGGGGCCCACGTTGTTTCAGCTCCCGCCCAACTTCAAGAAGGACCTTCCGCGACTTCAGGAGTTCATCGCCAAGCTGCCGCGAACCTGGCGGGCCGCATTCGAGTTCCGCCACGACGGCTGGTTCACCGACGACGTGTTTGACACGCTCCGAGGCCGCGATCTCGCCCTCGTGACGGTTGATGACGACGAGGGCGAGTCTCCGCTAGTCCCGACGGCATCCTGGGGTTACCTGCGCCTCCGGCGAACGACCTATGATCAGCCTGCACTCGCCGCCTGGTCGGACCGGATCAGGACCCAACCATGGCAGGAGGGATACGTCTTTCTGAAGCATGACGAAGAGGGGACCGCGGCGAACGGTCCACGATGGGCGGAAGAGCTGCTCCGGCTTACCAGCGCGTGACGACCGCTTTCGTCGAGCGGCCTCGTATGCTCAGGTCTCCTGCGTCTCCGGTGGCGATATCGATAGCATGAAGTCGTCGGGCGAGGGCACCGGCATCTCGAAATCCATTGCGCCCCACGAGTCCAGCTTTTCGTTCGGCTCCACGCTATGCCGGCCGTCCCGTTTCCACCCATCGTGCTCAGTGGGACGCGCGGGGGCGGTCCAGGTCAACGAGGTCCGCTGCTTCTTGCGCATGATGTCGAGCTTGGCCTTCTCCCCGGGCGCATAGGAGCCAAGGATCTTGAGCGCGTGCTCGACGGACTGCGGCTTGCGGCCGTCGATCGAGAGAATGACGTCGCCCGCCTTGAGAGGCGAGGCCGAGTCGGCCGGGGGCCGGATCACCAGCATCCCTTCAGTGGTACCGAAGTACTCACCCAGGTCCTTACTCAGCTGAACCAGGGCGACCTCGCTGCGATCGTGGTATCGGAAGTACATCCCAGCGGGGCCGACACCCATCCCGAAGTGCGGACCGCCCATCCGGTCGAACATCATCGCGAATCGTGGGCGCATCCGGTCAGCCACGACGCTCGCGGTCCGGGTTTCGCTGCCCCGGCGGTACTGGAGCTTGACGGTATCACCCGGCTGCAGACGACGGGCAAGGTCGACGAGTTTCTGGCTCTCGTTCAGCGCGGTCCCGTTGAACCGCAGAATCACGTCGCCTCGCTCGATGCCGGCCTTGTCCGCCGGCCCATCGGGCACGACACCCCGAACCCGGGCGCCGGCGCTATCGGTCCCTTCATCCAGGAAGATTCCCAGCCGACCGCGGTCCGAGGGCTCGCTATGCTGGGCCGCGAGTGGACCCAACGGAAAGGCGAGACAGGTCAACGCTACGCCAAGCAGTGAAATGCGCATTGGGTTCTCCGGTCCGGGGTGCTGTTTCCTATGGATGCCGGGACCAGGAGCAGCGTCGCGGTCCTTCTACTTCGCCTCCACGTCCAGGTACTTGGCCTTAAGCGCGGCGATCAAGGGTCGCCAGTCAGGCGGGGCTCCGGTGGCATGCTCGACCAGCTGCTTGGGCCGGTACCGCTGGCCATGGCGGTGCACTCGTTCACGGAGCCAGCCCAGCAACGTCGCGAAGTCTCCTCGCGCAAACTGTGCGTCGAGATCGCCCAGGTCGGCACGCGCGGCGGCAAACAGTTGGGCCGCATAAAGGTTACCCAGCGTGTAGGTAGGAAAGTAGCCGATCAAACCTTCGGCCCAATGCCCATCCTGGAGACAACCTTCCACCGGGTTGGACGGCACCACCCCCAGATAGCGCATGTATGCCGCATCCCAGGCTTCCGGAACGTCAGCCGTTCCCAGATCGCCCGCAATCAACGCTTGCTCGAGCTCGAATCGGATGAGGATGTGCAGGTTATAGGTGACTTCGTCGGCCCGCACGCGAACACACGATGGTTCGACCCGATTGATCCCGGCGAGAAACGTGTCGAGCTTGAGATCATGCATCGCGTCATGGAATACGGCGCGAGCCCTTGGGTAGAAGTGCAGCCAGAAGCTCCGACTTCGGCCTACCAGATTTTCCCAGAGCCGGGATTGCGACTCATGTATACCCAGCGACGCCGCCTCGCCCATGGGCGTCCCGTAGTGCTCCGCCTCGAGTCCTTGCTCGTACAGAGCGTGGCCGGTCTCGTGAAGTACTGCGAAGAACCCGCCGGCAAAGTCTCGACTCGAGAACCTCGCCGTGATGCGGCAGTCTCCGGGGCCGAGGCCGGTGCAGAATGGATGCAGCGAGGTGTCCAATCTGCCGCGCTCGAGATCGAAGCCAACCGCCGCCGCGACCGCCTCACCAAATAAGCGCTGGCGGTCCACCGCGAACTCGCGTCGCTGGCTCAGGCTGCGGGCTCTTGGCTTGCGCCCGTTCGTGATGGTCTCGACCAGGGGCAGCAATTCTCGCTTGAGTTCTACGAACAGGCTGGCGGTCTCAGCCGCGGTCATTCCCGGCTCGTAGTCATCGAGCAAAGCGTCGTACGCGGTTTCCGGATAACCCACGGCTTCGGCTTCTTCACGCGCCAGCTTCACGATTCGTTCGAGCCAGGGACGGAATTCGTCGTAGTCGCTCGCCTCGCGCGCGCGCGCCCAGCCCTGCTGGGCCAATGCCGTTACCCGGGCCAACTCGGCGACCAGCTTGCGCGGCAGCTTGCGCTCCCGATCGTAGCCCCGACGGATCTCCCGGACGTTCACCGCCGCGGCCGACTCGGCTTCGCTCACCAAACTAGAACCCTCGACCACGTCGAGCAGCTCGCCCAGGCGGGGATCGGTGCTTCGATCGTGGAGCAGGCCGGCCAGCAGCGCGAGTTGCTCGCTGCGATGGGCGACGCCACCACGCGGCAGGCAGGTTTCCTCATCCCATTCGAGCAGGTCGACGCAGGAAGAGAGGAGCGCTTCCTCGCGCGCGAGGCGGATCAGCTCGTCGTAAGCGGCTTGTGGCTGCATTTGCGCATTGGACAAATCGGCGAAAAGATACTCATCCCGAGGGAGGCCGAGAAACCCGTGTCGCAGGAAGAGCAACCGCAAGTCGATCTTTCGCCCGCCGAGGCGGCAGGGCTCGCCGGGTTGCGCCTGGCGGCGCATGTCCGGCAGGCTCTCTATCGCGTTCCCACGATTCGACTCGCCGAAGCGCACCGGCACATGCAGCGGAAGGCGGCTGAGCGCAGGGTCGCGTACTTCCGTGAGGGGGAGATGGATACCATCAGGATCCTCCCCTGCCCTATCGCGGTGTTGCCGGATGAAGTGGAGTATCTCCGATTCGTCTGTCGCACCCTCCAGGGAGCGCTGGCGCGGCTGCCCGATCTCTATCTGTCAGACCCAGGCGTCCACGAAGTACTCCGGCTGTATCCGGAAGAGGAGGAGTGGCTCCGGGCTTGCTGGGGCGCGCCGCAGGCGCAGCGTAACCCGATATTCTCCCGGCTCGACGCCATGATCGACTACCCCAACCCGATGTGGAAGGAGACCCTCTGGTTCGTAGAGCCGAACCTGACCGGCATTGGCGGCGTGTACCTGATCCCCACGATCGAGGAGATCGTGAGTGAGGAAATCGTCCCTCTGCTCCGGGAGCAGGACGCCGGGCTCGATCTTCGGCGGCTATCGGACGCGCGCGAGCTTCTCTTCAGCGAGATCTCGCAGCAGCTCAGCGCCACCGGACGGCAAGGCCGCTGCGTGTGCTTTGTCGAGCCCAAGTACGAAGGCGAGGGCATCGACGAGCAGCGTTCCCTGGTGGAGTACTTTCGGGCACGCCACGGCTGGGACACCGTCCATGCCGATCCAGCCGAGCTCCGGCTGGAGAACGGAGAGGTTCGCTACGAGGATCACGTAGTCGACCTGGTGTATCGGGACTACAGCGTCCTCGACCTGGTGGATCTCGGAACCCAAGGCGTGGACGTCGAGCCGATGCGCCGGCTGTTTCGCGAGAACCGGGTGGTCTCCTCCATTGGCGCCGAACTGGACCAGAAGAGTTGCTGGGAAGTCTTCACCGATGCTGCCCTGGCCGAGCGGTATTTCACAGCCGAGGAGCGAGGCGTGTTTAGGCGCCACATACTCTGGACCCGCCTACTCGGCGATCGGTGGACCCAGCTTCCCGGCGGCGAAGAAGGCGACCTGCTCGATTTCACCAGGCGCGAGCGCGAAACGCTGGTTCTCAAGCCGAACCGCGGTTACGGTGGTGACGGCGTCACCATCGGACACACCCTGTCCCAGTCCGACTGGGAACACGCCATCGACGCGGCCTTGCGCGACGAGGAGCGCTGGGTGGTCCAACGGCTCGCGGCGATACCCGTAGTCGAATTCCCCACTCTCGACGAGTCCGGCTCTCTGCAACCCGAGCCGTTCTACACGGTGATGGGGTTCGCGCCCGGGACGGATGGTGTAGCTATACTCGCGCGCGCATCGCAGCGGCAGGTCGTGAATGTGGCGCAACGAGGCGGGATGTGTGCCGTACTGGAAGCTGCAGCAACCGTAGCTTGAGCGCTGACGTCCTGAGAAGGCCGACCGGAGCGGACGGATGAGTGAGCCGATCCGGGTCAGCTATCTGGTCGATTGTGACGCCGATCGGATCAGGGCTCGTGCCGAGGCGCTCCTCCTGGAACAGACGGTCGAGTTACCCCGAAAGGCGGTGCGCGATCCGGCCGTCGCTCAGTACATCATCGGCCAGGTGGAGCACATCGAGCCGATCGCCGCACGTCGCTTTCGGGTGATCATTGCGCAGCCGCTCGCAGCAGCGGCCGGCGATCCGGCCCAACTGCTCAACCTCCTGTTCGGCAACTCCTCGCTGCAGCCCGACCTCGTAATGGAACAGGTGGCACTCCCTGACGAGACGCTGAGCTTCCTGCCGGGGCCTCGATACGGAATTGCGGGTCTGCGGACGCTGAGCGGGGTCACCGATCGGCCGCTCCTCGCGACGGCGCTCAAGCCGATGGGGCTCAGCCCCGAGGCGCTCGGCCAACTGGCCCGCCAGTTTGCGCTGGGCGGCCTCGACGTCGTGAAGGATGATCACGGGTTGGCGGACCATGCGGTCTGTGTGTTCGAGCGGCGGGTCGAGGCGTGTCTCGGTGCGGTAAGCGCAGTCTACCAGGAGACCGGTCACCGAACGCTGTATGTGCCCAACCTGATCGGAACGCCGGAGCGGGTTCGCGATCAGTTGCGCTTCGCGCGATCGGCCGGCGCCCCCGCGGTAATGCTGTCACCCATGCTGCTCGGCCTCCCTTCTCTTGCAGAGCTGGTCGGGCACGCTGAGCTGCCTGTCGTCGCTCATCCCGCATTTGCCGGGATTCTCAGAGCAACGGAACCCGCACTCCTTGGCACGCTGTTCCGGTGGTATGGTGCGGACGGCGTCATCTTTCCCCATGCCGGCGGGCGGTTCAGTTACTCCCTGGAGACCTGTGGCGCGCTCGCCCGGACGCTCCGAGCCCCGCATCGCGGAATGAAACCGGCTCTGCCCATTCCCGCAGGCGGCATTCACCTTGACCGCGTAGCCGACCTGATCGCGTTCTATGGAATGGATTGCATGTTGCTGATCGGGGGCAGTCTGTATGAAGCGGGCGACCGTCTGGTCGAGGCCACCCGCGCCCTGGTCGAGCGCGTGGCGACAGTGGCGCAGCAGGAGGAAGCCAAATGAGTGGAGCCGAGAAGCGAATTCATGTCTCGGAATCGCCTCCCTTCCGCTGGGAGGGGATTCCGGTGTTGGCATACAAAGAGGAGGGCAGTCACTTCCGGGACATCACCCGTCAGGTTCTGTTCGAGGACGAAAGTCTGGGAGCGGAGCTTCGTTACTTCGAAATCGCGCCCGGTGGATGGTCGTCTCTGGAGCGTCATCACCATGTGCATGCGGTGATGATTGTGAGAGGCTCGGGCCGCGCGCTGGTTGGCGACCGAATCGTCGATCTCAAGCCACACGACCTGGTCCGGGTGCCACCGCTCACCTGGCATCAATTCAGGGCGGGACCGACCGACAGCCTGGGCTTTCTCTGCCTCGTAGCGTGTAATCGAGACCGACCCGAGCGCCCGGATGAAGAGGCGGTGAAGGGGTTGCGGGGAAATCGGGATGTGGGGGAGTTCGTGAGAACGGGGTAAAGCGGGAGAAAGGTGGAAGGGGGAAAGGGAGAACGGGGGCCCGTTAGTCTCGGAGCCCCCGTTCACCGTTTACGCTGTTTCAGTTAGGCGGCCAGGTCCTTTAGCCGATCCCCGTGCTGCTCGCGCAGCTGCTTGAGTGCACGGTCCCGCAGCTGCCGGATCCGCTCGCGCGTGACCCCCATCATCCGACCGATCTCTTCCAGCGTCCGAGCGCGACCATCGTCGAGCCCGAAGTAGAGCCGGATGACCTTGGCGTCCCGCGGAGGCAGAGAAGCGAGCGCCGTCTCGAGATCGCTGGTTCGGCTCTTCGCCAGCGTGGCGGCGTCGGTTCCTTCGTCCGAAGCCAACGCAACCCGCTCCATCCGCGACCGGTCGTCGTCAGCACGCATCGGCTGATCGAGCCGGAGCGCCTCGATGTGGAGCGCTCCCAGTGAACGAACCGACTCAGGGGTCAGGCCGGTTGCCTCGACCAGCTCCTCGGTCGTCGGAACCCGGCCCAGCCGCTCCGCGAGATACGTCGTCGCACGGGCCAACCGGTTCAGATCCGCAGTCCGATTGAGCGGAACCCGCACGGGGCGACCATGCCGGGCCAGCGCCGCCTGAATCGCCTGACGAATCCACCATACCGCATACGAGATGAACTTCACACCGCGATCCGGATCGAACTTGCGAGCGGCGGTCATGAGACCGACGTTGCCCTCGCCGATGAGATCCATGAGCGGTACGCCCCGGTTCTGGTACTGCTTGGCCACCGAGACGACGAACCGCACGTTATGCCGCGCGAGTTTTTCCTGAGCGCCAACGTCGCCGCGGAACGCCTTCCGGGCGAGAGCCTTCTCCTCGTCCACCGTAAGCAGCGGAATCCGGCTGATCTCGTCCAGATAGAGGTCCAGGCTTTCACGCCCGTCGTCCAGCGCTCGCGGCAGGGCCGCGGGCTTCGGCTGACGGCGAACTGTACGCTTGGAGGTCTTGACAGCTGCCACGTGTGCTCCCTGTCATCATGGGCTGCTGCCGGTCGTATCTACCAAGATTCGACACCGCAACAGCTTACGTCCACACCCTGGCTTCCAGCTCCCAACTGTCCGGCGGCGGAATACCAAGTCTTGTCTTAATGCGCCACCGGCCGCTACCGTCGCGGGGGCGGGACAAAATACACCGCGGACGCGCGAAGGGAACCCACCCCCCCGAATATCGGTGAACAAATGACCCCCAGGCCCGGTTCCGGGTCACCTTTCGCTTGGCCAAGAACGGCCAGTTTGCCCGCCGGAGAAGCCACCCGGGGGACGCTCAGCGCCCCGGGAGCGACACTGGCTGGGTCAGATTCCCTCTTGGCTCCCTGGACCACCAGGCTCCGGTGGATTCCCGGGTTTCCGGCGAGCTGAAAAAGTAGCGGAAGTATACGAGCCGTATGAACTTAGGCGGGTGGTCCGGAAAGGGGTTCGGGCCCAGTAATCCCAAAACATCCGTACTGCCTTCCAGCAGCCGTCCAACCAACGCTTCGAGTAGCGCACGGTTCCCGTTGGGATCGAGCGCAGCAAACCACATCTGCCAGTCGAGCCGGGGGTGGTAAGGCTCTACGAAACGGGGGCGGCGCTGTGGATCGCCGGGTTTCCAGCGGAACTCGTACGGCTTCCACCGGGTCCCGTCATCACTTCCCTCCACGATGATCTCCGGGCGTTCCGTCGTCATGACCCGGAATAGCCCGTAGCCATTGATGGACCGAAATGGCGCGATAGTCCCCAATAGCTGCTCGCTCCAAAGCGGCATGCTGCCGGGCCCCGCCGCCGGATAGGTGTAAACCAGCTCACGCACGAAGCTCAGCGCGGACAGGACGATGATGCCTGCAGCCGCCACGCCGGCGATGGTGCGGCGAAAGGACGATTCGGGTTTGGGTGCGGCCAGCTTCAGGCGGATGATTCGCCGCAGCAGGTTGTCATCCAGCAGCGGAATGCAGAGCACGATGGCCAGCAGGTTGAAGAATCCGTAGTTGCCTGTGGCTGCGAGGGTGAGCTGAAAGCCGATCATCAGGACCGCACCGGTAAATCGCAGCCAGCGAAACCGACGCGGCGCAAAGACCACCAACGGTACGACCATCTCCGCGACGAACACGAGCGCCGTCGCGACCGCGTGCAGCGGCGCTGAGAGCTGCTGCACAAACCACGCGGTCCAGGGGGGAAGAGGTTGGGTTTCGAAGTAGACATTGAGGGCGGTCAGGTTGCGCCAGGTGGGGTCACCACTCAGCAGCTTGGTAGCCCCCGAGAGAAACATCAGCTTGAACAGCAGGAGCCAGAGGAGCCACTGCACAATGGGCGAGGGCTGCCTCTCTTCGAGGCGCAGGCTCGGAAACCAGCCGGCCGGCGCCCAGAGCGCGGCCAGCAGTCCGGTTTCGAGCAGCAGTCCGTCCCACTGGAACGAGAGGAAATCCTGGCCGCCGACGGCAAGCGAGAGATAGAGCAACCACAGCGCAGGCAGGACAATCAGCGGTAGTACGTCGATGATGAGCAGACCGGCCAGCACCATTCCGCCGGCCGAAACGATGAGCAGGCCACGGTCGCTTGCATCGAGCCACAACAACGTGGGCAGGAGGCGCCAGGCACCGTCTCCGTACATCTCGCTGGCCCGCTCCAAATACTCGCTGACCGGAAGCAGGCCATGCTCGCCGATCAGCCCTCGCACCTGAATCACCAGCGACGCAAAGGCCACCAGATAAACGACGCCGAGCAGTCGAAGGAAAAGCCAGCGGGAAAGAACGAAGCTAGGGCGCATTCACGCCGCTGCGGCTTCGAACAGCTGCATCTCCGAGCCGGTCGGCACGGCACGAGTCAACCGGAGACCGGCCTGCCGGAACAGATCGGCGTATTCCCGTTCACTGCGCTCGCGGCCGCCGGTCACCGCCAGCATCGTGATATCCACCAGCTTTGCGGGACCGGCGACATTGGCCGCCGGAAGCGAGCGCTCCACCACGAGCAGTCTCGCGGAAGGCGCCATAGCCCGAGCGCATGTCGTCAGTATGGCAACCGCGCGACGGTCGTCCCAGTCATGGAGAACATCCTTGAGCAGATAGGCGTCGCCGCCTTCCGGGACCGAGCTGAAAAAATCGCCACGGACCAGCTCGCAGCGCTCGAGCACACCCTCGCCGGCCAGGGTGCGTCGGGCGGTCGGGAGCACGTCGGGCCGATCGTAGAGAACGCCTTTCAACCTGGGATTGGCTCGAAGAACAGCCGCCAGCAAGATGCCCTGCCCACCCCCGACGTCCACCACAGTATTCAGCGAGCTGAAGTCGTACGCGGCCACGACCGGCTGGGCGAGGCGGCGGGTGAGATTAGTCATGGCCCGGTCGAAGATCTGGGCCGCCTGAGGATGTTGAGGGAGGTACTCGAAGACGCCCATTCCGTGCAGGTGGTCGAAGGCGGGCTGTCCCGTCCGCACGCTATGGAGAAGCGCCCCGCACGACGGCCACAACACCTCGCCCCAGAGCATGGCAAACGCCTGGAGCGAATCCGGAGCATCCGAGCGAAGCCCAGCCGCCGCTTCGGTGAGTGAAAACCGGCCCCGGTCATCCTCGACAAAGACGCCCAGGCTCGCAAGGGCTCGAAGCAGCCGATAGAGCGCCTGCGGGTGAACGCCCGCGGCTGCGGCGAGATCATCGGCGGTCGAGGGCCCGGTTGCGAGGCGGTCGGCCACGCCAATCTTTGCTACCACATAGATCAGTTGGGTGACCAGACAACCCGTGATCATTTGACGCAACGCGTCGGATGGTTTCGCGGAAGCCATCGGAGATCGATCGGTCGGAGTCGCACCCAACATGCGCCGCTCCGCTGTCCTCGTCCAGCCGAGCCCTGGCGCTCCGTTTCATCGCATCCTACTGTCTCCGTGCCCTGTCAACGGAGGGTTCGTGGCCCTCACCTATCTCGATGAAGTCAACGTCCGACAGCTGCTCCGAATGGAGGAGCTCATTCCGGCGGTGCGTCGAGGGCTGGCCGAACTCTCGGCCGGCCGAGTGGCCCAGCCGGTACGAGTGGTGGTGCCCGTCGAGGAGCACGCCGGATTCTTCGGCCTCATGCCGGCGTATGCTCCGAACGCGCTGGGTGCCAAGCTGGTCACCTTCTATCCGGGCAACTCCGGCCTCCCGACGCACCATGCCGTCATTGTGCTCTTCCGGCCCGAAACAGGAGAGCCGATTGCCCTGATGGACGGGCGGCTGATCACCGAGATGCGGACGGCGGCAGCTTCCGCCGTAGCCACCGATCTCCTCGCGCCTGAGACCGCCGGCGTCCTTGCCATTCTGGGGTCTGGGGTCCAGGCGGCCAGCCACCTCGAGGCGATTCGGCTGGTTCGCCCCATCCGCGACGTGCGGGTCTGGAGTCCTCGCAATGCCGCGACCTTTGCAAAGCACCATCGAGTGCATGCAGCAGGCTCAGCCGAGGAGGCGGTTCGTGGGGCCGACATAATAGTGACAGCGACCAGCTCGACGACGCCGGTCCTGCGAGGTCGCTGGGTCTCGGCTGGCGCTCATGTCAATGCGGTGGGAGCGTGCCGCCCGGACTGGCGAGAGCTGGACGACGACCTCCTGGAAAAGTCCAGCATTTGGGTCGACTCCAAAGCCGCGGCGGCGGTCGAATCGGGAGACGTGATCGCCGCGGGGGCAGAACGGGTTGCCGGAGAGATCGGATCGGTGGCATCCGGAACGGTGGGCGGCCGCTCCAGCGACGGCGAGATCACCGTCTTCAAGTCGCTTGGAGTGGCGGTCGAAGATCTGGTCGCAGCCGAGCTGGTGCGGCGTCGTTCACTCGGAGCCGACTAGGTCGCGGAGCGACCGCACCGCCCGACTCAGGCTCTGCTTCCGCCGCATCACACTGCGCCAGGGGTCCGGCGCCTCGATGCGGCGCATCAGGTTGCTCAGCCGGAACGTCTCCGAATCGAGCTTTCGATCATCCAACTCGTCCCACGCGAGTGGCGTGGCGACCGGCGCGCCGGGCCGGGCCCGCACGGCGAAGGGCGCGACTCCGGTCTGAGCGTACGCGTTGCGGGTCGTGTCGAGAAACAGCCGACCCTGCCGCTTGGCTATTCGGGTCTCCAGCGTAAGATCATCCGGGTGGCGCCGAGCCAGGACATTCGCCACCTCCCACGCAAAGCTCCGAACCATATCGAAGTCATTCGCCCGATTCAGCGGAACGATGACATGCAGGCCGCGGCTTCCGGTGGTCATGAGGACGCTGGCGAGGCCGAGCTCGTCGAGCAGATGATGAGTCAGTCGCGCCGCCTCGCGCGCCTGGGCAAAACCTTTGGGCGGGTCGAGATCGAAAATCAGGCGATCAGGAAACTGCAATTTGTCCGCACGGCTCAACCAGACGTGCGGCGTGATGCAACCTTGTCCGGCGAGATAGACCAGCGTCGCAGCGTCGTTCAACAGTACGTGCGTGACCGTCCCTCCGGCCTTGGGGACGGCAACGCGCGCAATCCAGTCGGGGAACCAGTCGGACGCATCCTTTTGAAAGAATCCGCCCGCGCCGATCCCGTTGGGAAACCGCTGCAGCATGACGGGACGATTCTTCGCCAGCGGAATCATCCGCGGCGCGACGGCGGCGTAGTAGTCTGCCAGTTGCCTCTTGGTGATCGAGGGGCGACCCGGGAAATACACCTTGTCCGGGTGAGTGAGCGGGATCGTCCGGCGGCCGACCCGGATGCGTTCCGCGCTCTCGCTCAAACTCGCCTCGAACGCCCACTCACCACACGTGGCCGTTCCCGAACCACCGCGTGCGCCGGCTTGTCGTCACGCAGGCCCAGATACCGTGGATGGCGAAGGCGACCGTCGCGAGTCCACTCGGTAAAGCCGAATTGAGCGACCAGTGCCGGCTGGACCCAATGCGTGCCGCGGGTGGGTGGATCTCCCCGGTCAAACGGCGAGCGAGCGCGGGACAATCGGCGGAGTTTGGCGCCGAGCTGTCTCAGCGTGGCCTGGTCGTAACCGGTGCCCACCTTTCCCGCATAGACCAGCGCGCCGTTCTCGTAGTAGCCGACCAGCAAGGCACCGAAGCCGGTGCGAGCCCCTTCGGGATCGGTCCAGCCGCCGATTACGAGCTCCTGCTCCGCGACGCACTTGAACTTGAGCCAGTCGGTCGAGCGCCGGTGCACATAGGAGCTGGCCGCCCGCTTCGCAACCACACCTTCGAGACCCCGCGCGCATGCCTCGCGGTACGTCTCCTCTCCGGCCCGATCTCGATGACTGCTGTACCGGACTGCGCCCTGAAAGGTGAGCGTCGAGCGGAGTAATCGCTTCCGATCGCGGAGCTGGAGGCCGGTGACGTCGTAACCCTCGAGCCAGATCACATCGAACAGGTAGTAGAACACGGGAATCGAGGTCGCGCGGGCCCGAGCCGGGTCGGTTAGCCCGAGTCGACCTTGCAGGCGCTCGAAGCTGGAGACGCCATCCCTGAAGGCCACGATCTCGCCGTCAACGACGAAACGAGACTTACGCTGTCGCGCGAGCGCAGCGGTTACTTCCGGGTAGGTGTCGGTCAGCGGCTTACGATTGCGAGACATCAGCCGAACGTCGCCTCGATCCCGGAAGGCCAGGCAGCGAACCCCGTCGAGCTTGCGCTCGAACACCCAATCAGGGTCGGAAAAGGGCTGGTCGGCGAGGGTGGCGAGCATGGGTGGAGACCATGCCGGCATCGGAGAGGGGCGAAGTCGCTGGCGGGCCTGCGGCGAAAGGCCGGCGACGGTATCGCCTTTCGCACGAGCCGGAGTGGGCCCTCCAAGAGTCCTCCTGACGGGACTACCGGATCGCGACGCGGATCTTGTCATCCGGCAATCATATGCGCTTGGGGACCGGACTTTGGTGACCCGCGGCACGCCGGTTGCCGATGGCTGGAGGGTCCGCGAAAGTCCGCTTGAACGGAGACGATCCATGTCAGGATCAGACCTTCTCGTCGTTCGCCGCACCGATAATCCCGCCAATCCCATTTCCCGCGAAAGCCAGATGACGCGAGCGACCGAGATCGCCGTTCGGGAAGCTCGCCAATCTCCCGGCCTGATCGTAGAGGTGGTTGATTGGGAGAGCGGGCGAGTGTGTCTGCGGGTTCGGCTGGAGGCCGACAACCGGACGATCATGGCCCAGCGGCCATCGGCGAGCGCGGGTGATGCATGGCCCGACCCGCCGGCCTGGCTGCCGCTGCAAGCGTCCGCGTAGAACCTTTCTCTCCTCGGCCCCATTAGGGCAATCCGCCACCGGGGTGGTTCCCGCCCTGATATCTTCCCCTGCTGTCCGAATCGAGCGTCAGCTGAGGACTTCGATGACTGCGCACCCCGACCCGCTTCGCGCGCACCTGCTCGAGCTGCTGCACGGCGGGCATGCTCACGTGAACTTCGAGGATGCGGTGCGGGACCTTCCCGCCCGGCTGCGGGGGAAGGTGCCCCGGGGCCTGCCGTACTCCGCGTGGCAGCTGGTCGAGCACATGCGGCTCACCCAGGAAGACATTCTTCTTTTCAGCCGCAATTACGACGGAACGTATGAATCTCCCGAGTGGCCGGAAGGCTATTGGCCCTCGGCCGAGGCTCCGCCGGATGACGAAGACTGGGACAAGTCGATCGCTGGTTTTCGAGCGGACCGTGCAGCCTTCGAGGCGCTGATTTCAGATGCGAAGCAGGACCTGTTCGCCGCGTTCCCCTGGGGCGAGGGGCAGACACTTCTCCGCGAGGCGTTGCTGATCGCCGACCACACCAGCTATCACCTCGGCCAGCTCGTTGCGGTTCGCCGCCTGGTCGGCGCATGGCCCGAGTAGTGCGCGCCGAGCCTCGCGCGCCCGCAACCCCAGCCGGAGCACAGACATTTTCGGCGGCTGATGCGGCCCGTGAAGTGTCCCTGGCCGAGCCAAGGATTCGGCCCCATATCCGGGAGACTCCGCTGGAGCCGTCCGCGTGGCTGAGTCGGGAGCTCGGCGCGGAGGTCTACCTCAAGCTCGAAAGCGCGCAAGTCACCGGCTCATTCAAGGCGCGTGGCGCGCTGAACAAGCTGCTTGCGCTGGGCGAGGCCGATCGAGCCCGCGGCGTGGTCGCCGCCTCGACCGGTAACCACGCGCTCGCGGTGGCGCATGCACTCGCACAACTGGGGATGGACGGTGAGATCTTCCTGCCGAGCAGTGTCTCGCCGGCCAAGCTCGAGGCTCTGCAACTGCGAAAAGCCCGGGTTCGCCTGATCGATGAGGATCCGGGGCTGGTGGAAACGATCGCGCGGCGGGAAGCGGAGGCGAGCGGGCGGGTGTATGTGTCGCCCTACAACGATCCGCAGGTGATCGGAGGTCAGGGTACGATTGCGGTGGAGCTTCTGCGCCAGCTGCCGCAGGTCAGTGCGGTCGTCGTGCCGGTCGGGGGCGGGGGCCTGATTTCCGGAATCGCGAGTTTCCTCAAGCGGCGGCAGCCTGCGATCCGGGTAATTGGGTGCCAACCTGCTGCCTGTGCCATTATGGCTCGGAGTGTGGAGGAAGGGCGGCTGCTCGAGCTAGCGAGTGGGCCCTCGCTGTCGGATGCGACGGTGGGGCTGCTCGAGCCGGGGGCGATCACATTCCCGCTCTGCCGTGAGCTGGTAGACGAATGGGTCGTGGTAGATGAACCCGCGATTCGCAGCGGCTTACGGCTGGCCCTGGAGCGGCACTTCGTCCTGATCGAGGGGGCTAGTGCCCTCCCGGTCGCCGCCCTGCTGGCCGTTCGCGAGCGCTTCAGGGGAGCACAGGTTGCCCTGGTGCTCAGCGGGTCTCACTTGGCTCTGCCCGCGCTGGCTGAGATGCTGCGGGAGGCCTGACATTCTATATTCCCGCATGCTCCGGCCCGGGTTGGTTCGGCTCAAGGCGCTTTTCCTCATATTCTTGCTGCTCAACGGCGGCGGCGGGATGCCGCTGTTGGATGCGGCGCTGTATCACCGTCACGGCGCCGCGCCGGTGCGGGTTCAAGCTGGAGCGGACGATGGGCAGCGCAGCCATGCCCAGCTCTGCCACCTTGGCTGCACCATTCCCCATGCGGCGAACACCGGCCGCGTAGCGCTCGGTCTCCCTGTGGTGGCCGTCGCCTTCCAGCGGCCACCGGCTTCTCCGGATACCACTCCACGTTCCGCCGACATCGGCGGGCTTCCTCAACCTCGCGCACCACCGATCTCCCTCGCATAGCCGTGGCCCGGCCGTTCATAACGGCCATCGTTGCTCGGTGCGATCCCCGCACCGGGCGGGTTGTTGCGAAGGGAGACCACCATGTCGGGCGCAGTCCGCGCGGCCAGGTTACTGGCTGCACTCATTGTCGTTCCGCTGACACTTGAAGCTCAACAGCCTGCAGGGCCGGCCGCCGACTCTTTGCGCGCGGCGGTCGGGCGTCTTACGGCTCGGGTCGATTCTCTGGAGGCAGGCACCTGCCCCGCGGGCCCCGCCGTCGCTCTCCCGGCACGCACCGGGAAACCGTCGTCATTGGATTCACTTGCTGCAGCCGTGGAACAGCTGCGGGATCGGGTGGAGCGAGCCGTCGCCGCACGCTGCCCGCCGGGTGCAGCAGCGCAGCCGGCCCAGGCCGCGGCAGCCGACACCGGCAAGGATGAGCTGGCGGCATTGCGAGCGGCCGCGGCGGCCGCGGCGGGCGGAGCTGCTGCTCCGACCCCGTCCGACACCACGCATCCGCAACCCGCTCCAACTACAACGCCATCAGCCCAACCGTCAGGTCCTCGCGGGCAGAACCTGCTCAATCCCGAGATCAGCGCGACCGGCGACATACGGCTGAATGTGCAGGACCAGGGACCGCAACGGGACAATGCGGTTGCCCGGGAGTTCGAGTTCGCCTTTCAATCCGACCTCGACCCCTACTCGAAGACCAAGATTTTTCTCACGTTCGAGCAGGAGGAGGTAGGAGTCGAGGAGGGATACATCTATTGGACCGGCCTTCCCGGGCACATCCGGCTTGACGTAGGAAAATTCCGTCAGCAGCTCGGCGATCTGAACCGTTGGCACCTACACGCCTTACCCGAAACGGAATACCCGCTGGTGTATCAGCGGTTTCTCGGCCAGGAAGGCCTCGCCGCTGTCGGCGTTTCGCTCTACAGCGCCCTTCCCTTCTCGATCGCCGGCGGCACTCACGAGGTGTTCGTTCAGGCAACCACCGCCGAGAGCCAGCCGCTTTACGAGAGCAGTCATCAGCCAACTCTGCTGGGGCGGTTTCAGAATTTCTGGCAGCTCTCGCGCTCCACCTACGCGCAGCTCGGGTTTACCGCAACCGGCGGTAACAACAGCGACCTCGATCTGCAGAGCCGCCTGTTGGGCCTCGACTTTCGTCTGACTTATCGGCCCCCGAACGCAGGTACTCGCCGCGATGTGACCTTTCGCGCCGAAGGCTATCGGCTGCATGCGAGCGAGGCGGGTGTGACCACCGACCGATACGGCGCGTTCCTGGACCTCGTTGCGCGACTTTCGCAGCGCTGGATCCTGAGCGGGCGTTATGACTATTCCCAATCGCCCCGCGGTGCACAGGACACGCAATGGGCCCTGATTCCGGCCATTACGTGGTGGCAAAGCGAATTCGTTTTCCTGCGGCTCCAGGGCCAGCATCTCAACGACGAGCTCACGGGCAATCAGAACTTGCTTTCGTTCCAGGTGGTCTTTGCGATGGGCCCCCACAAACACGAGACCTACTAAAGGACATCCGATGCTGATCGCGTCGCTTTTCATTGCACACCTGCTCGGCGGCCCCTCCGCGGCGCCGGTCAAGATCGTGACCAGCCTGACGACATATGGCGCCATCGCCAGGGAAATCGTGGGCGATCGGGGGACGGTCACATCGATCGCGCAGGGGGACGAGGATCCCCACTTCGTGCAGCCCAAGCCCAGCTTTGTCGCCGTCCTCAGGGACGCCGATCTCTTCGTCACCACCGGCATGGATCTCGAGCTGTGGGTGCCGGCTCTGCTCGATCGGGCGGGTAACCACAAGGTGAGCGAAGGCGGACCCGGCTACGTCGCCGCGTATCAGGGAATCGCCCTGCTCGAAGTGCCCACTAACCTGAGCCGAGCGGCCGGCGACATTCACGTGGACGGAAACCCGCACATCCACACCGACCCGCTCAACGGCATGATCATCGCCCGCAATATCCTGCAGGGCCTCAAGCGGGTTGCACCCGAGAACGCCGCCTTTTTTGCGCAGCGAGAGCAGGAGTTCGAGAAGAGGGTGCTCGAGGCCACGATGGGCCCGGAGCTGGTCGGTATCCTGACGCCGGCCACCGCCTTCGACCTGCTCAAGAACGACAAGCTTTCGGATTTCCTGGCTCAGCAGAAGTACCAGGGAAAGCCGCTTTCCGACCGACTGGGCGGGTGGCTCAAGGAGGGACAGGTGCTCCAGGGCAAGGAGGTGGCCTGCTATCACAAGGAATGGGCCTACTTCAGTCACCGCTTCGGAGTCAACTGCGCCCAGTACATCGAAGCCAAGCCGGGCATTCCTCCCACGCCCGGGCACGTGCAGGAGGTGATTGCGTACATGAAGGAGCACAAGCTCCAGGTGCTGTTCGCCTCCAACTATTTCGACCGGAAGCAGATCGAGACCGTCGCCACCCGGACCGGCGCGAAGGCGGTCATCGTGCCCGAAAACACCGAGGGCGCTCCCGGCGTGCACACCTATGTCGACCTCGTCACCACCTGGATCCGCGGTCTGACCGCCGCGTTCAACGGAGCGTCCTGATGGACCTGAGCCTTTTTCTGCCGCCGCTGGTCGCCTGCCTGGTGATCGTGGCAATTCATTCCTATCTCGGCCTCCACGTCATCGCGCGGGAGGTGATCTTCGTCGATCTGTCGCTGGCTCAGATGGCCGCCTTGGGCGGAGCGGTAGCCGTGCTCGCCGGTAGTCAACCTGATTCGCAGAGCGCCTTTCTCTATTCGCTCGCCTTTACCACCATCGGCGCAATGCTGTTTGCGCTCTCGCGCAGCGACGAGAAGGGGCGCGTTCCCCAGGAAGCGATCATCGGCATCGTTTACGTCGTTGCATCCGCCGCCGCCATATTGGTGGCCGACCGAACCCCCAGGGGCGGCGAGGCGATCAAGGACATACTGGTAGGCAGCCTGTTATGGGTTACCTGGCCGGCTATCGGGCGGCTGGCGGCGATCTATGCGGCCGTCGGGCTGTTCCACTGGCTCTTACGCAGCCGCTTTCTGGCGATTTCCTTTCACCCCGAGCAGGCCCTGGCCCAGGGCTGGCGAATTCGCTGGTGGGATTTTCTCTTTTACTTCTCCTTTGGGCTGGTGATCACGTTCTCGGTGCCGGTGGCTGGGGTGCTGCTGGTATTTTCGTTTCTGGTGATCCCGGCAGCTATCGCATTCCAGTTTACACGGCATAAGCGCATGCTCGCTGCCGTTTCCTGGCTGGCCGGCGTGCTGGCGTCAGCGGGTGGATTGTGGATCTCGTTCCGCTACGATCTGCCGACCGGGCCGCTCGTGGTCTGTGCGTTCGGCGTGCTGTTGCTCGCGGCCTATCTGGTTCGGCGAATGCTCGGCATCCGAATCGAAGAGCCACTCACTCCGCTACCCGAGCGAGGGTAGTCGATATCCGGCGTGACTCGGAGGTTGCGATGATGGGACGGGTGCGGCGGTTCACCATCGTCGGTGCTCTCGGGACCGCCCTGGCGGCATGCGGTAACGATACCACGGCTCCCCCGCCGAACCCTCCCACGATAACGCTCTCTGTCAGCCAGGTGGCCTTTGCCGCGCCGCAAGGTGGCGCGGCCTCTCCCCCGCAGACCGTCGCCGTCGGCAACGGGGGTGGCGGTCTGTTGTCTGACCTGACCGTCGGCCCCATCACATACGCAAATGGCTCCGGGTGGCTCACCGCAAACCTCGACAAGACTATCGCACCGACGACCCTGACGCTCACGGTCAACGCCGGAGGCCTGACCACCGGCAGTTATACCGCTACGGTGCCCGTCGCCTCGGCCTCGGCAGGCAACACACCACAGACGATTACCGTCGCGCTGCTCGTCCTCAGCAGCAACGGGACCACCACGATCAGCGCGGCCGGGGGATCGACGGTATTCCTTGACTCGCCGAACCTGAGCACTCAGCTGACCGTACAGGGCGGCAACCAATTCCTCATAACTGTGGTCAACACGGCTCCGACGGCCTCGGTGACGGAAGATTTCCGACTTGCCGGGGCCCTGATCGTTGAGGGAGCCGCCGCCACGCAGCCGGTCGAAGCGCGGCCCGCAACTCGGTATATGCCGCCGGAATCGCGCAGAATTCCGACCTTCGCCGCCTCCCAATCCGTCGTCGCGCAGCGGCCGCTCCTCGAGCGCCTGGCGCAGAATCATCTGACTGCGCTCGAACGCAACCGCGAGTTGTACGCGCGCCGGGGCCACCCGCGCGACGCCGGCGCGCGCATCAGCGCATTGAGCGGTCGGCGTGCGCCGGTGGCAGCAGCCGTGTCGACGACGATAGGCGCTGTGAACAAGGTCTACGTGAGCAAGGGATTGGGGGGAGACTGCACCGACGTGGACTCGATCGGGGCCCGGACCGTCGCCGTAGGCCAGCATGTCATCGTGCTGGCCGACACCAACCGGACCACGTGGCCGCAAGCCGATCGCCCCGATTCGTCCTTCTACAAGACTTTCGCCGACGAGTACGACCAGGTCACCTGGCCGCATCTGCTGGCAAACATCGGGGATCCGCTCGCGTTCGACGCCAATCTCTCGGGGGTCGGCAAGGTTACCGTCACCATCACTCCGCTCCTGAATTCGATCGGTGGTGGGCTCCTGGCCTTTGTCAACGGGTGCGACTTCTTTCCCTTCGCGTCGAGCGGACCGGACGCCGATTTCAGCAACTTCACCGAGATGTTCTACTCGATGGTTCCCTCGTCGAGCACATTCTCGGTCGTCAATTGGGAAAAACAGCTGCGTGCCACTGCAGCCCACGAGACCAAGCACATCGTTTCGTTTGCGGATCGTATCCTCAACAACAGTCCTGCATTCGAAGAGATCTGGTTGGAGGAAGGCCTGGCGCAGGTATCGTCCGAGATCTGGATGCGCCATTTCAATCAGGCCACCTGGAAGGGCAAGGCCAATTTCCGTCAGACGGTCGGCTGCGAGCTCCATCTGGGGGCGAGCGCCCCGTGCAATTCGCAGAACGACAAGCCACTCGACCTCGTCATCAGCCACTTGCCATTCCTGTTCGAATACCTCCAAAAGGAGAGTGAGTCCCACAACGAAGGCCTGGGCCAGGACCTCCCGTCGGATTACGGAGCGGGATGGTCGGTCGCGCGGTGGACTATCGATCAATACGCCACCGACGAAGGCGCCTTTATCAAAGGGTTGATCAACGAGCCCAGCCTCATTGGCGTGGCCAACTTGAGCAGCCATAGCGGGCAGCCCGGTTCGCTGCTGCTCACTTTCTGGAACATGGCCACCGGCATCTACAACATCCCTTCGTACACCCCCGCCGACCCGCGGATCACCACCCCGAGCTTCAACTTTCCCGAGATTTTCAACGTGGGTCAGACGCAGCTGACTTGCGGTGGTACGCCCTGCGGGCTGTTCACGCAATCGGGTGAGCCGGTTTTTCCGGTCCAGCCGATCGCCATTTCCAGCGCCTTCAATCAAGCCGTGCAGGGCCTCCGAGGAACCTCCGCTGCATTCTTCCTGCTCTCGGCCGCGAGCAGTGGAAAGCAGGCCCTCCAGCTCCAGAGTGGGGGTGGGGCAACTTTGTCACCCTCCAGTAATCTCAGGGTCGGCATTATTCGGGTTCACTGATGGCGCACGAAGTGTGGCGGCGTCTTGCTGCCGGATGCGCGGCGGTCGGGATCATGGCCGCCGCGTGCCGGCATCGATCCGATGCGCCGGGGCCGCCGCGGAGCGAAGCGGTGAGCGACAGCATAGCAGGCATAGTGCAGGTCGTTGGCGTCGCGGCCTTGCCTCGTATCGTGCTGCTCCGCGGCGGAGCGCCGACCCTTACCTTGAGCGGCCCTGCATCGCTGGCAAACCTGAACGGGCTCAAGATCGGGGCGGTGGGACAGGTGGATGGGTCGACACTCACAGTGAGCCGATTCACGGTCCTCGAGGCAAACGGGGTGAGGGCGACGGACGGCCGCCTGGTCACAGAGGGCGGCGATCTCTATCTCGAGACCGCCGACCACGTCCGGCATCGGCTGGTGAATCCCTCACCCAGGTTGCGCGAGCGGGTCGGCCATCGTGTCTGGGTGTCCGGCTCACTCGATAAAGAACCGGTTGCTTATGGGTTCATCGACTGACGGCAAAACAACGCCGGCCGACTCTATTGAGCCGGCCGGCGCCGCATTGCGCGGTCAGTACCCGGATTCCGGATTACTTGCCGAGCTTGACGACGTTCTCCGCCGCCGGGCCCTTCTGGCCCTGCACGATGTCGAACTCGACCCGCTCGCCCTCGGCGAGGGTCTTGAAGCCCTGAGCCTGGATCGCGGAATGGTGCACGAAGCAGTCCTTCTGTCCGCCTTCGGGGGTAATGAAGCCAAAGCCCTTGGCGTCATTGAACCACTTGACCGTGCCGGTCGTACGCATTGTTCCTACTCCTTGTGTGTGCGGTAATCGGAGTGCGGACATGCGCCGTACCGACCGACTACGCTCTGTGCGTGAACTGAACCCTCACGCGGGGCTGCCTGCCGCGGCGCGAACCCGCGCACACGTGAACGGCAGGAACTCAAAAAGGGGCCGGCACCAACGCCAGCCCCTCTATACTCACGTCGGATCGCCGGGCCAAGATATCGGGCGACGCACCGGTTCGCAAGCGGGGGGCCGCGAAACCGGCGGCGCAACTGGCCTACCTGCACACAGCCGAGGAAGCTATCCTAGGGAGCCCGAGCAACCGACCCCTCACAAAGCGCCCATCGTGACAGACCTCCGCAAGAAGCTGGAAGAAGGCTTGGCCGGCCAATACGCTCTCGAGCGCGAGTTGGGACGCGGCGGCATGGCAACCGTGTTCCTCGCGCACGACTTGAGGCACGATCGGTCGGTTGCCCTCAAGGTGCTCCATCCCGAGCTTGCCGTGACGCTGGGCCCGGAGCGATTCCAGCGGGAGATCCGCCTCGCTGCCCGCTTGCAACATCCCCATATCCTGACCGTGCTCGCCTCGGGGGAGACCAGCGGGCAACTCTGGTTCACCATGCCCTACGTGGAGGGTGAGTCCCTGCGGCAGCGGCTCAATCGCGAGCGCCAGCTATCGCTGGAGGACGCACTCCGCATCACCACGGAAGCGGCGCGGGCATTGGACTACGCCCACACGCACGGCGTGGTTCACCGCGACATCAAGCCCGAAAACATCCTGCTTACTACCGATGGCAGTACGCTGGTAGCCGACTTTGGGATCGCGCGCGCGCTCGGAAAGGGCGAGTCGCAGCTCACCGAAACCGGCATGACCGTTGGAACGCCGGCCTACATGAGTCCGGAGCAGGCCGCAGGCGACCCCAGTCTGGATGCGCGAAGCGACATCTATAGCCTGGGCTGCGTGGTATACGAGTTGTTGGCGGGCGAGCCGCCGTTCACCGGCCCTTCGGCTCAGGCCATGCTGGTCCGGCGACTCACCGAAGCACCCAGGTCACTCCGCGACGTTAGGGACACGGTGCCCTGGGTCGTCGAACAAGCCGTCCTCAAAGCATTGGCCAAGGCTCCGGCGGACCGGTTTGCGACGGCGGGACAGTTTGCCCAGGCCCTGCACACCGGAGCAACCACGCCTTGGCAAACGTCCGCACCGATTCTGACCGCCCCAGCTCCCTTAAACGTCGGCACCGCGGCCGAGCCCGCGACACCGAAACGCAAACGCCGGCCGTCGGTTGCACTGGTGTCCCTGGCTCTGGGATTTCTCATCGGGGCTGGCGTGCTGTTTGCCTGGCGCCATTCGCGCGAAGATAGCGATTCGCCGGGAGTGCCCAAGCGTATCGCTGTTCTTCCTTTCGAAAACGTGGGCGCCGCGGACGACGAATACTTTGCCGATGGAGTGAGCGACGCGCTCAGGGGCAAGCTGGCGACTCTTCCGGCTCTCGAGGTGACCGCGCGCAGCAGCGCGGTGCAATACAAGAAGACCCAGAAGCCGGTTCAGCTGATCGGCCGCGAGCTCGGCGTTGACTATGTCCTCACCGGGACGGTTCGGTGGGCCAAAGGGAAGGATGGCACCAGCCGGGTTGAGGTGAGTCCGGAACTGGTTGAGGTAGTCCCGGGACGGACGCCCCGAACCCGTTGGCAGCAACCGTTCGTCGCGTCCATCACCGATGTTTTCCAGGTGCAGGCCGACATCGCGACGAGGGTGGCAGGCGCCCTCGACGTGGCAATGGGAGACAGCGCTCGCGTTCAGCTGGCCCAGCGTCCGACTGCCAGTCTCCCCGCCTACGATGCCTACCTGAAGGGTCGCAGCTATGAGCAGCGGGCGCGGCTCAACGTCGAGCCGCAGTCGATGGTGATCGCGGCTCAGCTCTTCCAGCAGGCGATCGAACGCGACTCGTCCTTCGGACCGGCATGGGCCCGACTGGCCGAGGCTAAGATCTACATCGGCGAGCGGGAACCGACTGACTCCTCTCACTACACTGCTGCAAAGGCGGCAGCGGAACGGGCCGTGGCCTTGAGCCCGGCGTCGGCGGAAAGCCATGTCGCTCTGGGCCACTACTACTCGATGGTCGAGGACAATCAGGAACGGGCCATGGCCCAGTATTCCATTGCCCTTAAGACCGAGCCCAACAACGCGGAGCTGTTGGCAGCAATCGGGTGGAACCAGTGGTGGCGGGGCGTGCGTGACTCCTCGATTGCAAACATGGAGCGCGCCAGCACGCTGGATCCTCGGTCGCCTGAGCGGGCGCTTGCGATAGCTAGGATTTATGCGTTTGCGGGGAGCTACGCCAAGGCGGTCTCCGATTTCGACCGGGCCATCGCCCTCGCGCCCGATCAGTACCACGCCTACTTCGACAAGGCCCGGACCCTGCTGGTGTGGCGGGGCGACGTAGACGCCGCCCGAAAAGTCATGCAGGAAGCCGAGACGCGGATCGGGCGGGTGGAGTTTGTGAAGAAAATGTGCGTCGCCTGCTTCGACTGGAGCGGCCCTCTCGCACCCGACTACGAACGAGTCCTTGACCAGCTTTCGCTCAATGAGTTTTCGTCGGGGGACTCGCTCAACTATTACTCCGCTCGGGCAACTCGGGCCTACATGCACGGCGACGGAGCTCGCGAGCGGGTGTACTGGGACTCAGCTCGGGTTGTCTCCGAGCGTTTGGTGAAGGCACGCCCCGAGGATGGCGTATTCCATTATGCCCTTGCGTCGGCGTACGTTGGATTGCGCCGGACCGATGAGGCTCAGCGAGAGTACCGCCGTTATATCGATCTTCGGCAGGCGCACGGAGACACGGTGTGGATCCGAACCGATCAGGCCGGCGACTGGGCATACTACTGGATGTTTTTGGGCCGCCGCGACGCCGCCATCGACTCTCTGGCCGTGCAGCTCGCTGATACGGCATATCCTTTCATTAGCCGAGCATCGCTCAGCGTTGATCCATTCTTTGCGCCGTTGCGGCAGAATCGCAGGTTCGAACAGCTCCTGAAGAAGAAGTAAGACCCGAGAAACTCGTGTGATGCAGACCTCACTTCGTCGTTCCGTTCTCGCCGGCCGGTGGGCGTTGCTTCTCGCCGAATGGCTGGTGCTTTCGCCAGCCGCTCTCGCCGGCCAATCCCACGCCGCCTCCGCCCCGGCCGCTCGTCGCTTTTCCGACGTGACGCTGTCGCCCAACGGTGATTACCTCGCCTGGGTGGGCCCTCGCGAGGATCGGCCCGGTGCCAAAACAGCTGACGCCGTCGTGGTGCTCGACCTCCGCAATGCGTCGCGGCGGCGAACCGTCTCCGTTCCCGGCGCCGAGCCGGGGAGCGCGCACGACCTGACGTGGTCGCGGGACAGCCGGTCGCTGGCATTTCTGGCTACCGCGCGGACGGGTGGTGTCCCTGCGCTCTACATCGCGGCGTCTAACGGGACCCAGGCGAGTCTGGTAGCCAAGCTTCCCGGCGCCGTCAGCCAGCCGAGGTTTTCCCCGGACGGTTCGCAGCTGGCGCTGCTGTACAGCTCGCCGTCGGAGCAGGCTAATGGGCCGCTGGATGCGGCACCCCGCGACACCGGCGCCATCGACACCCGCATTGATCGCCAGCATCTCGCCCTAGTATCGGCCAAAGGTGGGGCACTCCGGCAGGTCACTGCGGCGGACCTGTACGTGTACGAGTTCGACTGGGCCCCCGACGGCAAGCAGCTGGTTCTGAGCGCAGCCCAGGGTTCCGGAAACAACAATTGGTGGGTCGCTCGCCTCTATGCGGTGACGCTGTCGGGTGACCTTCGCGAGATCCTTCGGCCGAAAACGCAGATCGCGCAGCCCAGGTGGTCGCCCGACGGCCGCACCGTCGCGTTCGTCGGTGGATTGATGAGCGACCAGGGCGCAACCGGTGGAGACCTCTGGGTGGTTCCGGCCGAAGGAGGCGAGTCCAGGAACCTCACTGCCGGAGCAACGACTTCGGTCGCGTCGTTCGCCTGGAAGGCAGACTCACGCACGCTGCTGGCCGGCGTATGGGCGGAAGGAGGCTCGGCTATTGCCGAAGTGAACGCCGACGGTGGAGGCATGCGGAATCTCTGGTCGGCCGATGAGTGGATGACCAGCGGTGACGGCGCGTGGGTACCCGGCATCTCTGCGGCGGCGGACGGACACACGGTGGCCGCGGTGCGGGAAGGGTTCGACCGTCCGCCAGAAATCTGGGCAGGGCCGGCCGGCAAGTGGTCGCAGATTACTCACGTGAACCAAAGCCTCAAGCCCGCGGTGGGCAAAGCAATCAGCGTGACCTGGAAAAGCGATTCGTTCCAGGTGCAGGGCTGGCTGATCCACCCGATGGCTGAGAAAGCGGGGCAGAGTTACCCTCTGATCGTCGAGGTTCATGGCGGGCCGGCTTACGCGAGCGGGCCCACTTGGACGTCGCCGATGTCCCAGCTTTCGACCTTCTCGAATGCAGGTTACTTCGTCCTGCTGCCTAACCCGCGCGGCAGCTTCGGACAGGGAGAGGCATTCACCCGGGCGAATGTGAAGGATTTCGGCTACGGCGATTTTCGCGACATCATGGCGGGCGTCGACCAGGTGGTCCGGAAATATCCGATAGACAGTTTGCGAGTCGGTATTACCGGATGGAGCTACGGCGGGTTCATGTCGATGTGGGCGGTGACGCAGACCAATCGATTCCGCGCGGCGGTGGCCGGTGCCGGCCTCTCGAATTGGCAGAGCTACACGGGGGAGAACGGGATCAGCGAGTGGATGGTGCCGTACTTCGGCGCCACAGTGTACCAGGATCCGGCGGTGTACGCCCGCAGCTCCCCAATCAACTTCATCACCCGGGCGCGCACGCCGACCCTGATCGTGGTGGGCGAGCGGGACGTGGAATGCCCCGCCCCGCAGTCGTACGAATTCTGGCGCGGTCTTCAGCGCGCCGGGGCGCCCACGCAGCTCGTGGTGTATGCCAACGAAGGGCATGGCTTCGTAGACCCCGCTCACCAGCGAGACGTGAGCGCGCGAACTCTGCAATGGTTCAATCGCTATCTCGCAGGAGAAGCAACTCCATGAGCGACCGTCGCTCCGTCGGGCCCGATGGATTGGTTCACGCGGTCCGCGGAATGCTCGACGCTGCGATACAGCAGGCGAAAGCTGCTTCCTTGCCCTGGAACTATGCTGCCCTGCTGCACGCGCGCCGCCGCATGGGAGAGCGGGGATTCGGGGTGATCACGCTCCGGGGTGAAAGCCTCCCCCTGACCCGGGCGCTGGTGGCCGGGCTCGAGTCCGCTCCGATCTGGCTCCCGACGATGGGCTTTGTGGCTGTGGAAGGAGCAACCACCACCGATGAAGGGGATGAGTCGCCTGTCGATCAGCTGGTTCTTCGCGCAGCCGACCCGATGCCGATGCCGCCGCAAGTGGCGCAGGCCCTCGCCGCCTCGGAGGTGGCGAGCAGGGAACCAGGGGTTGACCGCAACGAGCCGCCGGTAAT
>JBKPOS010000020.1:0-7233 GCA_046733215.1 Gemmatimonadota bacterium
GTCGTCCTCGATCCTCACAAAGGCCTCTTTCTTCCCTATGGAGCAGGGATCGTGGTGGTCCGCGACGCAAAGCTGCTCGCGGCCGCTCACAGCTATTCGGGGCACTACATGCAGGATGCGACCCGGGAGCCCGGGGAGGTATCACCCGCAGATCTGTCGCCCGAGCAGTCGAAGCACTTCCGGGCGGTTCGGATGTGGCTGCCGCTGATGCTGCTGGGGACGGCCCCGTTTCAGGCGGCGCTCGACGAGAAGCTGCTCCTGGCCCGCTACTTCTACGAGGAGATCCAGACTTTGGGATTCGAAGTCGGGCCCCCGCCTGACCTCTCGATCGTCACGTATCGCTGGGTTCCTTCCGGCGCCGATCTCGAGCGAGCCAATCAGGCCAACGAGGCCATCATCAGTGGGGCACGCAGAGACGGGCGGGTCTTTCTCTCCTCTACCATGCTCGACGGCCGCTTCACGCTGCGGCTCGCGGTGCTGGCGTTTCGGACCCACCGGCGGTCGATCGATCTGGCTCTCAGGGTACTCCGCGAGCAGGTCGCCGGGCTCGATGACTGACCTGGGTTGAGGCTGTGCCGCACCCCTATGCGCGATCTGCAAGAGCGCCGCAAGTGATGGCGCGAGGGGGATCTAGGGTGCGGGCAGTCATGTGGTGGGTATCCCGAGAGTCGAGATCTCGTCCATTCCCGCGGGGCCGACCAGAGCTATCAACGAAGCGGGGCCCGTGACGCTCTCACGTACGTCTCACCTGGCCGTAGCCGTTCCACTGGGACTCGCCGCCTTGCTCGGGGCGTACCATCTGGGAGCCAAGAGTCTCTGGTGGGACGAGGCATTCAGCGTCTGGCTGGCCCGCCTCGACTGGCCGGTCTTGTGGCGGTCGATACGGACGGCAGAGGCAAACATGATGCTGTACTACTTGCTGCTGCACTTCTGGATTCGGCTCGGCATGAGCGAAGCCGTGGTGCGCTCGCTCTCGACGCTGGCAGCGGTCACCTGCATCGTGCCCTTCTACTTTCTCGGCGTTCGCGTTCTCGGAGCTCGCCCTGCGCTTCTTGCCTCCGTGCTCCTCGCTAGCAATGCCTTCTTCATCCGATACGCCCAGGAAGCACGGGCGTACAGTCTGGAACTCCTGCTCACAGTTTCCTCTTCACTCCTCTTCCTCCGCGCCATTGATCGACCCACTTATTGGCGTTGGGCCGCATACGCCGTCGTAAGTGCGCTCGCCGTCTACGCCCATTTCTTCGCGGCCTGGGTTCTGGTAGTGCAGTTCCTCGCGGCAATGATCGTTCCCGATCGGCCGGGACTTCGTGCGCGATTTGCCTGGGCGCAAGCCGCGGTGGCGGCCGAGCTCGTACCCCTCGCGATCTTCGCGTCCCAGCGGTACGGAGCGCTCGCCTGGGTGCAGCGCCCCACGATGGGAACGGTGGTGAAGTTCGGGAAGGAGCTCACGGGGTATGGCGGCACCGCCGTAACAGTGCTGTACCTGTTGCTCTGCCTGGCCTTTTTTCTGCGGAACCGGTGGCTACCCAACGACGAGCAGCGGACGCTGCGTTGGCAGCGAGATTTTGTCGTCCTGTGGTTGACCGTGCCGATCTTGGGAACCCTCACCATTTCCTGGTTCGCCCAGCCGATCTTTTACGGAAGGTTCCTGTTCTTGTTGGTCGCCCCGCTGGCCTTGGCGGCCGCAGGCGGCATCCAGGTGCTCCCCGTGAGGTGGGTCCAGCTAGGGACAGTGGTTACCCTGTTTGCCCTAGCCCTTGGTGGCTTGCGCAACTGGTACAAATGGATAAGGAAGGAGGACTGGAGGGGAGCTGCCGCGTACGTTTTGTACCATGCGGTCCCGGGCGACTCGATTGCCTTCCGGCCTTCCGGTGCGCGCTGGCCCTCCGAGTATTATTTGGCCCGACTTCGACCAGACGGAATACCACTTGTGCCGAGCTTTCCTGCGGTTCCCTGGGGGGCGCTCGAGCCAGACGACTTTCTTCTGATCGAGCGCTTTGACACTTGGTGGAACGAGCACGCCACGTCACGGGAGCATCTATGGGTGATGGAGCGATCGCTCCCGAGAATGGGAAGTTCTGGGGCGGTTGATCAAACGGCTGCTACGGCGCCCCCAGACCCGGGGCCTGGGTACTGTATCCAACAGATGAAGTCGTTCTATTGGGTTCGGGTAGAGCTCTACGGTTCGGCGCCATGTAAAGCGTTGCGCTCGACGAGCGTGAATAAGTCATTTCGGCACTGACGCTAACGACCTCGAACCCTTCGGCTGAATGGGTTAGCGCGGGTTCCGTCTCACCGAGTCTTGCCTCCTGTGGGCTTCGCAGCCATTCCAGCCCGTATTGACCGCCGAGGATCGCGCCCTATACTGGAGTCCCCGTTAACCACGCCCGCAAGCGTTACCGGCTCCCGAGACCGATGACAGCCTCGAGAGCGCAGTCCGGCGAGGCTTGTTCGGCTGAACTCTTTCTTTGGTCGTGTGGAGGTGCCTATGTACGCCGTCATCCGCAGATACTCTAAAGGACGCGGACTTAACAAGGACAGCATCAAAGAGCTCCAGCAGCGGATCGATCGTGATTTCGTGCCCCAACTCCACGATGTCCCCGGCTTCCATGGCTACTACGCCTTGAACGTGGACAACCGCGAACTTATCACGATCACTATTTGCGATGCGAAGGCTGGGGTAACTGAGACCACCCGCCGGGCGGCGGATTTTGTGAAGAATGACCCGGCGAAGGATGCGCTCGGTACGCCTGAGGTGGTCGAGGGCGAAGTTACCGTTGTAAAGGAAGCCGTGGCGGCCAGATAGTTCCGCTTCCAGTCTTTGCCGATTGTCGAACCCTTCGGTCGGCCCCGCTGATGTAGGCGGGGCCAACCGTCCGGGTTGTATGCCGAAAAACACATCGCGAGCCAAAATCCCGCCACCAAATTGCTCGCCACATCGTTCACATCACAGCGATGACGCGTCTGATTTACGACGAGCGCAAGACAACCAACCGTCGGCACACCCGTCGCGGCTGGAAAGAATGGGCTCCGTTCATCATCGTGGCTGTTCTTAGCGTAACCCTGCTGGTCGTGCTTGCCCTCACTGCTCCAATATTTCGTCCGCTTCCTATTCCGGGCTCCCGCTCCTCGAAGTCGTCTCATTTTGACCGATTAGCCGAATTCGTAGGCCTGATCACTGATTCCACCCAGCAATCGGAAGTCGAGTCGGCAGAGCTCAAGGCGTCCTCCAAAGATTCGACCTAAGAGCGCGGCGAGGATCTTGGCATCTCGGCGTGACCATCCGCGGGCGATGACCACTCGGCTCCGCACAGGCACCGGTGCCGCCCTGCGTGATGTGCCGTCAGGTAACAGCCGCAACTCGGCTCCCCCTGCCGAGTATGGAGGCACACGTGATGTTTCTCGCCGGCCATGACCCGATCGAGGTTGGTGGCGAGCTCGCGGATCAGGCTGGTATGGGCGCGCCTCGGTGCCTGAGTGGCCACGGATGGAATCCTCCCCGGGCGGCTGGCCTGCGGTGGCTGGGAAAGCTATTGGGAAAGGACCTATTGTACGCGTTGACTGGAGGGCCGCTAGTGCAGGTCCTGTAACGCGGGACGCACGGACGCCGAGTATCTCGGGTACAATCGGGCCTTGGAGAGCGGGAGCTTTGCCGGC
This sequence comes from Gemmatimonadota bacterium, assembly GCA_046733215.1. GTDB lineage: Bacteria > Gemmatimonadota > Gemmatimonadetes > Gemmatimonadales > GWC2-71-9 > DASQPE01. The sequence continues at coordinate 3,658 of JBKPOS010000020.1, forward strand.
TTCACCGATAGTGCAAAATACGCGTCAGTCCTCATCAATAGGCTCCCGCTCAAACACGGCCGCGCTGCTGCATCCACCGCCAAGCGCCATAGATGGGGATGCCGACCAAAAGGGCTCCCAGTGTCAACCCGGCAGCCTCCGGGTGCTCTCGTAGCGAGTTTGCGATCAGGGCCAGCATGGCCGTGACAAAGAACAGCGGAACGACGGGATATCCGGGCGCTCGATAAATCCGCGGAAGGTCGGGGCGGCGCCACCGCAGCACGGGCACCGCAGCAACGGCGAGGGCCCAGAAGGGCAGGCTTCCCAGGATGAAGATTTCGATCAGCTGCTCGAAGCTTCGGAGCTTGACGTAGGCTACACCGAAGACTGCGGCCAGAACGATGGCCGAATGCGGCGTGGCATACCGGGGATGCACGGCGGCCATGCCGCGGAAGAACAATCGGTCCTCCGCCATCGCAAAGAAAATTCGTGGATAGATAATCATCGACACATTGACCGTGCCGAGCGTGGACGCGCAGACCAGCGCGTTGATGACCACAACGCCGATCGCTCCGACCAGCCGCACGGCCATCTCGGCCGCGACCAGGGGCGACCTTGCCATCTCCGACATGGAGAGGGTGTGCAGGTAAGCGGCATTCACGGCCAGGTAGATGGTCGTTACCGTGAGCGTTCCGCCGATCAGCGCTCTCGGAAGAGCACGGCCAGGGTCGCGCACCTCGCCGGCGATGGAGGTCGCGTCCTGCCATCCATTGTAGGCGAACAGGACTGCAACCAAGCCGAGCCCGAATCCGCTCCACGTTGTGGGCGGGAGTGGTGGACCGCTGACGGTCGAAGCCGAAGCCGCAGGCGAGAGTGTGAAGGCGGCAAGTGTGAGAGACGCGATGCCCAGGACCTTAGCGGAAGTAAGGACATTTTGAATCGCCGCGCCGTAGCGGACCGATCGATAGTTCGCCGCCGCGAATACCACGATCGACAGCACCGCCATTACACGTTCGCTGCCGGCCAAGGTCGGCACCAGGCGACCGACATACTCGCCGAACGCCAACGCCACTGCGGCGGTCGAAGCTGGGCTGATGATCAGAATCAGCCAGCCAAACAGGAACGAGGTGAGGGGCCCGTACGCTTCGCGCAAGTAGACGTACAGTCCGCCCGCGCGGGGAAAGAGGGCCGCGACCTCGGCGAGGCTCAATGCGCCGGTCACGGCGACCAGCCCGCCCACCACCCAGGTGAGCATCATCGCTGTGTCCGTGCCGGTGGCGGCTGCCGCGGCACTCGGCACACGGAAGATGCCGCTGCCGATCATACTGCCTACGCACACCGCCGCCGCCGACCACACGCCCAGCTGGCGTGGAAGCCGGTCAGGCTGCGGGCCGGCGCTCGCCACTACCGGTTGGACTTGGCCATCTGGCTGCGTGCCAGCTCGGTACGGACGGTCTCTACCAGCAGCTCCGCCGCGATGGGTTTCTGCAGGAAAGGCCGCTCCGCGCCTGATCTGCTCTCCGCGGTGTTGTCGCGCGGGTACCCCGACATCCAGACCAGCGGGAGGTCGGGATACTCGCGAGCGATGCGTTCAGCAAGCTCCTTCCCGCTCATGACCGGCATGACGACGTCGGTAAGGATGAGCGCGATCGCATGATCGGGCTCATTCAGTCGGGCCAGCGCCTCGACGCCCTGGCCGGCTTCCAGCACTTCGTAGCCCTCGTCGCGCAGCGTTCGAACCACGATGCGACGGACGATCTCCTCGTCTTCGACCACCAGGAGACACGCGGGCGTTGCTCGGTCGTTGCACGAGGAGTGCGACGGAAGTGCCGGAGCGTCGGGAGCCGGCGCCAATGGGAGCAGCACGGTAAACCGGGTTCCCTTCGCATCCGTGCTCTGTGCCCAAATGTACCCACCGCTTTGCGCGACGATGCCGTGTACGGTCGCGAGCCCCAGTCCTGTGCCCTTGCCGACTTCCTTGGTCGTAAAGAAAGGCTCGAAGATGTGGGGCAGGTGCTCGACCGATATGCCGGTGCCGTTATCCGAGATGAGCAGCTCGACGAACTGACCCGGCGGAATCAATCCGGCATTCTCGGGAACACCCTTCAGTGCCTCGATCGTGCGGATTGCGCTCTGGACTGTGAGCCGACCTCCGTCCGGCATGGCATCGCGCGCATTGATACAGAGATTGAGCAGCACCTGTTGGAGCTGGGCACGGTCGACTCGCACCCACTTTGTGCCAGGTTCAGCCTCGATTCGGAAGTCGATCTGACTGCCGAGCAGTCGCTGGAGCAGATGCTGGCTGTCCGCCACAGCCTGGTCGAGATCCAGCGTTTCCGGGCGGAGAACCTGCTGGCGGCTGAATGCGAGGAGCTGCCCCGTGAGGTGCGCCATGCGGTCGACCACCTTCTGCACTTCGAGCAGGTCCTGCTGCGACTGGGCGCCGACACCCGGATCGCGCGCGGCGTATCCGACGAAGCCGCGGATGGCATACAATTGATTGTTGAAGTCATGCGCCAGCCCGCCGGCCAGCCTTCCGATGGCTTCCATTTTGGCGGCCTGGCGCAGCCGTTCCTGTGAGGCTGCGATCGCTTCTCGCGCCCGAACCTGGGCCCCGATGTCGCGGAAATAGCAGACCACGCCGAATCGATCGTTCGGAAGCTGAATCCGGTTGATGCGCCACTCGTAGTACTCGGTCACCCCGCGATCGAGTCGCACTCCCACGTACTCCGGGTCGCTATACGGTTCACCGGTTTCGAGCGTGCGGCGGAACTCCCGCTCGATCCCGTCTGCCGCGGCACTGGGCCAGATAATACGAAGGACTTCGCTCAAGTCCCGACCGATGAGGTTCGGGATGTCGCCAAACACAGGCAGGGCGGTCGGATTTACTTCGCGGATCCGAAATTCATCGTCCACCAGGTAGATGCCGAGAGGGGCGGCGGCGAGCAGCGTCTCGAATCGTTGCTGACTCTCGCGCAGAGCGACCTGGGCCTCTTTTCGAATTCGTGCCAGCTGCAGGGCAGAGTCGACTCGCGCCGTCAGCTCGCGAGCCGAGAACGGCTTGACCAGGTAATCGTCCGCTCCTGCTTGCAAGCCTTCCACTCGTGCCTCTTCGCCCGCGCGCGCCGAGAGCAGAATGATCGGGATGTCCCGAGTACGCGGATTGGCTCGAAGCTCCCGCAGCAGGCCGAAGCCGTCCAGCTCCGGCATCATGACGTCGCTCAGAACCAGGTCGGGTAAGTTGAGGGACGCCTGGGTCAAGGCAGCGCGGCCGTCCGCCACAGTCTCGATGGACCACCGCGGCCCCAGCAAACGGCGGAGGTACTCGCGCATGTCGGCATTGTCATCCGCCACGAGAATGCGCGCCCGCGTCGTGTCGCCGGCAGCGCGCAGGAGCGATCCGCGCACGTCGGCGAAAAGCTCGCCGCTTGGAGTGATGTCTTCGGACGGTGCGCCGTCGGGCAGCCAGCGCTGAGCCTCTTGGACGAACGGCGCCGCACCCAGTCCGGCGGCGACTCCCGACCTGCTCGGACCCACTCGACTCGCGGGAAGGTGCTCGTGACCGATAGGCAGCACGATTTCGAACGTCGTGCCGCG
>JBKPOS010000021.1:0-6522 GCA_046733215.1 Gemmatimonadota bacterium
TCTCCACGGCAATGCGAATGGCGTCGGCCACGGGAAGCTGGGTCTCGCGGATAAGCCGGTCGCGGAGCGATTCGCCAGCGACATAGGGCATGACGTAAAAGACGGTTCCGTCGATCCGGCCCGAGTCGAACAGCGGCAGGACATTGGGGTGATGCAGGTTTGCAGTCGTTTCGATCTCTTTGAGGAAGCGCTCGGCGCCGATGAGTCCCGCGATCTCAGGCAGTAGAATCTTGATGGCCACCTTGCGATTGTGCCTGACATCATGCGCGAGAAAAACCGTGGCCATGGCGCCGGCGCCAAGCTCGCGCTCGAGGGCATACCGATCGGCCAGGGCGCCTTTCAGACGGTCGAATGTGCCGGACATGGATGGAAGATACGGGCCGAGCGGAGAGTGGGGCATCCCGCTGCGCCCCATCGGTGGGGGATGCGGCCAGAGGTTCCGGCGCGGCTAGCTCATCGTCCGGCTCACACCGGCGCGATACGCTCGAGGAGAATGCCCGTCCCGCCCGCTGTTTCGACAGCGTGATAGCGCACCCAATCGATCCGCAGACCGGTAAGCTGGTGTGCTGCCCGCGTTACGCGAAAGGAGGCTTGGGGAGCAACCAGAAAGAGCCTGGGTCGGAGGGAGAAGTTGATGGCTTGTCCTCTGAACATGCGCCGCAGGTTCGGCACGTTCTCCGCGGCCCAGTCTACGTGACTGAGCCCGCGCACGAGAATCTCGTCGCTCACTGTGGTATCGAAGTCGATGATCGTGAGCTGGTTTGCCCGATCAACGGCCAGCAGATCGATCTCGCCCCAGGGCGGGCAGGGTACTTCGGCGTCGATCTCTCGCAGCCCTTCGCCTAGCCCTCCCTCGAACTCCTTCAGTGCCGTCGCCAGCTGCTGCCGAGTAACCTGAGCCGGCCGTAGCAGGAGGGTGTTGCGGGCTGCCACGTCCTGAGGAAGTGGCCGCGTCGCCTGGGGGACCGCCCTGCGTTCGAAGCTCTTCTCGACAGCGTTGCCCGACAAGAAGACGCGTGCGACATCCTCCAGCCCGCGCCCCAGCGGTTTATCCGGCCGGCCGAACGTCGGCCCCGGGACTGTTTGGCTAGGCTGCTCCATCTTCGCTCCGCGGAACGGGTTCTTCGGCAGGTTGAAGGTTGTTCAGCACCAGCACCGAGTCGTTCCCGCCGAACGGGCTGGGCTCCACGGTTGCGTTTCCCGGATCGGTACACCACTGGCCGTCTACCACGTATCGATACCGATAGCGGCCCGGCGCCAGCTTCAGCAGCTTCTTCCAAACCTGTCCCACCGCTTCCATCTCGCTGCCGTCCGGCTTCCAGTCGTTGAAGTCACCCGCGATGTACACGTGTTCCGCCCCAGGCGCCTCTATGGTGAACACGACTCCGTCGGGCGTGACCGCGGGCGCCGTCAGCTCGGCAGTGCTCTCGGCGGGCGGGAGAAAGGCTTCCTGTTGCAGCACCTCGTTCGCAAGCGCCTGATAGTCGTCGAAGCCGGCGGACCGTGTCGCGTATTGGGTGATCGGCAGGCCATGACTGGCTGCCTCCGCCAGTTTGACGCTGTAACGAATCACCGTCTGGAAGTGCCGGTCGGCCAGGTGACCGCGAACCTCGTCCAGCACGGACTTCACGAAGGGTGATCGACCGGAGTACAACGTCATGAGTACCCGCCCGGAGATCCGGTGACCCGTCTGTTGTTCCACGATCTCGAACGTCTCGAACAGCTTGGCGATCCCGTGCAGCGAGAAGAAGCTGGGCTCCATCGGAATGAGCGCTTCGGAGCAGGCCATGAGCGCATTGAACGTCAGCAGGCCTACGTTCGGAGGACAATCGACGATCACGTAGTCGTAGCGGCCGTCGAGCTGGCTGAAGGCCCAGGTGAGAATATTCTCCCGGCCGGGGAGCCCGGCGAGTGACTCGGGGATGGCGCTCAGGAGAATGTCGGCGGGCGCGAGGTCGAAATTCGGGGTCACCACGCGCGTGATATCGGGGATGCTAATCTCCGGTCCGCCGTTCTTGCCCCACAACACATCGTACATCGTTCGGTTGAGGATGCTGATGGAGAGGCCCAGCGTGGAGTGGCCTTGCGGATCGATGTCGATGAGCAGCACTCGACGTCCTGCCATCGCGAGAAAGGCCGAGAGGTTTATTGCTGTGATTGTCTTGCCGCACCCACCCTTCTGGTTGACGACCGCAATCGTACGCATGGCGCCCCCTGTTCGGTTGGTTCCTTACGGGGAACGTCCGCCGCGCGAGAGGCGCGGCGGGATTGCCAATGCTGTGTGCGAATCGGTAGTAGCAAACTAAACTCCATCCCCTGCGTCAAGGGCTACCGCCCCGAGCGCGCCGTGAGCTCCTGGAACCAGTTCTGGACCAGAATGACTTCGGTCTCCATACCGGCTGCCGTACTCCGGATCGTCACGAATCGTTTGTCATCTGGTGCGACGTCGTAGAGCGGGAAGGTCGGGGTCAACGTGAGGTCGGCCGCTGAAAACAACACCTTCGGTTCGCCGACGCTGAACGTGGGGCCCGGATGCACCGCCGTGCTGACCATCTCGGTCCGACCGTTGACGTAAAACAGCTCTCGACCGCTGTGTGCCCACACCGGCCCGGTTCCGCCGTTCAGCGATACCTGCCATTTGCCGCCCGAGACGTCCGGGAACGGTCTGACATAGACCTCCGGTGTGCCGGACTCATCGGAGGAGTAGGCCAGCCAGCGGCCGTCGGGTGATAAGGCCGGGCCCGTCTCCCGCGCGGGCGACGTGAGGAGCGGCACCAGCGTCGTATCTCCCATCTTGACGGCGTAGATGTCGCCTCCGCCCGGCTCGTTGATCGACCGCCGGAGAAGCAGCCAGTGCCCGTCCCGCGACGCTACCACCTGGGCGAACGTGAACTTCGATTTGAGCATCACGTGCGGAGGCCCGGTGCCGTCGGCGCGGCTTTCGGTCGGAAGCCCGGCGTTGTTGCCATGATCCGTGATGTAGTAAACCGACCGACCGTCCGCGGACCAGGTAGCGCGGAACTGCGCCGTGTCTCCGAACGTGATGCGAGAGAACGGCCCGTTGGGAAGCTGCTTGACCCATACGTCGTTGTCGGCTCCGCGGAGAAGACCGACGGCCAGTGTTTTTCCGTCCGGTGACAGGGCAACCGAGTTCAGCAGCCCCTGCGGATCCCAACCCGAGTCGACTGGAGCGGTAGCGCCTTCCCGAGTGACCCAGTATGCCGAGGTGCTGGCCGAGGAGCCACCGGTCGCGTAGACAAACGTTCCGTTGTTGGAGACCGCGAAATTCACTTCGAAGGGCCCGGACCTGAGGCCTTCGAGGATGGCCACCGGCGAGCCCTTGAGCTCCACCTTGACGGGATCGAAGGGCACGGCGAGCAGCTTGCCGTCGGCTGTCACGACCAGAAGGTGTCCGGAGGCGACGTAACGAGCGTAGATCCCGCGGATCAGCGTGTGCGCCTCGCCGTGGGGCAGCTTCATGCCCATGATGTCGAACTCCGTCGCCGACTGACCCGCCCGCCGCACCCGAAAGACCACACCAGTCCCGCCCGGCAGCACATTGGGCCACTCGGTGCCGATCTCATGCCGCTGGGTCGAGAACTTATAGATCGGCTCGAGTGATCCGCCGGTCGCGCGAATCCGGGCCAGGCCCGAATCCACCTCGATATAGATGTAGCCGTCGGTGCCCCAGTCCCCGCCGGACGAGTTGATGCTGTCCGAGAGCGTGAGAGGTGGGCCGCCCTGCAGAGAGAGAATGCGCACGGTTTGCCCGTTCCGGAGGAAGCCCACGTGGTCTCCATCCGGTGAGAAAAACGGGCTGCTTGCGTTCTCGGTCCCGGGAATGGGTGTTGGCCGCAGCTTGTCCAGCTCGCGGAGCCAGAGACGAGTGCCTCCCTCCGTGGGGCCGATGTACACCAGCTTGGTACCATCGGGGGAGATGGCCATGCTGCTGGTGGTCGCGCCGGGTCGCAATCCTTCCGACGGCCGGAAGAAGAGACTGAACCGGGCCAACCTTGGGGTCGGAGCCGACCGCCGCCATGCCCACGCCGCGGCCCCAGCCGCCAGGACGGCGACGCCGAGTGCCGCAAGAGTGAACGCGTTGAAGCGGCGGGCCGTGGGCACGGAGGTCGTCGCACGGGTTGCAACCGTAGGCGCTGTCGTCGCCCCGGTGTAGCCCGGCTTCGCCAGGGCTTCCGCGAACTCGGCCGCGGTCCCGAAGCGATCGGCCGGCAGCTTCTCCAGTGCGGTGAGCACCGCTGCTTCGATGTGCGGTGGAATCGTGTGACGCTGAGGGAGGAGCGGGCGCGGGCTCTCGGTCACAACTCGAGCCACGATCGCCTGGGCAGTGGTTCCCGTGAACGGCGGCTCACCGGTCAACATCTCGTAGAGCACGGCCCCCAGCGCGTACACGTCGGACCGCGCGGTGATCTCGCGCTCGCCCATGGCCTGCTCGGGGCTCATGTAGTGCGGGGTGCCAAGCGACATTCCGGTCTCGGTCATTCTGTCGCCGCTCGCCTTGCTCGCCGCGAGCGCAATCCCGAAATCCGCCACCATTGCCTGCCCGTCGTGCAGCAGGATGTTCTCCGGCTTGATGTCCCGGTGGACCACTCCGTGCCGATGCGCATAGTCGAGCGCCGATGCGATTTCGGTTGCGATCCGGACCGCATCGCCGACCGGCAGTTGCTTCTCGCGGTTGAGCCGAGTGCGGAGTGTTTCTCCCTCCACGAAGGGCATCACATAAAAGAGGAATGAATCGGCTTCGCCAGAGTCGAAGAGCGGAAGGATGTGCGAGTGCTGCAGGTTTGCCGTCAGCTTGATCTCACCCAAGAATCGCTCGGCTCCGATGACGGCGGACAGCTCGGGCCGGAGCACCTTCACCGCGACCCGCCGAGCGTGTCTGATGTCCTGGGCGAGGTAGACTGTCGCCATGCCGCCGGCGCCAAGCTCCCGTTCGAGTTGATAACGGCCGGCAAGCGCGGTCTGGAGCTTCGAGAGAAGGAGCTCGGGCATGGACAGGTCTGGTTTTGGGGTGCCGGAAGATGGACTGAAATCGGTGAATTGGCCAGGCAAGCCGCCAACAGCGTGGCCGGTGACAGCGGAGCGCCAGGCTGATGGGCCAGGCTTGTTGTGGGCTTGCGACGCCTTCGGGCGGCCTCACCTCGACGCAAGATCCTGCATAGCCCAACAGCTCGCGTAGCAATTGGTTGTCGGGCGTGCAGGTTCCTGCACGATCGCCGGACCAGGGCGCCGATCTTGCTCATCCGCCAGTGATTTCCCAGAAGAACCCAGGGACCGTAGGTCCCCTCCTTCCGACAAGGGCACCCCGGCCGCGAGGCCGGTCCGCAAAGCCACGGGTCTCGCTCGCAAGACGAGACGGCTGGGTTGTCGAAGATGGGCGTGCCGGCACGCGGGATTTGCCGACCGACCTCTGAGGTCAAAGGAGATTTTCATGAGAAGGCAGCTCACGGCGCTGGGCGTCGCCGCCCTGGCCGGTCTCGTCGCGTGCAACGGCGAGAGTCCCACCGCAGTATCCGAGGGTCCAGCCGTTCAGAACGAGCTGGTAATTACTCAGGGCGTCAGCGCCCCTGTGCGGCCAGCGGCCAAGCGGCCGGTGCTGTCGGCCGCGGCGGCGGCCGTCAGCAGTGCGTTTGGCTCGGTAACGACGCCGGTGAGCCTCAAGCCATCGACCTGTGAGCCGGCTGGCCAACAGGTTACCGTGACATACACCGTCACAGGCAGACAGGACAATCCGGCGAGCTTCAAGGTGAATACTCGTTGGGAGTACAACGGGACGAGTTGGGCGGGTTCGGTACCGACGACGGTGAACGTCGCAACAAGGCCGACAGGCCCTGGATCCGACACCTACCAAGTCACGCTCACGCTTCTGAACGCGAGCACGGCCACGGCCGGGTCATCGAGCTTTACCGTCGTCCCGTTCAATCTGGTCACGAGTGCTCCGGCGGCTTTGAGCGTGACCGGCGCAAATGTCACTGTGTTTGTAGCCTTCGCCGCGTGTCCGGTCACTAACACCCCTCCATCGCTGACGCTGCCGAGCGATCTTACGGTCGAAGCCACCAGTAGCGCGGGCGCCGTGGTCAACTTCACCGTAACCGCGAATGACGCCCAGGACGGCGACCTGACCTCCAGCGTCGTCTGCACGCCCGCCAGCGGCAGCACTTTCCCGCTCGGCGAAACCACGGTCAACTGCTCCGTGACCGATGCAGGTGGCCTCCCCGCGTCCGGAAGCTTCAAGGTGAAGGTTGTCGACACGACTCCGGCCTTCTTCACATCCTTCCCGACCGGCACGATCAACCTGATCGCGGCCAACATCAATGGCGCGGTGTTGGACATCGACGCGCAAAGCATCACCGTGGAGGATGTGGGTCACGTATCGGAGCCGTCCACATTCACCTGCGACTATGTCGCGGGAACGAAGCTGGCGATCGGCAGCACGACCACGGTCTCGTGCACGGCCAAGGACGCCATCGGCAACGAGAGTGCGCCGAGCACGTTCGACGTCTT
>JBKPOS010000022.1:0-8035 GCA_046733215.1 Gemmatimonadota bacterium
ATCTTGCAGAGCACCTATTTGGTCGCGCCGGGCGCGAAGCTGAACGCGGTGAGCGAGGCCAATGAGCCCGGCGTGCGCATTGGCGGGGTTGCCAACACGGCGACCTTTCGTACGTCGAACAAGACGGCGCCGAACGCAGCCCACACAGGTTTCGAGAAGGCGGACGAGGCGGTCGCCGCGTTGCGCGACGGCAAGCTCGACGCGATTGCTTTTTCCCGTGAGTCGCTCACCGGTCTGCAGACCAAGGTGCCCGGCTCGCGCATCCTCGACGGCGGCTTCATGAATTCGACGACATCGGTCGCCGTGCCGAAAGGAAAACCGGCCGCACTTGCCTATGTGAGCGAGTTCATCGAGGAGGCGAAGGCATCGGGTCTCGTGCGCAAAGCCTTCGACGAAATGGGCCTCAAGAACTCGCAGGTCGCGCCGGCCGGGATGAAGTCTTAGGCCGCCGGCCTACGCTTGCTTGTCGGGAGTCGACACCACCAGCCCGTCGAGGTCGTCGGTCACTTTTATCTGGCACGACAGACGCGAATTGGGCCGCACGTCGTAGCCGAAGTCGAGCATGTCTTCTTCCATCGGCGACGGCCCGCCGACTTTTTCGCGCCAGGCTTCGTCCACGTAGACGTGACAGGTTGCGCAAGCGCATGCTCCACCACACTCGGCCTCTATGCCGGGAATATTGTTGCGGATGGCCGTTTCCATCACGGTCGAGCCGATCTCGGCCTCGACCGTGCGGGCATTGCCGCTGGAATCGGTAAAAGTAATCTTCGGCATGAGGAAGCGTGGCAGGAGTGACCGCGCCAGCAAGTGGCGCGCGCCTCCTATATAATCATTCTTTTGAGGATGCCATCCCCAATCAATGGGCGCGGATCAGGGCGGAAATCTCGGCTCGGGCCTCTTCTACAGCCTGTGCAAGCTCGTCAATCGCACGGCTCATTTCACCGGGCTTTGCCTGTGCAGTCGCCTCTACCTCAGCGGCGGCACTGGCAACCCGCTTCGCACCGATCCCGACAGCCGACCCTTTGAGCGTGTGGGCGAGCGTCGCGATTGCAGCCGGCTCGCTCGTGCGCATGCGCTCGAGCAGCAGTTCCGACTGGCGGTCGAATAACTGAAGGACTTCCCGTTCTAGGCTTCGATCGCCGAACGTCATGCGCGCGAGATGATTGCGGTCGAGCACCGCTGCATCCAGCGCTTCATGCTGCGCGCGCTCGTATATGTTGACCGCGACTTGCGCCATCTCGGCCTCCCAGCCGTTTTTATTGGCGAAGAGTTTGGCCCGATCGGGATCAAATCCCGGTAAATGCAAGGCAGCGAAAGACGACGGTGGTTAAGTCGCCGTAAGTGCGTGCGATAACTCCTGTTCGCAAATCGTGTTCAGCCGTAACGTGGCCTCAATTCGCCCACCATCATCCGCCGGGACGAAACCGGGGCCGACGCCGTTTGCTATGGTTAGCAATCGGTTAACGATGATAAAAAAGTCCTTACCGGCGTGGTTTCTTTCATGTTGCCAAGGCGATAGGATGAGCGTCGGGCGATAAATCGGGGAGATGGGCGGCTCGGCTGCCGCTACGGTGCCGTGTGCTTGCGGCATAACCCCCTGATTTCTTGACGGTTCGGGCCGCGGCGACAGTCCGGCGTAATGACGAGGCGACGACCGAGATGGCGAATACCCCGCAGAAAACTAAAGACGCGACCGAAGAGGCGCTGAACGCCATCCAGGAAGCCCTCAGCATACGCCCCGCAGATACACGACCCAGTCCGTCCTTTAGCCCCGCGGAAGCCAGCCTCACGGACACACCACCGCCCCATGAACCGGGCGACCTCTTTCCGCACGAAGGGCCGCAAGCGGGATGGCAGGCGGGCGATGCTACGCCACGCCGCGCCGCCAACGACGACCGGATCGGCATCGGTCAGATTCTGCAGGCACTGCGCCACCGTCCGTCGCGTGGCCCGTATATTGCTGCCGGCGTCGCCGGGTTCATTTGGGCTATCGTCAGCATTGCCGCGCTCTATTCGATCGACACCCAGGCGGTGTTCGGGACGGCGAAACTCGGCTTTGCCGCCATGCTTGCGATTGGCGGCGCAATTATCGTGCCCGTCGTCTTTTTCTTCGTGCTCGCCCACATGTTCAATCGCGCACAGGACATGCGTGTGGTCGCTGAATCGATGGCCGAAGTGGCGATGCGCCTGGCGCAGCCCGAAACGGTCGCCCGCGAGTCCATTGTCACCGTTGGCCAGGCCATCCGGCGCGAAGTCGCGGCCATGGGTGATGGCGTCGAGCGTGCGCTCGCTCGCGCGGCCGAGCTTGAAGCGCTTGTCCACAACGAGGTGTCGGCGCTCGAGCGCGCCTACAACGACAACGAGGTCCGCATCCGTGATCTGCTCACGGAGCTGACCAACCAGCGTGAGACATTGGTCAATCAGGCCGAGCAGGTTCGCAACGCTATCGCAAGCGTCCACCTCGATCTCGCCCACGACATTACCTCGGTCGGCGACCTGGTCGCCGACAAGGTCAATGAAGTCGCTCAACGGGTCACCCGTTCCCTGACAGAAAAAGGCGAGCACATTACCTTGGCGCTCGGCCATGCCGGCGATTCCATGATTGACGCCTTGAGCGAGCGCGGTTCCACCCTGCTGGACCGGCTCGAAACGACAAGCGACCAGGCAACCAACGCCATCTCATCCGCGAGCGAACGCCTCTCGGCCAGCCTCAATTTCAAGACCGAGCATGTGCACGACGAGTTCGCCGACCTTGCGGCGCGCCTCCAGCAGATGATGACCGCGCGCCTCGACCAGGTCGCGCAGAACTTTGCCAGCAAATCGTCAACTACCATTGAGTCAATGGCGTCCCGCTCCCAGCAGCTGACCGACGCCATTACGGACACCAGCAACCGCCTTGCGGAATCGATTACGGCGCGCGCCGAAGAGGTCAACACGACGCTGCGCTCGACCGGTGACTCCCTCATCCTCGACCTTTCGCTGCGCGGCGGCGACGTGGTTTCGAAGCTCGAGCAGACCGGCGCCCGCATAACCGACACCATTTCCAGCCGCAGCGATGCGGTCGCCGATAATTTCCGCGAGAGCGCCGAAACCCTGGTTGCCGCCCTCAACGACCGCGGCGAGGCAGTCAAGGAGATGCTCACGGCGCGCCTGCAGGCCTTCGAGACGATGTTCAATCAAGGCGGGACCGAGCTCACCGAGAAGATATCCCGCGACTCAAGCAACCTCGGCAACCTGATCACCCGGCACATCACAGAGTTCGACCACACGGTGAAAAACTACGGCGGCGAGCTGGTTGGCCGCCTTGGCCAACGCACGCAGGATGTGGCCGAGGCCCTGCGTAATTACGTCGACACCTTCGATCAGCGCGTGTCCGGCCGCACCGGCGAGATATCGACGACACTCGATCAGCGTCTGGCGCAGTTCGAGACGCTTCTCGGCGCGCGCGTGCAGGATCTGGCCAGGACCCTCACAGAGGGCGGCAAGGACGTCGTCGGAGCGCTCGACCAGCGCATCGGCGAGGTGGCCGGCACCATCAATTTACGCGGTGCCGAAGTGGCGGATTCGATCAGCGCCAAGATCAGCGAGATCGACCAGACGCTCGGCACCCGGGCGCTCGAAGTCGCAAACAATCTCGATAGCCGCATCGGCCGTTTCGAGGACCTCCTCATCGGCCGGGCGGAAACGGTCACCAGCCAGATCGAGACCCGCAGCAAGGCGGCCGCCGACGCACTCAATGCGCGGCTCGAGCAACTCAGCGAGGTGATCAAGGTCAACTCTGCGGAAGCCGAACGCTCCCTTGGCCAGCTTGCACTGACCACCACCGAGGCGATCCGCGCCAGCGCAGGCGACGCCGAACGGAGTTTGGTCAACGTCAGCGAGGAAGTGGCACGCAGCTTCGTCGGCAAGGCCGAGGAGATCGCCACTGCTGTCAGCCGTCGCACCAACGAAATGACTACTGTTCTCTCCGAAAAGAGCGGCGGCGTGCTTGCTGCAATCACCGAGAAGGGCGCCCAGTTCACGCGCGACGTCACGACGGCTACGGATCAGGCCGTCAAGGCGATCGAGGAAAAGGGCTTTGCCTTCACGCGCTCGATGATGGACAACAGCAGCGAAATTTCGCGCATGATCAACACCGCGGGCGAAGCTGCGACCAACGTCGTCACTCGCACGATCAACGAGCTCAACGAGACGGCGCAGAAAGCGGTCGCGCAATCGCAGCACACCGCAACGTCGACCGTGAAGGAAATGCTCGAGACGCACACGATGCTGCGGTCCGACACGACCGCCCTCTTCGAGCGCCTGCGCGAAGCCAATATCATGCTGCAGGAGGTACTCAGCGGAGCACATGAGAACATGGGCGCGCTGGAAAATACGCTTATGGTGCGCGTGTCCGAATTCGTTACCGCGATGAACGAGATCACGGCTTCAACCGGCGATGCGACCGGGCGCGTCGAGACAAACATCGCGGCCTTCCGTGACATCACGGCTCAGGTCATCGGCGACCTCGGACAGCTGGCGCGGCAATTCGACATTCACGGCCGCGACCTGGTCAAGGCGGTCGAGATCATTGATCACAGCAATCAGCGTGCCGAGGACAGCGTGAACGAGCGGCGCGTCCAGCTCGATTCTCTGGTCGCCACTCTCGACATCCGTACCGAGGATCTCGAGAAGCGCCTGACCCGGTTCTCCGGCCTCCTCGACGAATCCCTCGAGGCCGCTTCGACGCGTGCGCGCGAGGTTGCCCGGCTCGTCTCGGAATCGAGCGCCGAAGGCACCCGCGCCATCAGCGAACAGTACGAGCGCGTCCGCGAAAACGCCGAGGAAGAGCGCCAGCGCGCTTCCGAAGCGATGCGCGCAATCTACGAGCAGACCGTCGGCGACACCCAGGCCCTGTTCCAAAGCGCGAACGAGCGTTTTGGCGAAACCGTACAGGGCATGAAGCAAATGGCCACGGAAATGCAGCGTGAGCTGGAAAGCACGCGCAACGAACTCCGGCGCGGCGTCTTCGAGTTGCCGCAAGAAACTGCCGAAAGTGCCGCCCAGATGCGCCGGGTTATCGTCGACCAGATCGAGGCTCTCGCCGAGCTCAATCGCATCGTTGCGCGCCACGGACGCAATCTCGACGCGGTGGAGCCGGTGGTGCGCCGCACGCGCGAAGAGCCCACGCTGGCCGTTGTCGGGGGCCGCAGCGAGCTTCCGCGCGCTCCCGCCGATATTCCGCGAAGCGAAATGCCTCCGCCGCGTCCGCCACAGCGAAGCGAGAGCGGCGGCTTTGCTCCGCCTCCCCGCCGTGCACCCGCGGAACCGCCCGCCGTCGCCGCGGCCCCGGCCACCAGTCCCGGCCGCGGCTGGCTTTCGGATCTTCTCAATCGCGCGTCACGCGAAGAAAACGAACCAGTGCGCGATCTTCCGCGCGAGCCGGCCCGCGAAACGACGCGTGACGTCATGCGCGAACCGTCCCGGGCAAGCGAGGATCGGCCGCCGCGCCACTCCATCGAGTCGCTCGATTCGCTGTCGGTCGATATTGCGCGCATGATCGACCACGACGCTGCGGCCGACCTTTGGGATCGTTATAAGCGCGGCGAACGTAACGTGTTCACCCGCCGGCTCTATACGCTCCAGGGTCAGCAGGCATTCGACGACATCCGCAAGAAGTACCGAGCGGACCGCGAATTCAAGCAGACGGTCGACCGCTACATTTCGGAGTTTGAGCGGTTGCTCGAGGAGGTGTCACGCGACGATCGCGGCCAGGTCGTGGCCCGCACTTACCTCACCTCGGAAACGGGCAAGGTCTATACGATGCTCGCGCACGCGGCCGGCCGTTTCGATTGACGCGGCCATCGCTGACCCTTTCTTACACTGTCGAGCGTTGGCCGATTGCCGGATCGTTCGGCATCAGCCGCGGCGTCAAGACCGAAGCGGTCGTCGTGGTGGCCGAGTTGACCGACGGCAAAGCGCGCGGGCGCGGCGAATGCGTGCCATATCTCCGGTATGGCGAGACCGTCGAGAGCGTTACCGCGCAGTTCGAAGGGCTGCGGCCGCAGATCGAAGGCGGCCTCGACCGGCGCATGCTGCAGACGGCAATGCCGCCGGGGGCCGCGCGCAACGCGCTCGATTGCGCGTTCTGGGACCTGGAGTCGAAGCGCAGCGGCCGTCCCGTCAACGAGCTTGCCGGTATCGCGGCGCCCGCCGCACTGACCACCGCGTTCACGATTTCCCTGGCGGCGCCGGCCGACATGGCGAAGGCCGCGGCAAAAGCGGCGAGCCGCGCCTTGCTCAAGATAAAGCTCGGGGCCGACGGTGACCCCGATCGCATCGCCGCCGTTCGCAACGCTGCCCCAAAGGCAACTCTGATTGTCGACGCGAATGAAGGGTGGACGGAAGATAGTCTCGGTTCCAATCTCGCGGCCTGCGCGCATGCAGGCGTGGCGCTGATCGAGCAGCCATTGCCGGCCGGAAAGGACGACGCGCTTGCGCGCGCCGAGCGAACGATTCCTGTATGCGCCGACGAGAGCATGCACGATCGGGCTTCGTTGCCCGCTCTCGCGGGAAAATACGACGCGGTGAATATCAAATTGGACAAAACCGGCGGGCTGACGGAGGCGTTCGCCACGGCCGCCGAAGCAGAACGGCGGAAGTTCACGATCATGGTCGGTTGCATGGTAGCGACGTCTTTGGCGATGGCGCCGGCGGTGCTGCTGGCGCAAAGAGCGCGATTCGTCGATCTCGACGGACCCCTGCTGCTCAGCAAGGACCGCCCCGGCGGCCTGCGCTACGAGGGCAGCCTTGTCTTTCCGCCTTCGGCCGCGCTTTGGGGCTGACGGCACGGAACTTTTTAGCCTGCCAGCAGCCTGATTCTGTTCGCGAAATGTGCCTGACCGTTCACCCTGATCTTGTAGATTTCGAAAACCAATGCTTCCCGTCGGACGCCCGCTTGGTCTACACTTAACTCAACGATCGCACCGCTGCTCGAACAGCGGGCCATGATAACGGGACGGGGAAATGAATATTCGGGGACTGGTGCTCGGCGCCGCCGTGATGGCGCTCACAGTATCGTCAGCATCCGCGACAATGCGGATCTCGGAAGATCGCGGCGGTCAGATCGGCCGCTACTTGCAGGCTTACGCCGCGTTGCGCTCATCCGGTGAAAATGTCGTCGTCGATGGAAGCTGCCTTTCGGCATGCACGCTGCTGCTGGGCGTGGTGCCGCGCGAGCGTATCTGCGCGACGCAGAATGCGCGCTTCGGCTTCCATGCCGCCTGGATGCCCGACCACGACGGCCGTCCTGTAACAAGTCCGTTGGGCACGCAGGCGCTCTGGAATATTTATCCGGCGTCGGTCCGGCGCTGGATCTCGCGGCACGGCGGCTTGTCGCGAAAGATGATTTATCTGCAGGGGCGCGACTTGAGTGGGATCGTCGCCAGCTGTGACCGCAGCCCACGCTCGCAGACACGCTCAGCGCGTCGCCTGGCGCCGGAGCCGGTGCGCTACCAGTCCGCAAGCGCCTCCGGCGATCGCCATTAGAGCCATCGCCGCGTAGGCGGCGCTGCCGAAATCACGATAGAGCACGCCTGAGAGCGCCATCGCGCCTGCCATGGCCACTCCGGACGCGATCGCCAGGTAGCCCTGCGCAGTCGCTGCCTGTGCCGGCGGTGCGTGCCGGGCAAGGAACATCAGCGCGCCGAGATGCGTCGCGCCGAACGACAAGGCGTGCAGCAATTGCAGCGCGGCCAGCATGAAAGCCGGTGGATCGAAGGCCATTCCGATCCAGCGCAGCACGCCGCCGCAGGCGCCGGTCAGCAGCAGCACCGTCGGCTCGAAGAACGGCGGCAACCTGGATTGCAACGCGAACAGCACGATCTCGGCGGCAACGCCGAGTGCCCAAAGCGCGGCGATAATGGTCCCATCGAAACCGGCGGCGCTCCACTGCACCGCAGAGAAGCCGTAATACACGGCGTGACTCGCCTGGATGAGACTTGCCGCCGCGATGACGGCAATGAACGGGCGATCGCGCGACAGGTTCAGCCGCGCG
>JBKPOS010000023.1:0-7757 GCA_046733215.1 Gemmatimonadota bacterium
CCACTCGAGTAGAACTTGTACACCACCGGCTCGAAGACCCGGACCGACGATCCCACCGTGAAGCTGTCGCTGGGCCACGAGCCGCCCGAGGCCCAGGGAATGTTGTTCACGGACAGGTTAAGGCCCGCGTGGCTGTTCCACGGGGCACCTGCGAGACAGGTGCCCGCCGTTGGATTGGCCTCGAGGCGACGCCGTACCCACTGATCGTCGGTTCGGAGGCTGGGGTCGGACTCGTTGAAGATCATGAGCGAGTCCTGGCCGGCGCCGCCCCTGAGCGTACGCAGCGCGGCGTAATTCCGTGTGGTATCGATGGTGATGGTATTCGCCGCCAGCTTACAGATGACACCGCTCGCGCGGATGGCCCGAATCACTACACTGTCCGGCGCCAGGGCGATGATGTCGCTGTTGACGGCCCCGCCCGGGACAGAGTCATACCCGAGTTCCCGTAGCTCCGCCGGCACTACCAGGGCACCCGCCCGCATGTTCGCCTGCATATCGGCGCGCTCGAACTGCGAACGGGACAACCGTTGCGTGCCGGTCATCAACCGATACAGGCTGCCGCTGACGATCACCATGAGGACTATGGCGATGAGCAGCTCGATCAGAGTAAAGCCACGCTGATTTCGCATAGGTGTCAGTAGCACGCGATGAGGGTACGCAGAATGACCCGGCTGGTACCGCTGGTCCGGCCGTAAGTCACGGTGTCAACTACGCTCCGAAGCGTTCCGCCGGCCGAGACGATTCCCCAGCTTTCACTCATGCCGAGCGTGGTGGCGGTGCCGCCGGCGAAACTGGCATGCTGGCAGCGGCTTCCCCCGACGCTGGTGCGTCGGTTGGCCGCACGACGAAGTGTCTCGAGCCGTTGGGTGGCCACCTGAGTTGCCATGCTGATAGAGCGGCCCCTGCCGATTTGCCGGCTCACGAGACCGGACGAGCCGACCAGCGCGGTGGCGCCGATAATGAGCACCATCATGGCCACCATCACCTCGACAATCGTGAATCCGCGCTCGTTCTTCACTTGGTCACTCTCCCGATCTGATTGATTACGATAGAATCGCGAATGCCCAAGCGAGTAAGCGCCAGCGTCATGGAGTTCGCGGAGATGCCCAACCCTCGGGCGTTCACGCTCACGGTGGTATCGGGACTGGCGGCAACGGCGACGCCGTATCGTTGGTTGAAGTCGTAGACGTACCCCAGCGTGTCGTAGGTGCCGCTCCCCGCATTCCGGCGCGGCGTGGCCGTCACCCACATGCGGTTGCTCGAGAACCAGATGGTTGTCGGGCGTCCGCTTTGGAGCGCGCGCATTCTCCCTTGCTGGTAATACCCGATCACGGCGCTCCGTGCGCTGCGTACGTTGGCCTTGACCATGAGCGTCTTGATCTTGGGCCAGCTGATGGCCAGGAGGACGGCGGCCACCCCCAGCACGATGAGTGTCTCGATCAGGGTAAAACCGCGACGGTTGGTCACTGCCAAGAGAGCCTCCCGGGGCTGGTCACGCGTCGGCCCGCGAACTGTTCGGTGTAAAAGCAGGGCCTGTACCAGAACGTAAGTTGTTGATGGGCAACGATTCGATACGATTTGTCAGGTTGGTTTCACGCAGGGATCTGCGCGGAGTGCAACGGATGGCGCTCCCACTAAGGCAGCCGGCTACAAATAACGCAGGCTGCTCCGTGCGACTCAGTTGCTGTTGGCGTGCGGCTGAACCCGGCGCAGCTTGTAGAACAGCGTCCGCAGGCTGATCCCCAGCAGATGCGCCGCCTCGCGCCGATTGCCTTTCGAGGCCTCCAGCGCCCGCTGGATCAGCGCGCGCTCTACCTCTTCTACCTGCGAGCGGAGATCGAACGAGCCGTTCGCAGGCACCGGCCCGTGGCCGTTCGCCTTGGTGCCATTCCCGAGCGCGAAGTCGCCCCAGTCGAGCGCCTTGGTACCGCTCAGTACGGCCGCCCGCTCCACCGCATTCCGGAGCTCGCGGACGTTCCCAGGCCATGAATGCTCGGACAGGAGAGCAAACGCCTGCGGCGTGATGCTCACCGGGTGTCCCAGCCGCTGTGCAGCCTGGCGCGCGAAATGGGTGAGCAGCGCGGGGATGTCCTCGCGTCGTTCCCGGAGCGGCGGGATGTGCAGCCGCACGACATCGAGCCGGTAGTAGAGATCAGCCCGGAACTCTCCGCGCTCGACTGCTTGATCGAGCGGCTTGGCTGTAGCGGCGATGACGCGCACGTCGACCTTCTTACCATCCCGGCCACCTACCCGACGGATCTCCCCCTCCTCGAGCACGCGCAGCAGCTTGGCCTGCAGGCTCAGCGGAAGATCGCCGATCTCGTCCAGCAGGAGCGTGCCCTGGTGAGCCGTCTCGAACAGTCCGGCCCGGTCCGCCGTTGCGCCGGTGAAGGCACCTTTGGTGTGGCCGAACAACTCCGACTCGAGCAGCTGCTCCGGAATCGCGGCGCAGTTGATTGCGGTGAAACTCGCGTCGTGGCGGGGACTCATCCGGTGGATGGCCTTGGCCAGCACTTCCTTCCCGGTGCCGCTTTCGCCGGTGACGAGAACCGTGGTGTTGTGCCGCGCGACGCGGCTCGCCAGCTCGAGCAGGTCTCGCATGACCTTGCTCTCCGCCACGACCAGGTCTCGCGCGGCGTCCGCTCCGATGCTCGAGCGAAGCGTTTCCACCTCGCGGCGCAGTCGCTCCCGCTCCTCCGCTTTCCGCACCACCATGGTGACTTCGTCAGGGCGGAACGGCTTCCGGATGTAATCGTAGGCCCCTTCCCGCATCGCCTCGAGCGCGGCGTCTTCCGCGCCGTACGCGCTCATCATGATGATCAGCGCCGCACCTCGCTCACCTCGGTACCGGCGGAGAAAGGCCAATCCGTCCATCCGCGGCATCTTTACGTCGCAGAGGATAAGATCGAAGTCCTCCGCGAGCGCACGGCGGAGCCCTTCTTCCGGATCAGCCTCGGCCACTACCTCGTACCCTGCCTCGCGCAGCAGGAGACTCAGGGATTGGCGAAGGTCCGCGTCGTCGTCAACGATGAGCAGGCGCATAGCCGGGTTCCACGACAGAGGGCACAGACTTCCAGGCGAGAGGCAGGAAAACCTTGAAGACGGCCCCGCCTTCGCGCGCACGATCTACCCAGACAGTGCCACCCGCGTCGTGCACGGTACGGGCGACAATTGCGAGACCCAGGCCGGTCCCCTCTCCCGGATCTTTGGTGGTGTAAAACGGGTCGAACACGCGTTCCCGATCGCTGTCCGGTATCCCGGGGCCGTCATCGGCGACGTACAGCAGCACCCCTGGAGTACCTGCCGGCACATCCGGCCGACGCGGGCGACTTGACCAGAGCTGATCGCGCTCGGCTCTCGCTAAACTCGTTTCCGGACTCCAGGGATCAGTCGCCCGGGTGGCGACCCTATGGCGCGGCTCGAAAGCCTGCCGCGCGGTCCCTATGATCAGCGCCCCTCCCGGAGACGCCTGGCAGGCGTTGACCACCAGGTTCACCACGACCTGCTCGAGGAGGTGAGCGTCGCCTCGCACGTTCGGCAGACCCGGCTCCAGCTCGATCGTGAGCCGCTGATTCTTGAGCAGACCCTGCGCGCCGAGAAACTCGAGACTCGATCGAACCGCGCTGTTGAGATCCGTTGCGCCGTGACCGACACTCGGCTTGGCATACGTCAGCAGACTTTGTACCGTCCGCTCGATTCGCTCGATGGCTCCCCGCATGGCGTCGGTGACTTCCCGATCAGCTCCCCGCCGGCGTAGCACATCGACGTAGCTGCTCAGTGCGCCCAGCGGATTCCTGACTTCATGCGCCACTCCCGCGGCCAGGCTTCCGATGCCGGCCAGCTTTTCGACGCGAATCATCTGGCTCTGCGCGTCGATCAGGCTGTCGGCCATGGCGCGGTACCGATTCGCCAGGTGCGCCAGCTCGGGACTCTCATACCCGGGCCGACTCGGCTCGAGTCCACCCGCGGCCAGCACATCCGCCTCGGCTGAGAGACGCTGAAGCGGGGTGAGCACGAGGCGCCGCACCACGTAGGCGCCGAAGAGCACGAAGACCACTGTGCTGGCCAGCCACAACACCAGCAGTGGCCGCAGCGTTGCGTCGAGATCTCCGCCCGCGAGCACGACCGTCGTCAGGCCCACCAGGATGACCGCCGACGAGGTTACGAACCCGAGATTCACCAGCAGCTCGGTTCGGAGCGATCGACGGGGCTGCGGCATTTCCGGTCGATCCTAAGCGCGCGCGCGCCGGTCCTTTGCGGACGGCGCGCAGAACGTCAGGTTGTGTCTCTCGATCACGTTGAGATGCTTGGCTACAGCGAGGGGCATGGGCAGCGGATGCCACCCATGCCCCCGCCGTGAACCGTTCAGCTTACTGACAGCCCGGCACGCCCTCGGCCGTGGACCCGGACACCGTCGCAGTCGTGCCGACGAAGATGCCGCAGGTGGACGAACCGCTGTTATAGCCGGTGTTGGTCATCGTGGCCGACCAGTACGAGCCGCTACCACCCGTGGTGATCGCCATGACGTTGTTCTGGCTGGGCGAGAAGTTCACCGAGTTCGAGCCCAGGGTGCTGCTGTAGCTGCCGGCGTACCGGGTCGAGTCGGCGTAGAACGCCTCCTGCGCGGTGGCCAGGTTACGCAGGTCCGAGATCATGCTGGAACGGACCGCCTTCTGCTTGGTGTTCGCGAACTTCGGAATGGCGATCGCCGCCAGAATGCCGATGATCACGACCACGATCAGCAGCTCGATCAGGGTGAAACCCTTACGGTTCGACATTTTTCCTCCAAGTGTGGTCGCCTGCGGCTGAACGCCGGGAGCCGAGAATCGGGTGTCTCCGGCACGTCGGGAGGGGCAACCCGTATGCCACCGTTAGGCCGCGACGCCCCAACTCTCGGAGCCGACGCTATTTACGGACGTAGTTGAGGCTTCGCCAAGAGTCCCGTTTCGAGAGCCGGAGCCGAATTTTGCAAGATGTTCCGACCGCTCGAGCCGCTCACCACAGGAGTGCGGAATCTGGCATCAACATTTGGAACGATTCTCGCCATTCCGGTGGCTGAACGACCGCCGCTGGACACCATCATCGTTCCAATTGTCTAATGGAGTTCAGCTTGCTCGCTGCACCATCATCCACTTGCCCCTCGCCAAATCCGGTATCTCTGGGACGGATGCAAGATTTGTCTGCAGATCCCGTGTCTGATCCGCGCACGAGCTTGGCTCGGCGGGCGCTGGACTGGGCGCCCGCCCTAGCCCTGGTCCTCCTCGCGCTGGCGGCCAGCGTTACTAGTCTGTGGAACGGCTTTGCTTACGACGACGGCGGCATCATCGAGAAGAACGCACGGGCTCATTCGTTCGACGACTTCCTCAACTTCTTCGTAACAGGGTATTGGCCCCGCGACCTTGGCGGCTCGCTCTATCGGCCGCTCACGATCGCGCGATTCGCGCTTCAATGGATAGCCGGCGGCGGCACCCCGTTCGTCTTTCACGCCGTGAACGTCTTCCTGTATCTCGCCCTGACGCTCTCGGTCTACCTGGTGGGGCGTGCCATGATGACCCGCGAGGCAGCCTGGCTGGCTGCGGCGCTGTTTGCGGTTCATCCGGTCCACGTCGAATCGGTCGGTAACGGAGTGGGGCAATCGGAGCTGGTCGTCACGCTCTGCCTGACGCTGGGCACGCTTATCTATCTCCGCGCCCGGCGCCGATCGGAGCTTCGGGCAAGCGAGAGCATCAGCTTCTTCCTGCTCACTCTCATTGCCGCATTCAGCAAGGAAAACGGCATCGTTCTCCCGGCCTTGCTCGCCGCCGCCGAGATCACAGTCGTCCGCGATCCCCGTGGCTGGCGGGAACGCGTGCGGGTGTTGCTACCCACCGCGATTCTGGCGGGCCTCGCCGTCGGAATCGTGCTGGCAGCTCGTCATTGGGCGCTCGACGCGCTGGTCGGCGAGCATCCTTTCTTTTCGCTCAGCGGCCTTGGCTTCGGTGACCGCGTTCTCACCGTCCTCGGAATCATTCCCATCTGGCTTCGCCTGTTTATCTGGCCGGCCCACTTGCAGGCCGACTATGGGCCACCCGACGTCGACGTCTCGACCAGCTGGGGCGTCGCGCAAACATTGGGACTCGCCGTGCTCGTGGGAGCCGTCGCTCTCGTTGTCGCTAACTGGCGGCGTCGGCCCGCCGTGGCGTTCGGATTCCTCTGGGCCGGCCTGGCGCTGTTTCCGGTGAGCAACCTGCTCGTGCCCACGGGGATTCTTGTGGCTGAGCGAACGCTGCTCTTGCCAAGCGTCGGGACGTCGCTGGTTCTCGGACCCTTGATCTATGCCGTGTGGCAGGCCTTGCCCGAGGACGGGAAGGTGCTGCGAAGATTGGGGCTGGCTGCGTTGACCGCATTGTTGGTGGCGGGAGTGATCCGGAGCGGGCTGCGCCAACCGGTGTGGCGCAATACCCCTACCTTACTCGCGCAGACCGTGCTGGACGCGCCCCGGGACTATCGAGCCTGGCAGCTCTTTGGTAACCAGCTCGCATCGCGCGGGCACACCGCACAGGGCCGCATCGCACTCGAACACGCCGCGGCGCTGTACAACAAGGATCCGGGCGTATTCGAGGATCTCGGCCAAGTGGTTCGAGGGAGCGAGGGATGTCCTGCCGCGATGCCCATCTTCGAGCGGACCATCGCGATGGACCCCCATCGGAAGAACACCCGCACTCGGCTTTACTTGTGCCTCCTCACAACCGGCGACACTGCTCGCGCTGCCACGCTCGCCGAGCAAGGTGCCAGCCTGGGTCAGTGGTACTTCCAGTTGGTTATGGCGCTGTCCGGAGGAAAGCGATCGCTACCGCTTCCGGGAGATAGATTGCAGTAGCGTGGGGTTCAGCGGCAGTCGAGCCCTTTGGCTCCCGCCGCAAGTGAGACGATCTGAGCCGGGTCCGCTTTGAGCCCGCGAAGTCGGCCGATCGACCGCAGCAGCTCAGGACACTCCCCTGCTTTGAGCGCCGCCTCCGCCGTCAACCCCCAGAAACGAGCCGAGTCGGGATACTCCCAGGCGACCTGACGGCGCAGCGTCATGGCCCGGCGGGGCTGGTTTCGCGCGAGGGCAACATCGGCGGCGGCGAGGAATAGCTCGCCGCTCTGTGGACGGGCTGCCCGAGCCACTGCCAGTCGCGCCTCGGCAGTGTCCACCATTCCGGCAAAAAGAGCGGTCTGAATCGCGCGCTGCGCAGTCACAAGCGCGCTATTGTTGAGCCGCCATGCCGTCCACCAGTATTTGCTCGCCTCGGCGAACCGGCCCTGAGTGTCGAGCACCCTGCCGAGGTCTTTCCACAGGCCCCAGGCGAGCGGATAGATGGAAAGCGCCTGCCGAAGTTGCCGTTCCGCGCTCCGCAGATCCCCGCGGCGTTCCGACAGGATGGCTTCCATCGCCTTGGAATGGAACGATCCTGGTGCGTCGCGAATGATCTGGGGGAATAGGGTGTCGTTGTTCCGCCAAACCGGATTGCGGGTCACGGTCCGAGCAGCGCCCGCGGCCAGGACGACGATCAGCCCGACGATGGCAGGCGTCGGCCGGCGTCGGTAGATCCAGTCCCATCCGGCAGCCAGCAGCAGTACGGCGCCGATCGACGGCATATACAGGATCCGCTCCGCGAGCAGCACGCCGGTCGGCACCAGGATGTTGGCAACGATGGCGAGGGTAGCGCCGATCCAGCCGAGGGCGAAGGTGACCGCAGGGGCCCTGCGCCTCATCGCCCAGGCGAGCCAAAGAG
>JBKPOS010000024.1:0-19782 GCA_046733215.1 Gemmatimonadota bacterium
GTACGCTCCAGCTCCAGGAGGAGCCGACTGGTGGCAGCGGTCTCTTCACTGGCGGCCACGAAGCGTTCCGTGGTCTGGTACGAAACGATGACGATGATGGCAAGGAGGCCCAGCGCAATCGCGAACATCAACGCGAGGCGCAGGCGGAGGATCCCACTCATTGGAGACCGGAAGAGCTGCGCCACGCGGGAGGCGAGCGCGGCCGGACGGGCCGCGGCGGGCGGCTCACCAGGTCGAGACGATTCTATCATTCAGCGCCCCTAAGCCCTCGAGGCGCGTCAAAGCGTGTCAGAGGGCATCTCCAACGTAGGCCGCGACAAGAGAGCCCGCAACCCGGCGCTACCCTTCCTGCCGGGCCCAGACCATGAACACGACCCCAATCGCCCCGAACAGGTACAGGTTGCCCGGGACCCACATCAGCAATCCGCCCAGTTTCTGATCGTCCAGCGGAGACAGACCCCAGGTGCGGGGAGCCTCCGCGTACCAGTCATAGAGCACCGAATCGGAGAGGGTGATGATCGCGGCGACGAGCTGCATCGGAATGCCGACCAGAAACAGGTAGAGCATGCGAAGACCGAGCGCGAGTGGCGGCAATTCGGGCAACGGGCTCATCACCGGCCACCACATGATTACCGCGGCGACGATGAATAAGAGGTGAGTAAAAATGTGAACGTCATGGTCCCGCATCATCAGGTCGTACAATGGAACGGTGTGCCAGGCGGTCAGTGCGGCGGTAAAAAAGACGCCGGCCATGACCGGATGGGTGACGATTCTGGCGAGCCGAAGCACCGAGGGCTTCTGCACCAGCGGCCGTAGCAACCATCCGGGCGTGCCGGCGAGCAGAAGCGGCGGCAGCACCAGCGTGAGCAGCAGGTGCTGCAGCATGTGGATCGAGAAGAGGTAGTAGTCGCTGAGCTCGTGGATGGGGCCGTTGAGCGATACGAGCAGAACCAGCAGGCCAGCCATGAAGCAAGCGATTCGCCACGCCGGCACCGGCGGTTCCCAGCCCTTTTGGCGGCGAAGCGGCCCGATCCCCCAAACGTACAAGGCACCGAGAAGCCCGGTGCCTATCAGTACGCTCGGATGCAGTGCCCAACTCGGCTCGAAGGGAACGGTAGGTCTCGGCCGCGTGTCGAGCAACAGCGGCGCGAGGGCAACGGCCATCACCCGCCCGACTTCGCGAACGCCATGTGGTAGGCCATGAGCGCAGCCAGCGCGAGAATGACGACGGCGGCAATGATGAGCGGGAACACGAAGACGCCGGTGAAGAGCCTGCTGTCCTGCTTGAGATGCATGTAGAACATCGCAACCAGGGCGAACTTCGCTGCCGAAAGCGTCAGCAGCACGGGAACGAAAACGTGAGTAAGGTCTCCCAGCGCGCCTGCGTGCTCCCCGAAGGTGATCTCGTAGAGCGCGACTTCCAGCGCCGTCAGGATGAAGAGCACCAGTCCGACCTTGGTATACGTCCCCGGCGTCGGGTGAGTGTGTTCATGCCCTTCGGCTGCGGTCACGTGAGCGGTCATGTCGTTGGCCTCATTGCATCAGGTAAACGACGGGGAAGATGATGATCCAGACCACGTCCACGAAATGCCAGTACAGCGCTGCCATCTCGAGGTTGATGGAGTTCTCGGGCGGCAGCTGCTTCCGGAGCGCGAGCACGAACATCGTCAGCAGCCAGATCACGCCGATAGTGACGTGGGTGCCGTGGAATCCGGTCAAGGTGAAGAAGCTCGCTCCGAACATGTTGCGTTGAAGGGTGAGCCCCTTGTGTACAAAGTGGGTGAACTCGTACACCTGCATCCCCACGAAGAACATGCCGCACATGATGGTCGCCCCCAGCCACCCCAGGAGCATCTTGCGGTTCCCCCTCTGCGCGCCATAGAGCGCCAGCACGATGAAAAGCGAGCTGAACAGAAGCAGCGCGGTGCCGACCGTGACCAGCGGAATCTCGATGATCGGCTCGTACACCCGTCCGGTGGCCGGGTCGGTCCAGGGCGTATGCGGCAACGGGCCGACCAGGCTCCTGCGCCGGAACACGACGTAGGTCGAGATCAGCGACGCGAAGAACATGCATTCGGACCCGAGGAAGGTCCAAATGGCGAGCTTGCGGCTGTCGAGCCCCGTTGAGGTCTCGAGATGAGGATTGGGCGCGGCGAGTGGGTGCGCGATGTCGGTCAAGCCTAGCTCCTTGGATTAGCTATCGGCTATCAGTTGTCAGTCAGCTCCTGCCGCCATGGCTCTCCCATTCACCGGAGAACCTGATAGCTGATATGCTAGCTCAATGATGCCCCTTACCCTTTACACCCGGAATCGACGTATAACTCGGCTCGAACACCCAGTTATAGATCCCGAAGAACAGCGTGGCCACGCCGACGAAGATGCCCCATGGCCCGATCTTGGACGCGAGCATCAGGCCGATGAACAGAAGCGGCAGGCTGAACGCCGTGACGAGCGGCCAGTAGGACGGTGCCGGCATGTGAATGCCCTGGCCACTCACGCGCGGCGGCTCGGGCAATGGACCACCGCGCTTGCGCTTGGCTTCCCACAACGGATCGCGACCGCTTACCGTCGGAATCTCCGGGAAGTTCCATTCTTGCGGCGGCGAAGGGATCGACCACTCGAGTGTAGCTCCATTCCACGGGTCGGCCGGCGCCGGCGGCGCCGTGCGCCAAGTCTTCCAGATGTTGTAAAGCATCACCGCAAAGCCGGCCGCCAGAATGAAAGCCCCCACGGTCTCCATTTCATTCATGCGGTCGAACCCGAGGCCTGCCGGGTAGGTGTAGACTCGTCGCGGCATGCCGTGCAGGCCGACGAAGTGCATCGGGAAGAAGGTGAGGTTGAAGCCGATCAGCTGGAGCCAGAAATGGATCTTGCCGAGCCGCTCGTCCAGCACTTTGCCGAACATCTTGGGCCACCAGTAGTACGCGCCTGCCACCAGACCGAAGATGCTTCCGCCGAAGAGCACGTAGTGGAAGTGTGCCACCACGAAGTAGGTGTCGGTCTGCTGCAGATCGGCCGGCGGCGAGGCGTGCATCACGCCCGAGAGGCCGCCCATGATGAACATTGCGATGAAGCCGAGCGCGAAGAGCATAGGCGTCTTAAGCTGGAGCGAGCCGCCCCAGATCGTGCCGATCCAGTTGAAGATCTTCACGCCGGTGGGAATCGCGATCAGCATCGTGGCGAGCGAAAAGAAGGTGTCCGCGATCGGTCCCATGCCGGTCGAGAACATGTGGTGGCTCCACACTCCGAAACCGAGGAAGGCGATGAACACCCCGGAGAAGACCATCGCGGCGTAGCCGAAGAGCGGCTTTCGTGAGAACACCGGCAGCACCTCGGAGATGATGCCGAACGCCGGCAGAATGAGGATGTACACCTCGGGGTGGCCGAAGATCCAAAACAAGTGCTGCCAGAGGATCGGGTCGCCGCCACCTGTAGGCACGAAGAAGTGGGTGCCGAAGAAGCGGTCGAACATGAGCAGGATGAGCGCCACCGTGATCACCGGGAAGGCCAGCAGCAGCAGGATCATAGTGATGAAGCTCATCCAGACGAACATCGGCATCCGCATGAGCCGCATGCCCGGCGCGCGCAGATTGATGATGGTGACGAAAAAGTTGACCGCGGCCGCCAGTGACGAGACGCCGAGGATCTGCAGACCCAGCATCCAGAAGTCGACGTGCATGCCCGGCGAGAACTGCTTCGAGGTCAGGTTGGCGTAGCCGAACCAGCCGGCGTCGGGTGCCGCTCCGAACAAGAAGCTCGCATTCAGGAACAATCCACCCAGCAGGAACACCCAGACGCCAAACGCGTTGAGCCGCGGGAAGGCGACGTCACGAGCCCCGATCATGAGGGGAATGATGTAGTTGAAGAAGATCTGGCTCATCGGCATGACGGCGAGGAAGATCATCGTCGTGCCGTGCATCGTGAACAGCTGGTTGTAGAACTCCGGACCCACGAAGTGGTTGTCCGGCCTCGCCAGCTGGATGCGGATCAGCAGCGCCTCGATCCCCCCGAGGAAGAAGAACACCGTCGCACCGATGAGGTAGAGTATCGCGACGCGCTTGTGGTCGACCGTCGTGATCCAGCTCCAGAGCCCGGTCTTTTCACCGGGCGCCGCGGCGAGTGCTTCGTGACCAACAGCCGTAGTAGCCATAAACGTCCTGAACGGGTTACCGGTGAGTCCGGAGAAAGGCGACCAGAGCCTTTGCCTCGTCCTCGGTGACGCCGAGGTTGGGCATCAGCACGCCGTGCTTCACGTCCTGAGGGAAGCGGATCCAGTGCGCCAGATTTTCGTCGGTGTTCTTCAACGTGCCGGCCGCGATGTAGGACCGAGCGCCGACATTGGCAAGATTGGGCCCCAGCAGGCCCTTGGGCGCATTGTACGCTACCAGCGAGTGGCAGCCGACGCATCCCTTCATTAAGAAGAGCTTCTGGCCCTGCGCCACTTCGGGGCTCTGCCCCTGGGCCGGCGCTGCCTTGGCGCTGTCGGCGGCCGGCGCTTGTGCCTGCGGGGCCGGCTTGCTCGGCTGCTGAACCGCGCCACCGGCGCTTGACGTGTGAACCGAGTCCCCCGGCACCGGCGCGGCGGTTTGCATCGTGATGCGCTTCATGTGGTCGACCCAGCTCTGGAAGTCAGCCGGCGGCATTGCGACCACCCGAAAGGCCATCCGTCCGTGCTGAATCCCGCAGAACTCCGCGCACTGCCCGGAGTACTCACCCGGCTCTTCCGCGTTGAACCAGATGCGGGTCTCACGGTTGGGGAAGACGTCGCGCTTCCCGGCGAATTGGGGCAGCCAGAAGCTGTGCACGACGTCGAACGCGCCCATCCTGAGCGAGATGACCTGGCCCACCGGGACGTGCAGCTCATTGGCAGTGGTGAGCTTGAACTCCGGATAGCGGAATTCCCACCACCACTGATGTCCGATCACCTCGATCGTGAGCGGGTTGCCTTTCGGCATCTCGTTTTCTCTGAAGATCGCCTTTACGGTAGGCACCGCGATCATCACCAGGATCAGGGCCGGAATCACGGTCCAGATGATTTCGACGATCGTGTTCCCATGCACTTGCTGCGGCTCGGGATCATCCGGTTTGCCGCGGAAGCGGAAGATGGCGTAGACCAGCGCTCCCTCAACCAGAATGAAGACGAGCGTGGCCCACTTGACCGTAGTGAAGAACAGATCGTCTTCGATCCGGGCGAGCTCGCCTTTAGGAGCCAGCGTCGTCTGGGGAAAGTCCTTTGCGCACGCCGCGATGACGATCAGGGCGAGCAGGGGCACCAACCAGCTCAGACGCCGGGTGACACGGGATCCAAGGAGCATGAGGGGGAAGTCCTGTCGATCGACCAGGGATCTCGCGAAAAGCGCGACGAACGTACTGGAATCCCGCACTTTACAAACGGCGGGCGAGCCCGTCAAGCAACTCCTGCGTCTGTTATCGGCGAACCAAGCACTCGGAATTCAGGGCTGATGGCCACTCCGGACCGCTGCTTCGATCTCATCCGGTCGCTTGGGAGCTGCTGCCGAGAGGACCTCATGCCCGTCCCGAGTGACTAGGACATCGTCCTCGATCCGCACCCCCAGCGCCTCAGCGGGCAGATAGACACCCGGTTCGACAGTCAGGACCATCCCGGGGGCTAGCGGCGTGCGCGTGTCGCCCACGTCGTGGACATCCATGCCCAGCCAGTGACTTAGGCCATGTATGAAGTACTTGTCGCAGGTGGCCCCCCGGCCGCACAGCGTATCCGAGTGGGCCCGCAGGTAGGCGCGGGCGATCTGATTGAGCCTGGGGATGTCCATCCCGGGACGCACCGAGTCGATGGCCGTTTGCTGCGCACCCAGTACCAGCTCGTAGATAGCCCGTTGCCGAGGCGTAAAGGTCCCGCTGACCGGGGCGGTCCTGGTGACATCACCGGTCAGGTATCCGAACTCGGCCCCGATATCCATAACGACCAAGTCGCCCGCTTCCATCCGGCGCCGATTCTTGTCGTAGTGGAGCAGCACCGAATTGGGTCCCGAGCCGACGATGCTGGGAAAGCCGACCCGTTCGGCCCCACCCCGCCGGAAGGTGTACTCGATCAGCGCCTCGATCTCGTACTCGTACATCTCCGGTCGGAGCGCCGCCATCGCATTCCGCTCGGCTGCTGTCGTGAGGGCGATGGCTTTGCGAAGCCTCGCGAGCTCGTCCTCGTCTTTGACCAGGCGGAGCGGCGCCATTTCCAGCGCCAGATCGCCGATTCGAATACCCCCGCCCGCCGCTGCGTGCGCCACGATGGAATCGTGCAGGAAGGGCGAATCGGCTTGTCCAGGCCCCGGCTTGAGGTAGAGGAAGCCCTGCCGTGCCGGCGATTCCGGACCGAAAACGACCCCGGGGATCTCCGCCTCAGCGCGTTCGGCCGAACGGATGTCTTTGATTCCCGTAATCGAGGCGGCCTCACGACCCGGATTGAGCTGACGACCAACCCACTGCTCGCTCTTGTACGGTGTCACCGTGTCGCGCGGCGGCAGGTAGAGAATGACCTTCGCCGGGGCTGAGTCGCGGGCCACCAGAACCAGCCACGACTCGGGGGCTTCTGCTCCGGTCAGGTAGAAGAAATCGTTGTCCTCGCGGTAGTCGCTGTCCTGGGCATAATCGCCCTCGATGCTTCTCTCCTCGGAAGACCGGAGAATGGCAACGCCGGTTCCGAGTCGATGGGCGAGGGCTGCGCGACGGGCTTCGAGCCGTGCAACCGGAACTGGGCCGGCCGGCGACCCAGCCTGCGCGGCGAGGATTGGCGGTACAAACGTGAGGAAAAGAACGGCCAGCACACGCCGCACGCATGTCTCCGGGCGATGGGACTCGACGAGGGAGAAGCTAGTGGACCGGTACGTGGAATGCTTGCGGCACGTTTCGACATCTAGCAGGGACTGGAGTGCCTGCCTCATGAGCGATCGAATTGGATCGCGACCATCAATTCCGGTGGATCAGCCGAGGCCCGAATACGAGTGCCCCGGTGATGACTGCCCCCATCGCCGTAATGAGGACGGCGCCAGCCGCGATGTCCTTGGCCCGCTCCACGAGCGGATGCATGGCGGGCGAGGCGACATCGCACAGCGCCTCGAACGCGGTGTTGAGCGATTCCGCGACCCACACGGCCACTATCGCTCCGACAATGAGACACCACTCGACACGCGAAAGACCCACAATCCCGCCCGCGAGAACGACAGCCGCCGAGGCCGCCAGGTGCACCCATGCGTTGTGTTGAGATTGGACCACCGCGCGAATGCCTCGAGCAGCGTAGCGGAAGCTTCGCATGCGGGTTGCCAAGCGGAATGGCGGTTGGTTGGTCACAGTTCGTTTCCTCACCATCCGTCAGGGTGAGCTCCCAGGTAGAAGAGGCACCCCTCAGAACGAGGCATGCCATACGATGGCGGCGCCGGTAGGGGTGGCAAGGAATCCCGGCGGCCGAAGCCCAAAGATCCGCCAGCGGCCGCTCACGAGCTTCGCCGACGTGATGCCCAGGGCCGCGCCGCCGACCACGTCACTGACCCAGTGCTCCAGCTGGTAGACGCGCCCGACTGCGACCCCCGTCGCCACTCCGTAGAGGCCAATGGTTGCCCAGGTCTTATGAATTTCGTCCGACCAGGACGCCGCCATGGCAAACGCGACGCTCGCATGGCCCGACGGAAACGCGGCGTCGGTATGGCCCGGGTCGAAGTTCCAGGCACTGGAATTCTCGCTGGGACGTTCCCGCCCGACCAAAAACTTGATCCCTTCGGCGGCAACACTGGCCACGCCCGCCGAGAATAGAGAACGCAGTGCGCCGTGAGTGACGAGAGCGTTGTGCGAAATCAGACCACCCACGAAGACGCCCGCCGTCGCCACTCCCACTCCCACCGTTCCCAGGTTCACCCACGTATCGGCAACGTCGTCGGCGGTCTGGGACCGGTGGTCGCGGAAGTGGTCCGCGACCGGCTCGTCGAGCGCCGCCGTGAGCGTGACCCCGCCCATCAGTGCCAGCGGCTCGTACCATTGGATGGCGTGATAGGCAGCGGACGATGAGTCGGTGCCGGCCTGGGCGTGCGCCGGTGCCGCCAACCCAAGACCGAGAGCTAAGCCGAGGCAACTGATTGCACCCCTTGCAGTTGAAGCTGCCCTATCGGCTCCCAGCCGAGGTGTAGTATCATTCCGGTAGAATCTGCCCTGGACTGACCCGGAGAGATTGGCTTTTCCGGGGCTTTGTTTTCTTGTCTTTCTGGCCCAACCATGATCAATGAAATGCGGGACAAGCTGAGTCGAGAAGTCGACCAGCTCAGCCATGAGCTCAACGTACTCCTTCCTCAGGCTATCGCTCAGGCGGTGGCGCTGGGTGACTTGCGGGAGAACTCGGAGTACAAGTCGGCGCTCGAGCGCCAGCAGTTTGTGCAAGCCAGGCTGGGTCAATTGCATCAACGGCTCAACCAGCTGACTCAACTGGCCAACGCCGAGGCACCCACTGATCGGGTGGGCCTGGGCTCGCGCGTCACCGTCTTGGACCTCGAGACAAATGAGACTGATGTGTATACGGTTGTGCTGGCAGAAATGATGGACATTGATGACGGTCACATTTCGCTTGCCTCGCCCCTTGGGCGGGCGCTCAAGGATGGAAAAGTCGGAGACGAGATCAGCCTTCGTCTCCCGACCAGGACGCGAAAGGTCCGGATTACAGAACTGGTTACAATCCATCAGACCGAAAGCGCGAACGGTAAACGGTGAACGGGTAGCGGGGCCTCCTGGAGCAACGCAGAGCCCCGTTCACCATTCAGCGTTCACGCAGTTCTAGCCATGGAATTCCCTAAGAAGCAACTCCTCGTCGTCGGCGACAGGGTGCTCATCACGCCTGAGGAAGGCGAGGATCGCACCCGGGTCGGGCTGTACCTCCCGCCGACGGCGTTGGACACCCAGCAGGTACAGACCGGGCTCATCGTTGCTACCGGCCCAGGCGATCCCGTAGCGGATCTCGGTAGCCTGGACGACGAACCGTGGAAGTTGGAAGCGAGCGACCGACGTTCCCGCGCGATGCAGGCAAAGGTCGGGGACCACGCGATTTTCTTCCGGAAAGCTGCCGTCGAGATCACCTTCGAGGACAAGAAGTATCTGGTTGTCCCGCAGGCCGCGATTCTGGTGTTGGTGCGAGACGATTTGCAAATTTGAAACCGCGTGAACGGTAAACGGGGGGTTCCTAGCGCCTGAGTCCCCGTTCACCGTTTACCGTTCACCGCAGTCATGTGCTACTTCCTCTACGTCGCGAGCCCCCTCACCCTCTCCGAAATCCGGGCGATGCTTCCTGCAGGCTTCACGGCGGACCTGCTTCCGCCGGCTGACCAGCAGAAACTGCGCGAGCTTCATCCCGCGGCTCGAACCGGCATCCGTCTGTTGATCGGCCGTTGTTCCTGCGACCTGCTGATCTCTCGGGACGGGGAGGCTCGCCAAGGAGAGCGGCACCTGCGGAACCGGTTTTTCGCGGCTGGCTTCGATCGGCGGCAGGTAATCGCCGGGCTCGAGGCCCATCGATCAGGTGCGCGGCCCCGCTCGGCCGCCCCCACCGAGTGGCAAGCGGCGCTGGCCGAGTTCGTGGCCGAGCACGCTCGAAATGCCGGACCGACGGCCTATCTGCTGCGCTTCGGTGCTGACTCCTTGCAGGCCCATGAGCCGGCCGAGCGTGCCACGATTACAACCCTGGACGTGCGAAATCGCCCGGCCGCGTGGCTGGTCGAGGATCGCCTGACAACCGTAGTTCGCTGAGCTAGAGCTGCACCAGATCGACCGACTGGTCCCCCGCTTTCTTATATCCCTCGGCCTGCAACCGCCCGGCATCGATTCCGTAGGCCTTCACGAGAGCATCCCGAACAGCCTGTGCTCGCGCCACTGCGACGTTCTTGTCGTCGGCATTGGCCTCGATCCGAAGTTTGAGATCGCTGTGAGCCTCGAGCATGGCGCCTATGGCCTTGAGTGAGGTCGCGGACTCGTCGGTCATCGTCGCCGTCTTCTCTTTGAAGCCGATCCCGGTCACCGGAGCCCGGCCGTCGGACTTGAGCGTCGCATAGAGCGTGTCGCCCGCCGACTTGTCCCCGGAAGAGAGGCCGGACGACAGAGCGGCGTCGATGGCCTTGTTCTCCTGGTTCACTACCTCTTGGATGGCCCGGTTTTCGGCACTGCTCTGTACCGCCTGCGTGAGTCGCTTGCCGAACTGGGCTTGCATCGGCGCGGCACCGCTCAAGGTAATTGTCGCGGCCAGCAAGAGGGCCGCGACCATCTCGTATCTGAGGGTCATGACATCGGTCTCCGGGACGGGACGGGGGACTGCCTGCCTGCCGCTATGTTTGATCCCCGCAAGGGCCGTGTCAAGCGAGGCTGCGACGATGGCGCAACCCGAGACGGTTAAGACCCACTCCGAAGCGACCTTTCGGGCCGCTGACGGGCTCGAACTGTTCCGCCAGCAGTGGCGTCCGGCTGTCTCCCCCCGCGCCATACTGGTCAACGTGCATGGAATCGGCGACCACAGCAGCCTCTACCCCATGCTGCCCGACTTCTTCGTTCCCCGCGGATTCGCGGTTCACGCATTCGATATGCGTGGCAATGGTCGCTCCCCCGGTGCCCGGGGCCACATCGACAACTGGACTCAGCTGCGAGATGACCTCCATCGGTTCGTCGCTGTCGTCCGAGCCGAGGAGGACGGCCGGCCGATGTTCCTGCTAGGCAACAGCCTCGGCGGGTTGGTGGTGCTCGACTATGCCCTGCATCATCCAGCTGGCTTGCGCGGCGTCATTGCCATCGCGCCACCGTTAGGTCGGATCGGCACGCCGGCCTGGCTCCTCACGGTGGGGCGAATCATGTCGCATATCTGGCCCGGCTTCACCCTCGAAACCGGCCTCGATCTCTCCCGGCTGTCTCGAGACCCGGCGGCCGGCGAGGCGATCGTGACCGACCCCTTGTTCCACCGCAAAGGGTCTGCTCGCCTCGCGGCCGAAGTTCTCAGAACTGCCCACGATTTGCGTGAGCGCGCCGGCGATTTTCCCGTCCCTCTCCTCCTGCTCCACGGAGCTGAGGATCGAATGGTGTTCCCCGACGGGACTCGGGAATTCTTCGGTGTCGTCGGTCAGCCCGATAAGCGATACGTGGAATATTCAGGGGCCTTTCACGCGCTGCTGGCCGATCTCGATCGGGACCGCGTGCTGGCCGAATTGGAGGGCTGGATAGAAGAGCGGCGCGGCTAGGACCGAGTGGTCATCGGCCAGCTGACCATCTGTCGCATTCTTTGCGGAAAGCCTGAGCCGTGAATAAAATGACACGCTTCGCCTGAGATGTTTACCGTCACCTGGGAGGCAGTCGCATGACCCCGCAGCGTGGGTCCGTTTGGCAGTCCTTCGTCCGGCGTACGGCGCTCGTCGCGGCCCTCGGGATCGCCCTCGCCTGCAACAAGGACACCTCCGCCGATAAGGCGCCGCCTGCCAACGATGCGGCCGCGCCCGCCTCGGCGCCTGCGATCGTTGCACTGATCCGGGCAGCCGACTGGATCGGGAGTGAGTGGAGTGAGGATGCCCTCAAGGTGGGCTTGCAGGAGGAGGGGATGGAGGCGGATCGAGACTTCGTCTTCAAGTCCTCCAGTGCTCAAGGCGATCTGGCCACCTTGCCGAACCTGGTCGACGCGGCCCTCGATCAGAAGGCCAAGGTCATCGTGACGCTGCAGGATGCTACCCTCCAGGTTGCGGTGAAGCGGGTCAAGGACACGCCGATCGTCTTCCATATCCTCTCGGATCCGTTCGCCGCCGGAGCCGGCACCAGCGACTCCGTCCATCTCCCGAATGTCACCGGCGTCTATTCCCCCGGCTTCGGCGATCCCGAGCAGGAGCGGCGGATTAAGCTGATCAAGCAGCTCGTCCCCAAGGCCAAGCGAATCGGCGTGCTGTTCAGTCCCGGCGAGCAGCTGTCGGTCGACTTGAAGAACCGGCTCACCGGCGCCGCCAAGAAGGGCGGTTTACAAGTGGAAGCAGTTCCCATGAACACGCCCAGCGACGCTACAGAAGCGATCAATGCGCTGGTCGGAAAAAAGGTGGACGCTATCGAGATCTACGGAAATGCGGCCCACGGCGGGTTCGAGAGCATCATCAAAGTCGCCAAGGAAAAGAAGATCCCGGTTTTCTCTCCCTCACCCTTCGAGATCATGAAGGGCGCGACGGCGGCTCTCTACCCGGATTTCCAGGAAGGCGGCGTGGTCGCCGGTAAGATGATTGCCCGCATCCTCCGAGGTGAGAGTCCGGCCAAGATCCCGTTCTACCGTCTCCAGACGACCAAGACCCAACTGGCGGACAGCTCTAAGGGAGGCGCTGCGAAGCCTCAATGAGGATTTCGAGCGCGCACGACGGCGGCCTTGCCGTCGTGCGCCTCGCGAGAGCCAACTTCGCCTGTGCTGGGCCGCTTCAATCACCGGGGTCACCCGCGCCGCATGAACCTGCTGGTCGGTGCCCTTTCAGTTGGGCTTCTTCTGTCGTTGCTCACGCTCGGGGTGTTTCTCACCTACCGCGTGCTCAACCGGCTCGATCTCACCACCGACGGATCGTTCGGACTCGGGGCGGCCGTGGCGGCGATGCTGCTCGCCAACGGTGTCCATCCCGTAACGGCCACGGTCATCGCGACCATCGCGGGGTGGCTGGCCGGCGCCGCAACCGGTGTGGTGCACACGGCGTTCGGGGTCGACACGCTGCTGGGCGGCATTCTCGTGAGCACGGCACTCTATTCGGTTCAGCTTTACGTCATGCACGGCGGCGATGTCTCACTCGCCGCCGCGGATACCCTGCCCGGACTAGCTGAGCGCATGTGGACGGCGCTCGGCGGCCCCCCGCAGGTGATGCTCTTCGGCACACCGGTGAGTGCCGGCAACATCGCTGCACTGATTCTCTTCGTGGTCTTCGTGCTGGGCAGCATGTTCCTGATGGAGCGGTTTCTTCGTACCGACCTGGGACTGGCGGTGCGCGCGACCGGCGACAACCCTCAGATGGCGCGGGCGCTCGGAGTGGACGTCGGATTCATGGTCACGCTTGGCCTCGTGATGGCCAACGGCCTGATCGCACTTTCCGGTGCGCTGTTCGCACAGTACCAGGGATTCGCGAACGTGCAGATGGGACTCGGGATCGTGGTAGTCGGGCTCGCCTGTCTCATCGTAGGCGAAGCGCTGGTGGGGCGGAGCGGGCCGGCGCGCCAGATCACCGGTGTTCTCATCGGCACCATCGTTTTCCGTCTCCTGGTTGCGGCGGCGCTCCGCGCCGGTCTCGATGCAAACGCGCTCAAGCTGGTGACCGCGGTGTTCGTGCTCATCGCGCTGGTCCTGCCCCGGGCGCTCGGTCGCGCCTTCCGTCCCTCGCCTAGGCCACCGGTGGCTGCATGAGCGGCGCAGCCCTCGAGCTGATCGGCCTCCGCCACACCTTCTTCCCGGGAACGCCGAGTGAGCAGCGCGCGCTCGAGGGCGTGAGCCTCACGGTCGACCCGGGAACCTTCGTGGTGGTCATTGGGATCAACGGATCGGGCAAGTCCACTCTGCTCAACGCGGTGGCCGGCAGTATCGCGCTGGATGAGGGGATCGTCCGGATTGGCGGGAAGGATGTCACCCGCTGGCCGGAGCATCGCCGGGCCGGCATGATCGGGCGGGTATTTCAGAACCCGTTTTCGGGTACCGCTCCACACTTGACTGTCGCTGAAAATTTGGCCGTTGCATCGCAGCGAGGCCGATCACGTCAGCTCTTCCGCCTCGGATTGAGCAGCGGCCGCCGAGCCCAACTGGGCGGGCAGCTCGCGAGCATGGGCCTGGGCCTCGAGCATCGTCTGCTCACGCCGACCGGAGTCCTCTCCGGCGGTCAGCGGCAGGCGCTGACCCTCCTCATGGCTACCGTCGTTCGGCCGGCGCTCCTCCTGCTGGATGAACACACCGCTGCCCTCGACCCAAGGAGTGGCGAGCAGGTGTTGCGGCTCACCGAAGAGACCGTCGAGCGTGACCGGTTGACCACGCTCATGGTGACGCATTCGATGCACCAGGCGGTTCGCATTGGAGAACGGCTGTTGCTGATGCATCGCGGTCGCATTCTGGAAGATTTTTCCGGGCCCCGAAAGCGGCGGCTTCGGATGGAGGACCTGCTCGACCGCTTCGACCAGCTCCGCAACGCGGATATGCTGGACGAATCCGCCGCTGAAATGCTTCGCCGCGCGTACGTGTAGCTAGACAGGACCGACCGGATATTGTATGCATGGGGAAGGAGCGCTCCCCATGCCCGCCGTTCCCGAGTGGCCCGCGGTGCCACCCCGCCCTGCTGTAGTCTCCGCCTTCTGGCGCGCTGCCCGGCTTCGTTGTCCGGCCTGCGGTGGGGGTCCGGTATTTCTGAGTTGGATCCGCATCGCACCCGCCTGCCCATCCTGCGGCCTCAACTTCGCCCGCGGGGAACGCGGCTACTGGCTCGGCGCTTATTTCGTCAATCTGATGGCAGTCGAAGCCATCTTTGCCGCGATGCTGGGTATTGCACTGTGGTGGACCTGGCCCAGTCCCCCTTGGGACGGCATCGAGTGGACGCTTGGTGTCGCCATGCTGGTTTCACCGTTCCTGCTTTATCCCTGGTCGCACACGATTTTCCTCGCATTCGATCTCCTGTTCCGGCCGCCGGCTCCCGAAGATTTCGAGGCGCCGCACGAGCCTGCACCCGTTTTCCGGCGGCGGCATCGTTAACGACCCCAAGGATCCCCGATGGAAGGTCAGGGCACTACCGTAGGGGCCGACCATCGAGGGTTGCGGTGGCGGCGGGGGCGCGCATGTTAGTGGACCCGAATGTCCGGCAGGAGCATCCCGTGGCTGTCGCAACAGCGCCATCTGTTACAACCCGGCCCCTCGCAGCCGACATCGACGTTTTCGGCCTGACGCATCCGGGCAACGTGCGACGCGTAAATCAGGATCAGTTCCTGATCGCAAGCCTGCACAAGACTATGCAGGTGCATGCCTCGAGTGTGCCCGCCACCCAGCTCGGCGACCTCACCAGTGAAATGCGTCTGTACCTCTGCATCGTGGCCGATGGCGTGGGCGGACGGCCGGGCGGAGAACAAGCCTCCGGAACGGCACTTCGAGCCATTGCGCAGTACGCCACGCACACCATGAGGCTCTCCTCCCGTAACGACGAGGCACACGAGAGCCGATTTCTGGAGGAGCTGGAGCGCGCGGTCGCGGAAAGCCACGCGGCTGTTCTTGTCGATCCCGAAAGCTCCGCGACGACCCTCACAATGGCCGTGTTCCGCTGGCCCAGCACATACCTGGTGCATGTGGGGGACAGCCGCTGCTATCGCCTGCGGGACGGGCGGCTCGAGCAGCTCACCAAGGATCAGACCATGGCACAGGCGCTGGTCGATGCGGGCGTGCTGCCGGCGTCTCGCGCCAGCGAAACCAAATGGGCCCACGTGCTCTCGAGCGCGCTGGGAGCCGAGCAGCCCAGACCTGTCATTACCACCCTCAACAATCAGTGGGATGACGCCATGCTGCTTTGTACCGACGGCCTCACGAAGCACGTCACCGACGAGGAGATCGCGGAGCAGCTCGCAACCGTCAAGTCGTCGGAGGCGATTTGCCGCAACCTGATCGATCGAGCTCTCTCGCGTGGTGGTTCCGACAACGTTACTGTAGTGGCCGGCCGTCTTCGGGAACGCGCTTCCGCCTGATCCGCAGCAGTTACATTCACAGCATCGATGTCTCCATCCTCGCGCCGAGCGGCGAGCACCGCCGCAGCTTGGCTGTGGCCGCTCGCATTGGCGTGGGCCGCATCCGCGTGCGGCACGCCGTCCCGACCCCCCGCCCCCGGTGCGCCCGCGCCGGCGCCGTCGCAGCCGCCCGAAGGACCAGTTCCAACTCAGCCAGGTCAGGCCGAACCTCAACCTGAGCTTCCGGCGCCCGACGAGTGCGTCCTCAACCACGAGACCTCACCCGGCCGGGATACCATGCCCATCGCCGCGCCGCCGGCGTTCGTGGACCGTCTGCTGTACGAGACGCTGGTGCGCTTAGACTGCACCGGTCGTGTTCGACCGGCCCTCGCAGCGACTTGGCGTCCCGAAGATGGCGGCAAGGTGTGGGTCGTCACCCTTCGCCCGGATGCGAAGTATTGGGATCAGGTCGCACTCACCCCGCAGGCAGTTGCAGCAAGCTGGGCGGCCGACTCTGCGGCGGGTCATCTGGTGCAGGCAGCGGGGATTCTGGCTGTGGCCGCGGTGGGCGCGCATGAGCTCAAGCTGACGCTCGCCGCTCCGCGTGATTCGCTGCCGCCAGCACTGGCCGATCGGGGGCTTACCTTGACGCGAAGGGCAGCCGGCGGTGCGCCGGTCGGTACTGGCCCCTATCGGCCTGGCGCTTCCGGGAACAACCCGCCCACGTTGCTGCCTGTCGATACCGGCCCGCACCCAGTTGTGCGAGTACTTGCCGCTCGGGATCTCCGGGATGCCCTCGACGCGGGTGCGGACTTGGTCGTGACCGACGATCCCGGGACTCTCGACTACGCGTCCGCTCGCGCCGAGCTTTCCTCGGTGCCGCTCCCCTGGAATCGCACCTACGTTCTCGCGGTCCCTAAGCGCTCGGGCTTTTCGCCAGACAGCGCGTGGAGCGCTCGATTGCGGGAAACGCTGGCCCGCGACGCCGTGCGGGTCGATGCCCGAGCCGCCGAGCCGCCATTCCCGTGGGGAAGCTGCGCCGGCGCCCTTCCCGCTGGAGCTCCGCAAGCCGAAGGCGCTCGACTGGCGTATCTCGCGGACGATCACACCGCTCGTGACCTGGCGGCCAGGATCGTCGCGATCGGGGCGGCTCCGGCACGCTCCATTATCGGCCTCGACTCTCTCGCTCTGCTCCAATCGATTCGGGCCGCCCGAGAGCCGGCGTACGTGCTCTCGCTGGTGAAGATGCCGCTCATTCCCTGCGAA
This sequence comes from Gemmatimonadota bacterium, assembly GCA_046733215.1. GTDB lineage: Bacteria > Gemmatimonadota > Gemmatimonadetes > Gemmatimonadales > GWC2-71-9 > DASQPE01. The sequence goes on from JBKPOS010000024.1 coordinate 16,945, forward strand.
GGGCCGATCCTTTGGCCCGCGGACGTAACCATCATCCCCCTGGTCGAGACTCGGCCTCACGCCATCCTGCGCCGGGGAGCGCCGCCTCTGAGCGTCGATTGGGATGCTGGACTTCGTCTCGTCCCGGAGCAGCCGTGAGCTTCCGCACCCGGCTGCTGCTCGCCTTCGTCGGCGTTCTGCTGATCCCCCTCGGCGTGCTGGCGTTCGGCGTGCGCCGCGAGACGGATCGTAGGCTGACCGCCGAATACGACCGCCGGGTCCATGTCTTGGCTGACGTGGTTCAGGAGGACCTGCGGAGACGGAGTGGAGAAGTCGCGGCGCGACTCGCCGCCCTCCGAGACGAGCTGGCGGCAGACAACCGCTTCCGGCTTGCGGCCGTCCAGGCCGATCCCGCCGCTCGGGGCTGGCTGCTTGACTATGCGGGCGGAGCAATGCGGGTGGCGGGTCTCGCCTTGCTTCAGGTGCAGGACAGCAGTGGCCGAATTCTGAGCTCGGGCCATTTCCGCAATGAGTTCGACCGACTCGACCCGGAGCTTCCTGCACTGCTGGCCCAGGCGCGTGACACGCTCGCGGTGGTTCGAGCACGCACTGCCGAGGGGGACTTCCTCGCTCTGGCGCGGCTCGATTCGCTTCGAGTGGGCGGACGGCATTTCACGATCGTCGGCGGTGCCGCCCTCGACCCTCAACGCATCGGCCAGGTCGACTCGGCCGGCGGCCTTGCCGTGAGCCTCGCGCTACCGGGGACTGCCGCTGCTCCCGATCAATCGGGTGTCGTAGCTGTGCTCGGCCTGCCCTTTCTCGATCTCACTCGCGTGGCCGACGTCAAGCTCGACACTGCCCGCGTAATCGTCACCCAGTCGCTGAGCCAGCTGGAGACGCTCAGACGAAATGTGAACGCCTGGTTTCTCGCCGCGCTTGGTCTTACGACGGCGGCGGCACTCCTTGCCGCCGCCTGGATGGCGCGACGGGTCTCCCAACCCCTCGCTGAGTTGGCTCGTAAGACCGGGAAGATCGATCTCGACCGGCTGGATGAGGACTTTGCCATCGATCGCGACGATGAGATCGGCGCACTCTCCCGACTGCTCGGCGATATGACTGCAAGACTGCGACAAAGCGCGGGACGGCTGCGTGAGGCAGAGCGCCGTGCCACACTGGGCGACGTGGCGCGGCAGGTGAACCACGATATCAAGAACGGTCTGGCGCCCATCCGTCACGTCCTCCGGCACCTGACCCAAGTCGCGGCCGACGAGCCCGCCTCACTTCCGCAAGTCTTTCAGGAGCGGAGAGGCACTCTGGAGTCGAGCGTGACGTACCTGGACACCCTCGCCGGCAACTACGCCCGTCTCACTCCGGTCATGCAAGCAGGGCCATGCTCGCTCAACGACGTCGTACGTGAAGTTGTTCGTTTGTCCGGGAGCCGAGCGTCGTTGCTTCTGGCGCTGGAGTCCGACCTGCCGCCGGTGCGTGGCGACGAGCTGGCGATTCGGCGCGTTCTCGAGAACGTCGTGGGTAACGCCGCCGACAGCCTGGACGGAAAGACGGGCGCCGCAGTCACGATCACGACGGAACTGAGCGGTGATCCCGCAACCCCGTCGGTGCGGGTCATCGTTGCCGACCAGGGCCGGGGAATGACGAAGGCAGAGCTCGACCGCGCCTTCGATGACTTCTACACCACCAAGGAACGCGGCACAGGGCTCGGCCTCACCATCGTGCGTCGGTTGATCCAGGACTTGGGCGGCCGCCTGCGAATCGAAACCGAGCCGACCATCGGTACCAGAGTGATCATCGAGCTTCCCGCAGTGCAGGCCGCGCCCGGCAACACCTCAGGAGACAGAGCGTGACGATGGTCTTGGTGGTGGACGACATCGCGGCCCTGGCCGAGCAGTACGCGTACGATCTCAAGCGGCTGGCGAATTATGAGACTCTAGTCGCGATCGGAGGAGGGCAGGCGCTCGAAGCAATCGAACGGGAAGCTCCGGACTGCGTCGTCCTCGACCTCGAGATGCCGGGCATGGACGGATTCGAAGTGCTTCGCCAACTGCAGCATCGCGGCGCAGACATACCCGTGATCGTGTATACCGGCACCGGTAACTTCGATCGATGTGTCCAGGCCGTGCGCGCAGGCGCGGCCGGCTTCATCGACAAGAACGAGCCGATGGAGCGGGTAGTTCGCGACATCGAGGCTATTCTCGCACGCCGGAGGCTCGAGGCCGAGGTTCGCTCTCTGCGCGGCCGTCTGGACGCCGAAAGCTCCCTGCTCGGCGACAGTCCGCCGATTCGCAAGCTGCGGGAAGCAATTGCAAAGCTGGCGCCCATTCCGAGTCCCGTCTTGATCCTGGGCGAGAGCGGCTCGGGAAAGGAGCTGGTCGCCCGTGATCTCCATCAGCTGGGAACGAACCCCAAAGGCCCGTTTGTAGCGCTGAATAGCGCCGCCCTTCCCGAATCTCTCGTCGAAAGCGAGTTGTTCGGACACGAGCGTGGCGCATTCACCGGCGCGGCCGGCGCCCGGCGGGGCGCATTCGAAGCCGCGGAGAAGGGCACACTCTTCCTGGACGAGATCGGTGAGCTACCGCTCGCAGCCCAAGCGAAGTTGCTGCGTGTGCTCGAAGAGCGGCGAGTGACCAGGCTTGGCGGTAATCGCCCACTTGCAGTCGATGCCCGAGTTGTGGCCGCAACAAACCGCGATCTCGATGCCGAAGTCGCCGCAGGCAGATTCCGGCAAGACCTTCTCTTCCGGCTCAACGTCCACATCCTTCAGGTCCCCCCGCTGCGCGAGCGCCGCTCCGACATCCCCATGCTGACGGATGCATTCCTGGCTGGCATTTGCGAGCGGTTCGG